>NZ_CP135529.1:967500-1290000 GCF_032401055.1 Tardiphaga sp. 709 | reverse complement strand
CAGGCACAACGGGCAGGGAGCTTAGTAAACGTGTGTTGGACGTCAGGCGTATGAGCAGCAGTAAACGTGCGTTGAACCATTCTGCACCCTCACGCCGAGGCCCGCACCAGGTGTCTAAATCCAGTTCACGCATGTTCGTGACGGGCGCAGCTCTTGCCGCCGTCGCATTGACCGGTGGATGGACGCTCGCCGGCAAGCTTTTCCAGAATGGCGTGGAGCCTGCGATGGTCTCGGCCAATCTCGGCAATGATGCAGGCGTTGGCCAGTCGTCCTTCGCCGAGCGCTTCGACGGCCGCTTCTCACGCACCGAACACCGCACATCCTTCTCCGAGCGTTTCGAGCCGGCCGTCAATGCGCCGCTCGCTGCCGCGCAGACCGAACCGAAGCGTCAGGTCGCCTGGTTCGACCCGACCTATTCGATGGGCGCCGCGCCCGAGCGCTTCGTCAAGCGCAACCCGGCTTCTGAAGCTGTTGTACCTGCACCAGCCGCGAAGCCGCAGGAAGTCGCACTGATGCAGCCGGCACCGACGGTACGCCAGCTCGTCGACAGCATTCCGATGCCGGCCGCGCGACCCTCCGATGCCCGTACGCCGTCCGCGCCGCAGCAGACAACACAAGCGCCGTCGCAGCCGGTCGCACAGGCCAGCGCCGCCAGGGGCGGTGCCTACGGCCACGACTCGCTGGTTCAGAAGGCGCGGCTGGCGCTGGCTGCGCAGCCCAAGTCCGGCAATTTCAACGTCTTTGAAAAACTGTTCGGTGGCAACGCTCCGCAGTCGGGCCCTGTGCTCGCTTATGCAGGCTCCGACGGTGGCGTGCTGAGCAACGGCACCGATGCGGCGGCCAGCAATGAGCCTACCCTGAGCGATCGCACCACCGCGGTCTACGACATCTCCGCGCGTAAAGTGTACATGCCCGACGGCACCAAGCTGGAAGCGCATTCCGGCCTCGGCAGCCGTCTCGACAATCCCGCTTATGCCCATGAGAAGATGCGCGGCGTGACGCCGCCGCACATCTATGATCTGAAGCCGCGCGAGGCTCTGTTCCATGGTGTGGCCGCGCTGCGCCTCACGCCGGTGGGCGGCGAGGGCGCGATCCATGGCCGCACGGGTCTGCTCGCCCATACCTACATGCTCGGCCCCAATGGCGATTCCAACGGCTGCGTCTCGTTCCGGGACTACAACAAGTTCCTGCAGGCCTATCGCAACGGCGAAGTGAAGCGCCTCATCGTAGTCGCCAAGCTCGACTGACCGAAGTAACAACCTGTCGCCCGTAAAGGTGACGCGTGGTCGGCACTATGAGCCGACCTTCGGATCGATCTTTCGTGCGCTCGCGACATCTGCCGCGCCGCCCGTAATGTCGCCCATTTCAAGCCGTGTCATGCCGCGCAAATAGAGCGCCTTGGCGTATTTCGGATTGATGCGCAGCGCCGCATTGAAATCGGCCATGGCGCGGTCATTGTCACCCTTGTCGGACCACACGCTGCCACGATTGGTCAGCGCCGCCACATAGGTCGGTGCGATGCGGATCGCCTCGTTGTAGTCGGCGATGGCACGATCGTTGTCCCCCTTCAGGCTGAAGGCGAAGCCGCGGTTGAACACCGGGCAGGGGTCGTTCGGATTGATCCGGATTGCTTCGCCGAAATCGGCGATGGCGCGTGCATGATCGCCCTTCACCAGCCAGGCGCCGCCGCGATTGCTATAGGCGCCGGCTTCCTGCGGATTGAGACGGATCGCCATGTCGTAGTCGGCAATGGCGCGGTCGTTGTCATCCTTGGCGTACCAGGCGACACCGCGATTAACATAGGCATCGGTGTTGTTGGGATCGAGATCCAGCGCGACGTTGAAGTCGCGGATGGCGCGGTCGTTGTCGCCGCGGGCGAGCCAGAGATTGCCGCGCATGAAATAGGCGCGGGCATAATCCGGGTTCAGGCGGATGGCTTCGTCGAAGGCAGCCATGGCAGGGCCGCTCTCGTGCCGTTCATTATATTCGAAGGCACGGTTGAAATGCAGCTCGGCAAGCTGGCGGCCGCGGTAGTTGCCTGACGCGATGGCGCGGTCGCAGGCCGCGATCGCCAGGACGCCGGAGGCATCGGTACATTGCTGTGCATCGTCGGCGGCAGCTTGCGCGATCGGCATTGCTGCGCTCGCCAGCATGGCAGCGAACAGGACGCGGATGGCGCAACGGTTCAGGCTTGGAAAGTGGCGCATGGCTCGACCTCTCGCGTGTGACAGGCGTTGGTCACACCGCGAGGAGGAAGGGTTCAATGGTGGGAGAGGCTACCGGAAATCGATGCTGCGCAGCACGATACCGGGCGGCTTGCCCTCAAATTCGGCGTTCGCGAATTTGCGCGCTGCGCAGGCCTCGATGCGATCACGCAGCCGGACGAATTGCTCCTCGCGTTGTTCAGGCTTGGTGCGTTTCGCCTTTTCGAGCTCGTCCATCGCACTGGTGCTGATCGCGCAGGTGACTTCGGTCGCGTCATTCATCATCGAGAACAGGACAACCATGCGATTATATTCGAAGCTTTGGAAAACACCGTGTGTAAGCGCCATCGTCGTCTTCCCGCGTTAGGCCTTGCGCTTCGGCACAACAGGGTTGAGTTCAGCGATCTTGCGCAAGCATTCGGCCTCGGTGGGATGTGGGCCCGTAACAAAGGTTCCGCTGATCTTGGTGCTGTACCAGCCGGACTCGACGCCGAGGCGGAGAGATTCTGCGACTTGAACGTGACGGTGCAAGAGGTTCTGCATGAGGATGCTTTCGGTTGAGCGCTGGCTGCTGCGGGATCGCTGCGACCTGCGTAATGATGGGATCAGTCGTTGGCGGCAAGCCGCGTGAAGTCGTCCAGCACGATCGCGATCAGATCGCGGTGCTGGGTATCCTGTGCGCTGAGCGATGCGCCGTAGAGATTGAGGACGTAGCGCGCCTTTGCTGCAGCCTCAGGCCATGTGGTGGCCGGCGTGGTCAGTAACTGCTCTTCGAGTGCCAGCTGCCGCTCACGCAGTGCTGCGGCATTGGATCTGACTTCGGCGAGACTGCGTCGGATATCGGTGGCTTTCTGTGCCGCCATGCCGCGGCGGCTATCCAGCTCGACGGGAGTGTCGGTCATGGTGCGCTCGCATCAATGCGCTGCACATCCGCCAGCTCAAGCGACCCAATGGAGATCATCTCCATGGAACTTGTATGGGGCGGTGCACCAGGCACGATGATCATGGTCGCCGTGCGCCGATAGCTGGCGAAGGACAGTCCCTCGATCATCTCCTCATCGGTGATGACGTCATACGACCCTGCCGGGATCAAACGACCAAGGCCCTTCAACTGGAAAGGATGCTTGAAAGTAACGGTCTCACGGCGCGATCTCGTGGTCACGCGCGCATGTCGCTGCTGAGATCCGGCATCCGTTCAGCGTGCGCCTATTCACAGACATTAGCCATCGATTTCTTTGAGCGATCCGGTGTTTCGTCGAATTTCGCTATGATTGTCTTGTTATTGGACGTTTTGTCGCCATTTCGAGGATGTATCTGACATCGATGACATTCTCGCCGACGCTTGCGCTGGGTTTTTCTCGCAAGATCGTCGTGCAATGTGCAACGCTTGCGATGTCTCGCTTTTGAAATCAACGATTTGCCGGGATGAGGTGTTTTGCATGAAGATCCGTGTTGGCTACGAGATGATCTATGATTTCCCGCAGCCGACGCCCGTCATGATCGTGATGGGCATGCACTTCACGCGTGCCTCCGACGTGGTGGTGCCGGACTATCTCACGATAAATCCCTCAGTTCCGATCACGCCCTATCGCGATGGCTTTGGCAACTGGTGCAGCCGCATTGTTGCGCCGACGGGCCGCATCACGTTCAAAGCCGACGGGATCGTCAACGATAGCGGCAAGCCGGACATTATCGTGCCGTCAGCCATCCAGCACGCGGTAGAGGATCTGCCGGCCGAGACGATCGTCTATCTGCTCGGCAGCCGTTACTGCGAGACGGATCGGCTGTCGGACGTCGCCTGGCAGCTGTTTGAGAAGACTGTGCCTGGCTGGGCGCGCGTGCAGGCAATCTGCGATTTCGTGCATAACCATATCCAGTTCGGTTACGAGCACGCACGCGCGACCAAGACCGCCTGGGACGCTTACAACGAGGGGAAGGGCGTTTGCCGCGACTACGCACATCTGGCCATCACCTTCTGCCGCTGCATGAATATTCCAGCGCGCTACTGCACCGGCTATCTCGGTGACATCGGTATGCCGAAGCCATGGGCCGACGGCGATTTCGCCGGCTGGTTCGAAGCCTATATCGGCGGCCGCTGGTATACATTTGACGCCCGCAACAACATCCCGCGCATCGGACGTGTGTTGATCGCGCAGGGCCGCGATGCCGCGGATGTGCCGATCACGCAAACTTTTGGGCCGAACACGCTGGTGAGTTTCAAGGTGTGGACCGACGAGATCGACGAAAGCACGCAGGCGGTCAACTGACTCGCTTTGTGGGCTCTGTCGTTACACTCGCTTAGGCCTGCATTTTCAGCAGCATGTGAGCGGCCAGGAAGGAACCGAGCGCGCCGCTGAGAATTTCACCTGTCATAACTTCGTAAGGACAGGACCGATGGCAAACACTCTGACAAGCCTGACGACCGCGGTGGCATTGATTGCGGGTTCCAGCGTCGTGGCTTTGGGCAGCGGCACGGAGGCGCAGCGCGAAGCCTGCACGCCGGATGCGTTTCGCCTCTGTACATCGGCAATGCCGGATGAGGGGCGGGTAGAAAATTGCTTGCGCAGCGCAGGACCGCGCTTGAGCCGCGCCTGCTATGATGTGTTCTTTCCGCAGATCGAGCACGATCAGGCTCAGATGATGCGTGGGCAGATGCCAATGCGCGAGCGAGCACAGCCTTCGGCTCCGGATCGCATGCAGACACCGTCGATGCCACAGATGCCGCCGGCCAGCGGTGATGATGATTGATGCAAAGCGGACCAGGTTTGACGCGAACGAAGAAGGCGGCGCCGATTGCGCCGCCTTTGAGGTATGTCGGACGAACCGTCGAACTGCGCGTTATCTGAATCCGCCAGTAACGTGCAGCGTTTCGCCGGTCACATAGGATGCCGCATCAGAAGCCAGGAAGGCCACGACGGACGCGATTTCCTCAACCTTGCCGATGCGGCCCATGGGCGTGACGGATTCAATCCACTTGCGCATGTCGCCTTCATGGAATCCGGCCGACACCACGCCCTCGGTCGCGATCATGCCGGGATTGACGGCGTTGACGCGGATCTTGCGTGGCGCAAGCTCCTTTGCCAGTACCGATGTGATCGCATCGACCGAGGCCTTGGTCGCGGTGTAGACCGCCGAGCCCGGTGGAGTGATCGTCGAGACGCCCGATGAGATGTTGATGATGCTGCCGCCATTGGCGTTGAAGTGTCTGGCCGCTTCCTGCGAGGCGAGCAGCAGCCCGAGCACGTTCAGATCGAAATGCCTGTGAAAGTGCTCCGGCGTAATGCTGTCGAGAGGGGCAAATTCGTAGACGCCCGCATTGTTGACGAGAACGTCGATCGGCCCGAACGCCTTGACGGTCTCGGCCACCACGGATTTGGCGCCGTCCGGTTCGGCGAGATTGCCGTGCACGGCGATGGCCTTGCCGCCCTTGGCGGTGATCTTCGCAACGACCTCGTCGGCGCCCTTCTTGCTGGATGCGTAATTGACGGCGACAGCAGCGCCCCCGGCGGCGAGCTGGATGGCGATTTCAGCGCCGATGCCCTTTGAGCCGCCGGTCACCAGCGCAACTTTGCCTTCGAATGTCTTGGTCATGGTCGTGATCCCTCTTGGGTGCTTCAGTAGTTCGGAAGTATGGAACTATTGAACCAACGCAAGGGGGCGCCTATATCTTTTTTGTGGCTCAGTTCGTTCACCCCGCGACCAAGGACATCACGCTGGCCGGCGTGCTCTCGGCGCTGGCTGATCCCATTCGGCTGCAGATCGTCCGGGGCTTGCTGCAGGAGAGCGGCTGCCTGTCCTGCACGGCGGCGTCGCCATGCCCGACCATCGCCAAGTCCACTTTGTCGAACCATTTTCGCGTGTTGCGCGAGGCGGGTCTGATCCAGACCAGCAAGAAGGGCGTCGAGCATCAAAACGCGGTGCGGGCGGCCGATATCGAAGCGCGGTTTCCCGGGTTGCTGATGGCGATCCTGGCTTGTTCAGTCGAGCAGCCAACGGTGGTCGAGGTCGCCTGAGGCAGCAACAAAAACCCCGGCATCGCTGCCGGGGTTTTGCATTCTTGATACGTGCCTGAATGGCTGGACTTAGAAGTCCATGCCGCCCATGCCGCCGCCCGGAGGCATGCCGCCTGCGCCTGCGCCGCCCTTCTTGGGCAGCTCGGCAACCATGGCTTCCGTGGTGATCAGCAGGCCGGCAACCGAAGCTGCGTTCTGGATCGCTGCACGGACAACCTTGGTCGGATCGATGATGCCCTTCTTGAGCATGTCGCCGTAGGTGCCGGTCTGCGAGTCGAAGCCGTAGCTGTAGGTCGCGGTCTCGAGGACCTTGCCGACGATGACCGAACCGTCTTCGCCTGCGTTGATGGCGATCTGGCGAGCCGGAGCCGACAGGGCCTTGCGGACGATCTCGACGCCGGTCTTCTGGTCGTCGTTCGCGGTCTTGATCTTCTTCAGCTGTTCCGAAGCGCGGAGCAGAGCGACGCCGCCGCCGGGGACGATGCCTTCTTCAACCGCAGCGCGGGTCGCATGCATCGCGTCATCAACGCGGTCCTTGCGCTCCTTCACTTCGACTTCGGTCGCGCCGCCGACGCGGATGACGGCAACGCCGCCAGCCAGCTTGGCGAGACGCTCCTGCAGCTTCTCACGGTCGTAGTCCGAAGTGGTCTCTTCGATCTGCGCCTTGATCTGCGCCACGCGTGCTTCGATGTCGGCCTTCTTGCCGGCGCCGTTGACGATGGTGGAGTTTTCCTTGTCGATCATCACCTTCTTGGCGCGGCCGAGCATGGCGAGCGTGACGTTCTCGAGCTTGATGCCGAGATCTTCCGAGATCGCCTGGCCGCCGGTCAGGATCGCGATGTCCTGCAGCATGGCCTTGCGGCGATCGCCGAAGCCCGGTGCCTTGACGGCAGCAACCTTGAGGCCGCCACGCAGACGGTTGACGACGAGGGTGGCGAGAGCTTCGCCTTCGACGTCTTCCGCGACGATGACGAGCGGCTTGCCGGTCTGCACGACGGCTTCGAGCAGCGGCAGCATCTCGTTCAGCGAGGAGAGCTTCTTCTCGTTGATCAGGATGTAGGCGTCGTCGAATTCAACGCGCATCTTGTCGGCGTTGGTGACGAAGTAGGGCGAAATGTAGCCGCGGTCGAACTGCATGCCTTCGACGACGTCGAGTTCGGTTTCGAGCGACTTGGCTTCTTCAACGGTGATGACGCCTTCGTTGCCAACCTTCTTCATCGCGTCTGCGAGGAACTTGCCGATTTCCGCATCGCCGTTCGCCGAGATGGTGCCGACCTGGGCGATTTCGTCGTTCGAGGTGACCTTCTTGGAGTTCTTGACGAGGTCAGCAACCACGGCTTCCACAGCCAGGTCGATGCCGCGCTTCAGATCCATCGGGTTCATGCCGGCAGCAACCGACTTGGCGCCTTCACGGACGATTGCCTGGGCGAGCACGGTAGCAGTGGTGGTGCCGTCGCCGGCTGCGTCGGCCGACTTCGAGGCCACTTCGCGCACCATCTGGGCGCCCATGTTCTCGAACTTGTCGTCGAGCTCGATTTCCTTGGCGACGGTGACGCCGTCCTTGGTGATGCGGGGCGCGCCGAACGACTTGTCGATGACGACGTTGCGGCCCTTCGGACCGAGCGTCACCTTCACGGCGTTGGCGAGAATGTCGACGCCGCGCAGCATCTTGTCGCGGGCATCAACGCCGAATTTCACTTCTTTAGCTGACATGTTTTGCTTCCTTGAAAATCAGGATGGGTGGGGAAAAGGCGCTTAAGCGGCCTTCTTCTTGGCGGGAGCGGCACCTTCGAGGACGCCCATGATGTCGCTTTCCTTCATGATCAGCAGGTCCTGACCATCGATCTTGACCTCGGTGCCCGACCACTTGCCGAACAGCACGCGCTCGCCGACCTTCAGATCGATCGGGATCAGCTTGCCGGCTTCGTCGCGGCCGCCCGGGCCGACGGAGACGATCTCGCCCTGGGAGGGCTTCTCTTTGGCGCTATCCGGAATGATGATGCCGCCAGCGGACTTCTCTTCGGCGTCGATACGCTTGACCACAACGCGATCGTGAAGCGGACGGAATTTCATGCAGTCCTCCTAAGTTTCTGTAGATGCTTGAGAAATTTAAATTGGCAGTCTGAGCCAACAAGTGCCAGCGCAGCTGGTCCGGACATAGGCCGAACGTTCCCCACCGGCAAGGGTCTGTATCAAATATTTTGGCACTCAAATATGACGGGTGCCAGAATTGGTTAAAATCCTCCGATACCGGCCATCGAATGCGTTAGCATTCGCGGTAAGCTGCTGCTAACGCTCGACTTTCAACTCATTATTAAACTTTTAAGCTTGTGATGAAGACGTTGCTTGCGTCACATTTCATGCATCGTGTTGTCATGGGCGAAGTGGAAGCCGGTTCGCTGCAGTCAGCACGGTCACAGGAGAGCAGAGCGAAGTTCGACGTCAAACCGGAATCCACTTAGCCGAATGCGCTCTGTCCATGGAGGTTGAACATGGTCTCGAGAAATGCAGCTTCTGACGATTTCAGAAAGCAGGTGCTTGGCTACGGACTGACGACGGCGCAGATCCTCTACCGCATGCCCGATCACCCCTCGCTGCTGCAGACCTATGTCTGGCAGAACTATGATCTGTTTCCGAAGTTTCCCGCGCTGAAGGATTTCCTGGATTTCTGGCAAGAGAAGCTCGATGGCCCGCTCTTTGCGGTAACCGTCGCGCATTCGAAACTGATCAAGCCAGCCGAGCTTCGTGCAGTGGATGGCGTCTTCCGGTTGCACTAGTCCGCGCCCCTCAACGCGCCGGATGAATTGCCGCTGTGCTGAACTACAGCTAGGTTCCCAGACGCGCTGGCCGTTTGTTAGGCATTGCGCCGGGTGGGAAACACGACATGGCGAAGCTGAAGCGAACGTCAAAGAGCGCGGCGAAAACGGCTGCGACGAAGAAGCCTGCGACACAGGCAGTAGCGAAAGCGGCAAAGCTCTCTGTTGGTAAGCCGGCCAAGGCGAGCACAAAAGCTGTCGCCAAGACCGCGGCGAAACCCGGCCCGCGCCGCAAGCAACGCGTCGCGATCAGCCACTATCAGGAAGAAGCATTTCTCGGCGACGGCCTGCGCGCTTATGCGAAGTATCGCGATCTCGGCGTCGCCGCTGCGACCGGAGGTTTGGCACACGCGCATGTCATCCGGCTGATCGGACCTTGCGATCCGAAAGAGGTCTCCAAACTTCACTATCACGATGCCGAGTTTCAGCTGGTCTATGTGCTGAACGGCTGGGTGAAGACTTACATGGAGGGCGAGGGCGAGACATTGATGCGCCAGGGCTCGAGCTGGACCCAGCCGCCGCGCGTCAGGCATCTGATCCGCGATTACTCCGACAATTGCGAATTGCTTGAAGTGATCCTTCCGGCGGAATTCAAGACGGTGGAAGTCCGGTAGTTCGCGTGCGGAAATGCGACGCGTGCCTTGTTTGCGCGTCGCAGCGGCGTTGAATCAGCTATGCTGAGCCCGTCGCTGCCCTGGCCCTCAACGAGTATCTTATGACTGCATCCGTTCCGGTTTTCGACGGTCACAACGATGTGCTGCTGCGGCTGTACAAATCGCAATCGCACGATCCGGTATCCGACTTCCTGACCGGGGAAGCCGCCGGTCACATCGACCTGCCGAAGGCGAAGGCCGGCGCGTTCGTCGGCGGGCTGTTCGCGCTATATTCGCCGGCGGCTCAGGCGTCAGCGGGATTCATGGCGCAGATGACGGGCGGACGCTACGCCGTGCCGCTTCCCGAGCCGCTGACGATGGACGAGGCCCGCAATTCCGTCGTCGCCGAACTGGCCATCCTGCTGCAGCTCGAACGCGCTTCCGCAGGCGCGGTGGCGATCTGCACCACCACCGCCGAAATCCGGTCCGCCATTGAGCGCAAGGCGCTGGCCGTGGTGGTCCATCTGGAAGGCGCGGAGGCCATCGACGCCGAGCTCAGATTCCTCGACGTTCTCTATGCGGCGGGGTTGCGGTCGATCGGGCCGGTGTGGAGCCGGACCAACATCTTCGGCCATGGCGTGCCGTTTCACTTCCCGTCCGGGCCCGATCTCGGCGACGGTCTCACCGCGGCCGGCGAGCGGTTGATCGGCGCCTGCAATGACCTGAAGATTCTGGTCGACCTGTCGCACATCACCGAGAAGGGCTTTTGGGATGTGGCGCGGCTGTCGAAGGCGCCGCTGGTGGCGACCCATTCCAATGCCCATGCGCTGTGCCCGTCGCCGCGCAATCTCACCGACAAGCAGCTCGCCGCGATCCGCGACACCGGCGGCATGGTCGGCCTGAATTTCGCGACCTGCTTCCTGCGCCCCGACGGCAGCATGCGGCCCGACACCGGCATCGAGCTAATGGTGCAGCAGATCGACTATCTGCTGGAGAAGCTGGGCGAGGATCACGTCGGGCTGGGATCGGATTTCGACGGCGCGGTGGTGCCCGAGGCCATCGACTCCGCCGCGGGCCTGCAGGCGCTGTTCCTGGCCTTGCGCGACAAGGGCTATTCCGAGACGCTGCTCGGCAAGCTCGGCTCGGGCAACTGGCTCGATCTGCTGCAGCGGACGATCGGCTGACCGGCGCTGGCGGCGTATCTCAGGTGAGCATGCCGACGATCGCGCCCATCAGGCAGGTCGTCAGCGTCCCCGAGACGATCGACTTCACACCGAGCGCGTTGATTTCGTTACGACGTTCCGGCGCCATGGTGCCCAGGCCTCCGATCATAATTCCGAGGCTGGCAAAATTTGCAAATCCGCACAGCGCATAAAGCATAATGAGGCGCGAGCGTGCATCCAGCGCATCGGGACCGAGCTTCGCCAATTGAACATAGGCGATCAACTCGTTGAGGATCGTCTTGACGCCCATCAGCGAGCCCGCGGTCAGCGCCTGGTCCCACGGCAGGCCCATCAGCCAGCACACCGGTGCCATCACGTAACCCAGCATGCGCTGTACTGACAGCGTGTTGCCTCCCACGGTGGGCATCATCATGAGGATCGCGTTCATGAGATACATCAGCGCCACGAACACCAGCAGCAGGGCGATGATGTTGACGAGTAGCTCGATGCCTGCACTCGTGCCCTTGACGATCGCATCTATCGTGCTCGTGGCCGATGCGTCCGGATTGGCGAGCAATCCACCGGTGCGACGATCCTCCGTCTCAGGCACCATGATCAGGCTGACAAGGATCGCAGCTGGCGCCGAGAGCACGGAAGCAATCACGAAATGCGCCGATGCATCGGAGATCAGTGGCGCCATGAAAGTGGCGTAGAGCACCAGCACTGTACCGGCGATCCCCGCCATACCGCCCGTCATCACCAGAAACAGTTCGCTGCGCGTGAGCTGCGCGAGGTAAGGGCGAATAAACAACGGGGCCTCGACCATGCCCAGAAAGATGTTCGCGGCCGTTGACAGTCCGACCGCGCCGCCGATGCCGAGCGTGCGTTCGAGCAGCCACGCCATGCCGCGCACGATCGGCGGCAGGATACGCCAGTAGAACAACAGGCTGGTCAGCACGCTGATGACCAGCACCACGGGAAGTGCTTGAAGCGCGAGAACGAAATCCGCGCCGGGATTCTTGAGATCGAACGGCAATGCGCCGCCGCCGAGATAACCGAACACGAAGGATGTGCCAGCACGCGACGCTGCGGCGATGGTACTGACAGCATCGTTGATGCTGCTGAAGGCGCGCGTCACGACGGGAAGCTTAAGCAGGATCACGGCAGCGACGATCGTCAATGCGAGACCGATCGCGGCCTGTCTCAGCGACACCTTGCTGCGGTTTTCACCGAGCGCCCAGGCGATCCCCAAAAGTGCGATGACGCCGAACGCCGATTGTAGCTGCAGCATAAATCCCCCGAAACCGCGGCGATGATGCCGCGGCTTCCCATGTCATGCAATCGCAATGCCGCTGGGGCAGGTTACGTTTTAGCCGCGTCCGACGAACGGCATCTTTGTCGCCATGACCGTCATGGTCAGCACATTGGCGTCGAGCGGCAGGCCAGCCATATAGGCGACAGCGTCGCCGACGGCTTTGGCGTCCATGCGTGGCTCCTGCTTCGAGGTGCCGTCGGGCTGCAGCACGCCGGGGCCGTTGACCATGCGGTCGGTCATGGGTGTGGCGGCGTTGCCGATATCGACCTGGCCGACGGCGATGTCATAGGCGCGGCCGTCGAGATTGCTGGCCTTGGTCAAGCCGGTGATGGCGTGTTTGGTCGACGTGTAGGCGGCGGAGAACGGGCGCGGTGCATGCGCCGAGATCGAGCCATTATTGATGATGCGGCCGCCGCGGGGCGTCTGATCCTTCATGATGCGGAAGGCGTGCTGCGTGCACAGGAACGGCGCGGTGAGATTAGTGTTCACCACAGCCTGCCACTGTTCGAGGCCGAGGTCTTCGAACGGAATCGCGGGCGCGCCCATGCCGGCATTGTTGAACAGCACGTCGAGCCGGCCGAATTCCTGCATGGTCCTAGCGAACAGCGCGGCAATGGAGGCGGGGTCCGCCATGTCGGCGCTCACGGGGAGGCTCTTGCCGCCATTGGCCGCGCCGAGCTTTTGGGTCTCTTGCAGCAGTTCGAGCCGGCGACCGGCGAGCACGACGGTGAAGCCCGCATTCATCAGCGCGAGCGATGCGGCACGGCCGACGCCGGTGCCAGCTCCGGTCACAAGTGCGATCTTGTTGGTCATCTGTTTCGTCCCTGTTTTCTTTTTACGAGAGGTCTTTTTGAGTGAGGTCCCGGACCATGAAACGTGCGTTGTCGCCGTAGCTTTGCAGTTTTTGATCCAGTTCGGAATCGCGCATGATGGTGAAATCGTGCCGTTGCCAAAAATGAACTGAATTGTTGACGGCAACAAGCGTCATGTTGGGCAGTTGCATCAGCCGGGCGCGTGCCGCCATCATATCGACGGCCACAGTCGCCGCGCCGGATCTGCGGGTTTCGGGCAGCAATGCGAGATCGTGAATGTAGAAGGTCGAGGGCGCTGCGGGCATTGTCAGCAGGCTGTTCAGTGACGGCGGCTCCCTGAATTGCCAGGGATGGCTGACGAGATAACCCTTGATCCCGTCCTGGGCTTCGAGCACGGCGCAACCGTTGGGATCGAGCGCCAGGCGGTTCGCGAACACGACCTCATCTTCGGGGAAATCGGGATGAACGGCATCGGCGATGGCGAGGACGGACGACAGATCTGCCTCCGTCATGATGCGCCATTTCATCGGGGCGGCAGTCATCGCGGCCGCGCTCAATTGTCTTTCTTGTAGGGCGGGCGCGGAATGTTTTGATGTGCCGCGCGCAGTGCTGCCGACCAGCGCGAGCGCAGGTCGTGGAAATAGGGCTCGCCGGCTTCGATACGGTGATTGAGATCGGCATCGCAGACATCGGCGCGCACCACCAGCACATCGATCGGCAGGCCGACGCCGATATTCGAGCGCATGGTCGAGTCCATCGAGATCAGGCCGGTCTTGAGCGCCTCGTACAATTCGACGTCGTAATGCATCGCGCGGTCGAGTACCGGCTTGCCGTATTTGTGCTCGCCGATCTGCAGATAGGGTGTGTCCACCGTGCATTCGATGAAATTGCCGGCCGGGTAGATCATGAACAGCCGCATCTTGGCGCCCTTGATCTGGCCGCCGAACAGGAACGAGACGTCGAAATTGATATCCTCGGCCTCCAGCGCCTTGCCCTCGGTAGCGTTGACGTGCCGGATGGCGCGGCCGATGCGCTGCGCAGCCTGAAACATCGTAGGTGCGTTCAGCAGGGTCTCCAGCTCGCCGGTGGTCGGGTTCTCGAGGCCCTCGCTCAGGGTGGAGAGCACCGACTGGCTGATTGCCAGATTGCCCGCGGAGGCCACCGCCATGATGCGGTCGCCGGGCTGGTTGAAGATATGCAGTTTGCGGAAGGTCGAGATATTGTCGAGCCCGGCATTGGTGCGCGTGTCCGCGATCATCACCAGGCCGTCCTTGACGAGAATTCCGCAGCAATAAGTCATCGTCGGTCCCTTAATCAGGGAAGCGTCTTACGCGGTGGGTATCGACCGGGCAACCTCGGAAAACCAGTTTGAGGTTGTTCAGGACTGGCTCTGCGACTGCGACTGGCCGCGGCCATTGGCCTGATCGACCTTGACGGCGACGGTCAGGGTTTCCGTGCCGCCGCCATAACGGGTGCCGCGGACAGGGGCTGCGCCAAGGTAATCCAGGCCGATGGCAACGCGGGCATGGGCGTCGGTGGTGCAGATGGCATTGGCAGGGTCGAAGCCGACCCAGCCGAGATCCGGCACGTAGGCCTCGGCCCAGGCATGCCCGGCCTGCTGGTTGGTCTCGCCATCGGCACGCCAGAAATGGCCGGAGACGAAGCGGGCAGGGACGCCGGCCGAGCGGGCACAGGCGATGAAGATATGCGCGTAATCCTGGCAGACGCCACGCTTGCCGATGAAGGCCTCGCTGGCCGAGGTGCCGGTGCTGGTTGGATCGACGTCGAAGGTCATGTGCTCGTTGATGGCCATCATCAGCGCGTGCAGGAAGCCGAGCACGTCGGTTTCGGCGCTTGGCGCAAGGTCCTTGGCAAAAGCCTGCATCGCTGCGCTGGCGTCGGTCAGGTCGGTCTGGCGCAGGAAGAAGCTCGGCGGAAATCGCTCATCGGTGCCCTTCAGCACGCCCCCGGTGTCCTGGGTGTCGATCAGGCCTTCGACGGTCACGGTGAGGTCGGCGATCGGCCCATGGGTCAGCACATGGGTCACATTGCCGAATGCATCTTCATGGAGATCGAGGCGGGAATCGGTGGAGACGTCGATCTGCCACTCGGCGACATACTGGCCGTCATGGCTGCCCGGCGTCATCCGCAAAATCTGGATCACGCCCGAAGCCGGCGGCTCGTAGCGATAGGTCGTCGAATGGGCGATACGCAGGCGCATGGCAACGTGTCCGAATCTGCAGATGAGCCGGGACGCTAGCTCAAATCAGGTATTGTTTGGCAATGATGTCGCCCAGACGGCTGTTATCTGCAATGAATTCCTGGATGAATTCATGCAACCCATGCTGGAAAATATCCTGCATGTTGCTGTGTTCGAGCCGGTTTCGGACGCCGCGGGCGTGGCGCTGCGCTGCGCCCTGACGGCCATAGGACACGCCGATCTGGTCGAGATTGCGGACCAGATTGCCATAGCAGCTCGCCAGCGAGCGCGGCAGCGTGTCGTTGAGGATCAGCAGGTCGGCGATCAGCCAGGGCTTCAGCGTCTCGCGATAGACCCAGTGATAGGCCGTCAGCGCGGAGACCGAGCGTAGGATCGAAGTCCACTGATAGTAGTCGAGCGGGCCGCCGACATGTTCGTCCTCGGGCAGCAGCAGATGATATTTGACGTCGAGAATGCGCGCGGTGTTGTCGGCGCGCTCCAGATGCAGGCCGAGCCGCGAGAACCAGTAGGCGTCGTTGCGCAACATGGTCCGGTAGGCTGAGCCGTCGAAGCGCAGCGATGTTTCCTGCACGAAGCGGAGGAAGTTCGCCAGTTGCTCGCGTGTCTTGGCGCCGCCGCTCCAGGCGGATTGCAGCTCCAGCCACGCGCTGTTGATCGTGTCCCACATCTCGCCGGTCAGTGCGGTGCGGACCGAGCGCGAGTTCAGGCGTGCGGCTTCGATGCAGTTGCGGATCGAGGAGGGATTGGCCGTCGAGAACGAGAGATATTCGACGACATTGGTCTCGTTGGCTTCCTCATAGATCTCGTAAAAGGCCGCGCTGACGCCTGCGGTCAGTAACGCCGAATCCCATTCGTTGGTCTGGCCGATATAGGTATTCGGCAGCGCGGTGACGCGCAGTGTCGCCTCGATCGTGCGCGCGAGATATTCGGCGCGTTCGACATAGCGGGCTAGCCAGTAAAGGTTCTCGGCGGTGCGCGACAGCATGCGGGGATGTTACTCTTTGAAAATTGGGTCGTCGGTCGAAGTCCGGTTGCCTATATCGAGAGTTATTCGTCCAGTATCCATGTGTCCTTGGTGCCGCCGCCCTGGCTGGAATTCACCACCAGCGAGCCTTCCTTCAGCGCGACGCGGGTCAACCCGCCTGCGACGATGGAGACGTTCTTGCTGCCGGTGAGCACGAAGGGACGAAGATCGACATGCCGCGGTGCGAGGCCTGACTCGGTGCAGGTCGGGCAGGTCGAGAGCGCCAGCGTCGGCTGGGCGATGAAGCCTTCCGGCTCGCGCTTCAGCTTGTCGCGGAAAGCTTCAATCGTTGCTTTTGTAGCAGCAGGCCCGATCAGCATGCCGTAACCGCCGGAGCCGTGGACTTCCTTGACGACGAGTTCGCTTAAGTGATCGAGCACATAAGCGAGATCGCCCGCTTCGCGACAGCGCCAGGTCGGAACGTTCTTCAGGATCGGCTCTTCGCCGAGATAGAACTTCACCACTTCCGGCATGTAGCTGTAGATCGCCTTGTCGTCGGCGATGCCGGTGCCGACTGCGTTGGCCAGCGTGACGTTGCCAGCCATATAGGCGGACATCAGGCCGGGGACGCCGAGCGCTGAATCCGGGCGGAAGGTGAGGGGATCGAGGAAATCGTCATCGACGCGGCGATAGATCACGTCGACGCGTTTGAGGCCTTCGGTGGTGCGCATGAAGACTTCATCGTTCTTGACGATGAGGTCGCGGCCCTCGACCAGTTCGACCCCGAGCTTGTCGGCGAGGAACGAGTGTTCGTAATAGGCCGAGTTGTAGACGCCGGGTGTCATCAGCGCAACGGTGGGCTCTGTCGAGGCCGAGCGCGGTGCGACGGAGCGCAGGCAGGACAATAGCTCGTCGGGATATTTCTCGACCGGCGCGACGCGATGCCGCGCGAACAGGTCGGGGAAAAGCCGCATCATGATCTCGCGGTTCTCCAACATGTAGGAGACGCCGGAGGGCGTGCGGGCATTGTCTTCGAGAACGAAGAATTCGTCCGGATTGGTGCGGACGATGTCGATCCCGGCAATGTGCACATAGACATCGTGGGGGACGTCCTGGCCGTTCATCTCCGGACGGAACACTGGATTCTGGAAGATCAGGTCATCGGGGATCAGGCCGGCGCGGAGAATATCCCGGCCGTGATAGATGTCCTTGAGGAACATGTTGATGGCGCGGGTGCGCTGCTTCAGGCCCTTTTCCAGCAGGGTCCATTCCTTGCCGGAAATGATCCGCGGAATGACGTCGAAGGGGATCAGCCGTTCGGTGGATTCGGAGTCGCCGTAAACCGCGAAGGTGATGCCGATCCGGCGGAACAGCAGCTCCGCTTCCTGGCGGCGATGTTCCAAAGCGTCCGGAGGCGTCTCCTTGAGCCAGCGGGAGAGTTCTTCATAGGCCGGGCGGAGCTCGCCTTGAGGCCCGTTCATTTCGTCGAACGCGACTGCCATGTACCCTGACTGTTGTTTCGAGGCCGTACGGAGATTGCACGACTGAAAGGGATGGTAGCAAGGGGCGGGCCAGCACGATATGCATTCAACAAGAGCAATTCGTATGAGATGCGTGTAAAGCTGCCTGAAAAAACGGCTGGACGCTGCTCGTTTCGGCAGCAAAACCCCGTGACATCGGGACTTTGCCTGCGCATGGTCCCGGGAATGGTAGGGAACGACAAATGACCGAGATTGTAACTGCGGGCATCCTGGTGATTGGCGACGAGATTCTGTCAGGCCGGACCAAGGACAAGAACATCGGCTTCATCGCTGAGTATCTCACCAATATCGGCATCGATCTCAAGGAAGTCCGCGTCGTCTCCGACGACGAGCCGGACATCATCGCTGCGCTCGATGCGCTGCGTAAACGCTACACCTACGTTTTTACCACTGGCGGCATCGGCCCCACCCACGATGACATCACAGCGGATGCGGTCGCCAAGGCGTTCGGCGTCAAGATCGATCATCATCCCGAAGTGGTCGCACGTTTCCAGGAGCGCTTCGGCGCCGACCTGAACGAAGCCCGGCTGCGGATGGCACGCATCCCTGACGGCGCCGACCTGATCCAGAGCGCGACCATTCTGGCGCCCGGCTTCAAGATTGACAATGTGATCGTGATGGCCGGCGTGCCGACGATCATGCAGGCGATGATGGACATCGTGTCGCCGAAGCTGAAATCTGGTTTGCGGATGCTATCCGATACGGTGAAGGCCAATGCGCGGGAGGGGGACGTCGGTGGTCCGCTGCGCGATATCGCGAAGGCGCATCCGGATACGATCATCGGCAGCTATCCGTTCATGGACGAACAGGGCAAGCCGAACACCAATCTGGTGGTGCGTTCGCGCGATCAGGATAAGCTCAATGCGGCAATGGAGGCCGTCAAAGCGATGTTGGCGACAATCAACGCGCCTAAGTGAAATCAAGAGTGAACTAACGAGTAGATCAACATAAGTCCGGCCGCCTGAGGGCGACCGATGTGAGGAGACGAACATGGCCGATCATCCGGAATTGAGTGCTGAGGAGCGCGCCGGCAAGGCATTCCCGGTGTCCTGGGATCAATTCCATCGCGATTGCCGCGCGCTGACCTGGCGGCTGAACAGCGCCGGTCCATTTCATGCGATCATCGCCATCACCCGTGGCGGGCTTGTGCCGGCTGCGATCGTGGCGCGCGAGCTCGGCGTCCGTGTCATCGATACGGTGTGCATCGCGAGCTATGAGCACAACAAGCGCGGCGAGTTGCAGGTACTGAAGGGGCTCTCGGCCGATGCGTTGAAACTCGGCGGCGGCGACGGCAAGGGCCTCTTGATCATCGACGACCTCGTCGATACCGGCAAGACGGCGCGCATCGTTCGCGACATGCTGCCGAAAGCTCACTTCGCGACTGTCTATGCCAAGCCGATGGGGCGGCCGCTGGTGGATACGTACATCACCGAAGTCTCGCAGGACACCTGGATCTTCTTTCCGTGGGATCTCGGCCTGTCGTTCCAGCCGCCGATGCGCGAAGGCGCGGGCTAGGCGCTCGTTGCGAGGAGACGCGATTGCCGCTGCAAAATCGTGTCATGCCGTCAGGCGATATCGTCGCGACACCGGAGCGCGGGACGTTCACCGGCAATCGTGGCATCATCCACGATCCTTCGACCAAAACGCTCCTGAACAGGCGCTGGTCCAATCCGGCCTGGATCACTTGCGTCTGCGAGTTTCGCGGGCGTCGCCGCGATGTGATGGCGACACGTAGCTGGACCGAGCTGTTCTTCCTCGACGAGGCCACATCCTTCGCCGCCGGTCACCGCCCATGCTTCTACTGCCGCCGTGATGACGCGAACCGCTTTCGCGCAGCGTGGGAGGAGGGCAACGGCGTCACGCGTGTGCGGGCGACGGAGATCGATGCGGTGCTGCATCGTGAGCGGGTGGATCACAGGAAGAAGCGAGTGCATCCGCTGGATGGAACGATTGCCGCACTGCCGGACGGAGCGATGGTGCAGGCGGGTGGTGAGAGCTTTCTGATCGCGCAGGGGTGTGCGCTGCGATGGTCGTTTGCCGGGTATAGCGTAGTGGATGTCGAGCTCGTCGACGCGCAATTGCTGACGCCGCCATCGACGCTGAATGCATTTCGCGCCGGCTATCGTCCGGTGCTGCATGCGAGTGCTGCCGCGGGAAACTAGAATTCGTCATGGCCGGGCTTGTCCCGGCCATCCATGTCTTTTCTTGCTTGGTGTTAAGACGTGGATGCCCGGCACAAGGCCGGGCATGACGGCGTTTGTTGCGGGGAACGTCTTACCCCAGTTTCTGCCTCGCCAGCTTCGCACCTGCACCCAGCGCCCTCAGCTTCGCCTCGGCGATATCGCGCTGCATCGGCGCCATGCCGCAATTGGTCGTCGGCACGATCTTGTCCTTCGGCACGTGCTTCATCACGGCCTCGATGGCGGCGACGACGTCTTCCGGCGTCTCGACCTCATCGCTGGCGACGTCGATCACACCGGCCTGCACGATCTTGTTCTTCAGCAGTCCCAGCAATTCCAGCGGCACGCGCGAATTGCGGCATTCGATGGCGACCTGCTGGATCGGGCTGGCGTCGATGGCGGGGAAGATCTCTTCATACTGTCGCCACTCGCTGCCGAGGGTTTCCTTCCAGTCGGTATTGGCCTTGATGCCGTAACCGTAGCAGATGTGAACCGCAGTCGCGCAAGTGAGGCCCTGCGCGGCGCGCTCCAGCGCCTTGACGCCCCAGTCGGCGGCTTCGTCCATGAAGACGTTGAAGGCAGGCTCGTCGAACTGGATCATGTCGACGCCGTCGGCCTGCAGCGCGAGCGCTTCCTGGTTCAGCAGTTCGGCGAAGGCAAAGGCCATCTTGACGCGGTCGCCGTAATAGCTGTCCGACAGGGTATCGATAATGGTCATTGGGCCGGGCAGCGTGAACTTGAACTTGTTCGTCGTATGCGCGCGGGCAGCCTGCGCCTCGAAGGCGTGCACGCGGCCCTTGAGCTGCAGCGGCGCGATCACCTGCGGCACCATCGCTTTGTAGCGGTCCTTGCGGATGCCCATCTCGACCTTGTGGGCGAAGTCGATGCCGTCGACCTTTTCCAGAAAGCCATGGACGAAATGCTGCCGCGCCTGCTCGCCTTCGGTGACGATGTCGACGCCGGCATCTTCCTGCACTTTCACCGCCAGCAGCGTCGCGTCGCGCTTGGCGCGCAGCAGTTCGTCGCCGGAGGAGCGCCAGGTCGGCCACAGCTTGTTCGGCTCGGCGAGCCATTCGGGCTTCGGCAGCGAGCCGGCGATGGTGGTTGGAAACAGCATTTGTTCGCTCCCCGGAAATTGTGTTTTGCGGAGGCCTATCTGCCACGTTCCTGACCCTCCGTATATGGGATTGGCGCATCCATAAGGGAGGGCTAGGATCGCCCAAAACGTATCGAGGACGCCGGGAAAATTACATGATCGACCTGCATTACGCACCGACGCCGAACGGCTGGAAAATCTCGATCATGCTGGAGGAATGCGGGCTGCCCTATACGGTCGTCCCGATGCAGCTCGGTCGCGGCGACCAGCACCAGCCGGAGTTTCTGAAACTCAGCCCCAACGGCCGCATGCCGGCCATTGTCGATCATGCGCCCGCCGATGGCGGCGCACCGGTCTCGATTTTCGAGAGCGGCGCAATCCTGATCTATCTCGCGGAGAAGTCCGGCCGGTTCATGCCGGCCGAGATGCGAAAGCGTTTCGACGTCATGCAATGGCTGATGTGGCAGATGGGCGGGCTCGGCCCCATGCTCGGCCAGAACGGACATTTCCTGCTCTATGCCCCCGAAAAGATTCCCTATGCGATGGATCGCTATACCCGCGAAGCCAAACGCCTGTACGGCGTACTCGATGCGCATCTCGGGGAAGGCCGCGATTACATCGCCGGCGACTACTCCATCGCCGACATGGCGTGCTTTCCGTGGATCATGACCCATAAGGCGCAGGGGCTGACGCTGGATGATTTCCCGAACGTGAAGCGCTGGTTTGCGCAGGTCCGCGCACGGCCGCAGGTGCAGGCGGGGCTTGCCGTCGGCAAGCAGGAGAAGAAGCCGATGGATGAGCAGGCGAGGAAGATCATGTTCGGTGTCGATGCACCGGCGCATGCGCAGGCGCAGCAATAGAGCTCGTCATTTCGGGGCGCGCGCATAAAATAATAACAAAATGAGGAAACACCCATGATCGAATTCTTCTTCGACTGTTCCAGCCCCTGGACCTATCTCGCCTTCCACAACATCCAGCCGCTGGCGAAGGAATTCCGCGAGGAAATCTCGTGGCGGCCTATTCTGGTCGGCGGCATCTTCAATTCGATCAATCCCAGCGTCTATGAATCGCGCAAGACGCCGGTGCCGGCGAAGGCGCGCTACATGAAGAAGGATCTCGGTGATTGGGCGCGCTCGGCAGGCCTGGCTATCAAGATGCCGCCGACGGTGTTTCCGGTGAACAGCGTTAAGGCGATGCGCGGTTGCATCTGGCTCGGTAACGACGCCATGGTACCGTTCGCGCGCGCGGTGTTCGAAGCCTATTGGGGCGACGACAAGGATATCTCGAGAGATGATGTTCTCACGGAGATTTGTACGCGCACCGGCATCGATCCCGCGAAATTCTTCGCAGGCATCGGCGATCAGGCGAACAAGGACCAGCTCAAGGTCAATACCGATGAGGTGATCGCACGGGGCGGCTTCGGCTCGCCGACCATCTATCTCGACAAGACCGACATGTATTTCGGCAATGACCGCCTGCCGCTGATCCGCGAGGCGCTGCAGCGTCGCCGCGTTGGCGCTGCAAGCGCCGAGAGCGCAGCCTGATGCCGAGAGCAATCGTTTGCCGTGAGCTCGGGTCACCTGAAAGCCTGCGCCTCGAACAATTTGCATCAGTGCCGCTGAAACCCGGGCAGGTCCGCGTTGCCGTGCGCGCCGCCGGAATCAATTTTCCGGACATCCTGATGGCGGCCGGCGAATATCAGCTCAAGCCCGAACTGCCGTTCACGCCGGGCATGGAAGCCGCCGGCGACGTCAGCGAAATCGCCAGCGATGTGCCGGGCATCGCGGTCGGGGATCGCGTTATCGTCAAGCTGCGTCATGGCGGCTATGCGGACGAAGTTGTGGTGACGCCAGCGCAACTCACTTCACTGCCGTCGACATTCGACTATGCGGAGGGGGCGACGTTTCTTGCGGCGCATGGCACCGCGCATCACGCGCTGGTCGATCGCGGGCAGATCAGATCCTGCGAAGTGCTGCTGGTACACGGCGCCGGCGGCGGCGTCGGTTTGGCAGCGGTGGAGATCGGCAAGCTGCTGGGCGCCACGGTCATCGCGGCTGCATCGTCGGAAGAGAAGCTTGCAGTCGCCAAAGCGCGTGGTGCGGATCATGGCGTACTGTATGGCTCCGAACCGTTCCGTGACGCGGTCAAGCGCATCACCGAGGGGCGCGGCGCCGATGTGGTGTTCGATCCGGTCGGTGGCGAAATCTTCGAGCAGAGCCTCCGCTGCATCAATTGGGGTGCGCGGCTGCTCGTGATCGGCTTCACCGGTGGCATCGGCGTGGCGAAAACCAATCTCGTGCTCATCAAAGGCGCCAGCGTGCTCGGCGTTCGTGCCGGCGAGGCGGCGCGGCGTGATCCGAAGATCGGCGAAGCCCGCATTGCGCAGCTCCTCGCATGGGCAGAGGCAGGAAAGATCAGGCCAAATGTTTCGCATCGCCTGCCGCTGGCGGATGTCGCAGCTGCCATGCGGCTGCTAACGGAGCGCAAGGCGATCGGCCGTGTGGCGCTGACCATGGGCTGAGCGCTCAGCGCCGAAACTGGCCGTCCTTCAGGAAGGCGATGGTCTGCATGATCGCTTCCCTCTTCCGGATCATCATCGCATGCGACGCGTGGATGACGAGGTGATCAGTCATGCCTTCAAGCCTCGTGCGCGCGACGGTGACACGACCATCATTCGGGCCACGCAACATCAAGCGCGAAGCGATCGGATCGAGCGTGCGGTCGCCGGCGATGATGCCGACCGGATAGTCAACTAGGGGAAGCATCGCCTCAGTTACGTCATCCCGCGTCGTAACGAGTTGTTGCCCCGCCGGGCCGAAATACTGGCGATAGGGCAGCCAGTTCTTGAGACGGTCCGCAATCTCGCTGCCGCCATTCGGCGTGCCCAGCATCACCACGCGGCCGAGACGTGAGGGGCGATGGCGCGCCAGATAGACCCGCGCAAGCAGACCGCCCATCGAATGGCAGACGAAATGCGTGCAGCCTTCGTTGGCTTCGACAAACGGCGCGATGGCGGGGTGAATGTCGTCGGCCAGCGCAGACAGCGTCTTGCGCCGGCTGGGATAGCCGATGTTCCGCGTGGCGAAGCCTGCGGCTTCGACCGCCTGCTGCATCTTGATAAAAGATCGGAACGACCGGCTAATGCCGTGCAGGAAAATGACGCCCTCGAGTGGACGACCAGAGGGCGTCGGATTCATTCGTCGTCCTATTTGTAGTCGCGCTCGTCCCACCAGGGGAAGTAGCTCGGCATGTCCGTGCTGACTTTGTTCTTGAACGCGGCCGGGCGTTTCTCGAGAAAGGCCACGACGCCTTCCTTGACGTCTTCCGAGCGACCGCGCGCATAGATGCCGCGGCTGTCGATCTTGTGCGCTTCCATCGGATCGTCGGCGCCCATCATGCGCCACATCATCTGGCGGATCAGCGCGACGGAGACTGGGGCGGTCTTGTCGATGAAGGTCTTGGCGAGTGCACGCGCGGTCGGCAACAGGTCATCGGGTGCGACCACCTTGCTGACGAGGCGACCGGCGAGGGCCTCCTGCGCCGGGAAGACGCGGCCGGAGTAGCACCATTCCAGCGCCTGCGAGATGCCGACGAGGCGCGGCAGGAACCAGCTCGAGGCGGCTTCCGGCACGATGCCGCGCTGGGAGAACACGAAGCCGAAGCGTGCGGCTTCCGAGGCAATGCGGATGTCCATCGCGAGCTGCATGGTGGCGCCGATGCCGACGGCCGGGCCGTTCACCGCGGCGATGACCGGCTTGAGGCATTTGAAGATGCGCAGTGTCACCTGACCGCCGCCGTCGCGCACCATTGGATCGCTGTAGTCGACATCGCCGCTGGCGAGCCGCTTCACCGGGCCGCGCCGCGCGTCGCGATCGAAGGTGTCAGCACCCGAGGAGAGATCAGCACCCGCGCAGAAGCCACGTCCGGCGCCGGTCACGATGATCGCGCGCACATTGTCGTCCGCATCGGCTTTGTCGAAGGCATCGATCAGCTCGGCCTGCATGGTGGCGTTATAGGCGTTGAGCTTTTCGGGGCGGTTCAGCGTGATGGTGAGGATCTGTTCCTCGACGCTGTAGAGGATGGTCTCATAGGCCATGATGGTTTCTTCCCTGTTTTTATTTTGGTTCACTGGTCATTCCCGCCACTCCAATTTGGAGTGGCTGGGGGCGCGCCACTCGGCGCGAACCCGGAATCCCGATGTGTTTTCATTACTACTGGATTCCGGGTTCGCGCGCGAAGATGCGCGCGCCCCGGAATGACAACAAGTTACACCGGCAGCCGGGTTTCGACGATGCGGGCGAACATGCTGGCGCCGATGGGCAGGATTTTATCGTCGAGATAATAGCCGGGATTGTGCACCGGCACCGAGCCTTCATGGCCGACCCAGAAATAGGCGCCGGGCACGGCATGCAGCATGTCGGCGAAATCTTCGGAACCCATTTTCGGCTTCGCGCGGGTGATCACATTGGCGTCGCCAACGATCGTGCGGGCGACGTCCTCGACAGCCTTGGAATGTTCTTCCTGATTGACCAGCACACTGAAGCCGTCGCGGATATCGACCTTGATTTCGCAATCGAACGCCGTCGCCATGCCGGCGGCCAAGGCGTGCATCCGCTCGCGGATCTGCATCCGGACCTTCTCGGAGAAACAGCGCACGGTGCCGCAGAGCTTCGCGTCATCCGGAATGACGTTATAGGCCGAGCCCGAATGGATCTGGGTGATCGACAGCACCGCGGATTCGAACGGATTGACGTTGCGGCTGACGATCGACTGCATCGCCTGACCGAGCGACATCGCGATCACGACAGGGTCCTTCGAGCGCTCCGGCATTGCGCCATGCGCGCCATAGCCCCGGATGGTGATGTCGAAGAAGTCGGCGGCAGCCATTGCGGGGCCTGGGAAGATGCCGACTTCGCCGTGATTCATGTCCGGCGCGTTGTGCAGGCCATAGATTTCATCGCAGGGAAACTGCTTGAAAAGACCTTCCTTGATCATCGCGCGGGCACCGCCGAGGCCTTCTTCGGCGGGCTGGAAGATGAAATGCACGGTGCCGTCGAAATTGCGGGTCTCGGCGAGATAGCGTGCGGTGCCGAGCAGCATGGTGGTGTGGCCGTCATGGCCGCAGCCGTGAAAACGGCCGGGAATGGTCGAGCGCCAGGCGAGATTGGTGTTTTCTTCCATCGGCAGCGCGTCCATGTCGGCGCGCAGGCCGATGCGCTTCGTACCCGAGCCTTTGCCCTTCAGCACGCCGACGACGCCGGTGCCCCCCAAGCCGCGATGCACTTCGACGCCCCAGGAGGTCAGCTTGTCGGCAACGATGCCAGAGGTGCGGACTTCCTCGAAGCCGATTTCCGGATGCGCGTGCAGGTCGCGGCGGATAGCGGTGAGTTCGTCGGCGAAAGCGTCGATACGTTCGAGTGTGGGCATGGATCTATCCGTTCACGGCACGAGGGCAGGTGATGAGGTCTGGGGCGTAAAGGGGGCGCCGTTCGGCTTCAGCCGAATGCCCGGACGCAGATGTTTCCAGGGCAGCACGGACGTATCCGCCGGCATCGCGCCGGGGGCGGCGCAGATCAGCAGCTTGCCGGCGATCGGCTCAAAGTCCGCGCGGAAATGCACCGAGCTCTTGTTGACGAGAATGTTCTGCTCAGTCGGCTCGATGCCGACATAGCGATACATCGACTGGTCGGCGAGCTGCGCCTTGTGCGAGCTGATGATGACGCGAACATCGTCGATACGCAGACAGGCCGAGAGGCCCATATCCATGTCGCGACCGCCATAATAGGGGCCGGGAGCGACGAACTTGCCGTCCGACAGTTTCTCGACCACGAACGTGTTCTCATAGGGCGCATCGCCGGGGATGCCCGACTTGCCGCCGATGGAGAGTTTGACCGTGGCGCCTTCGCCGGCTTCATGCGCAGCCTTCGCGGCGGCGGGATCGTAGATCACGCCATGGGCAGCCTTGATCGCCTTGTTCTTCACCAGCGCGCGCAGCATGCCGGTGGTGTCGCTGTCGCCGCCGGCGCCGGGATTGTCCTGGGTGTCGGCGATGACGACCGGCTTGGTGAGGGTCTTCGCCAATTCCATGGCATGCAACACGCCTTCGTCCGGCCTGTAGATCTTGCCGTCGAAGTCGTTCTCGTGGCCCATCACCAGTTTGACGACCGTATCAGCCGCTGCGTCGGCATGGGCCTGCGTGACGCCATAGGCGAACACGCTCGGGCAGCAATGCGGGAAATCGGCTGCGGGAAAGCCGGGGCAAAAGGAGAGTGTCGGGATCTCGTCGTCTTCGAGCGCTGCGAGCTTGAGATAGATGCCTTTGGTCGGTTCGTCATTGGTGCATTGCCAGCTGATCGGAATCAGGAATGGCAATTGGCGGAATGCCTTGGCGAAGCGATTGCCGGCCAGCAGCAAGTCCATGTGACGTGCGCAGGCGCGGCCGGTGTCGGCCATGTCGATATGCGGATAGGTGCGATAGGCGATCAGCGCGTCGGTATATTCGACCGTCTCCGGCGAGATGTTGCCGTGGAGATCGAGACTGACCACGAATGGAATGTCCGGCCCGATCACCTCGCGCACGCGCCGCGCAATCTCGCCTTCGCCGTCGTCGAGATGTTCGGTGACCATGGCGCCGTGCAGATCGAGATAGACCGCATCCAGTGGCAGCGCTGCCCTGATGCCATCGATCATCTTGCCGACGATGCGCTCGAACGCGTCCTTGGTGACATGCGCCGAAGGGCTCGCGCCGCAGGCGATGGTCGGGATCAGCTCCCAGCCACGTGTCTCGGCTTCCTCGATGAAGCCTGCGAGGCCGACATTGATGCCGCGCATCACCTTGAGGACGTCGGCGCCATGCGTCATCGACGGCCAGCCGCCGCCATGTACAAAGGCCTCATAGGTCGCCTTGGTCGGCGCAAACGTGTTCGTCTCGTGCAGAAAGCCGCCGACAGCGATACGGGTCATTCAGAATCCAGGGTCAGTTTCGGTGTGCGCTCAGGCCGCCGGCACGGTGGTGCTGCCATCGACCGCGCGGAAGTTGGCGAAATCCCATCCTCGTCCGGGCGCCGCGTCAAGCAGCTGGCGCGTATAGGCCTGTTGCGGATTTGCGAGGACTTCCGCCGCCGGGCCCTGTTCCACCACCCGGCCATGCTGCATCACGGCCACGTCGTCGCAAATCTGGGCGGCGACGCGCAGATCGTGGGTGATGAACAGGATGGCAATGCCGAGCCGGGTCTGGATGTCGTCGAGCAGCCGCAGCACCTGCGCCTGCACCGAGACGTCGAGGGCCGAGACGGCTTCGTCGGCCACCAGCACTTCCGGGTCGAGGGCAAGCGCGCGCGCAATGGCGATGCGCTGGCGCTGGCCGCCGGAGAACTGGTGCGGATAGCGCGACACTGCGTCAGGTGGAAGACCGACCAGTTCGAGCAGTTCACGCGCCCTGGCCATTGCTACCGAATGTTTGGTGCCGAAATTGATCGGACCTTCGCAAATGGACTCGCCGATGGTGATGCGCGGATTGAGCGAACGATAGGGGTCCTGGAAGACGATCTGTATCTTCTTGCGGTGCGGCTGCAACGTGTGACGTGACAGGTCGGAGATTTCGCGTCCGGCGAGGCGGATGCCGCCCGAGGTTGGATCGATCAGTCGGACGATACAGCGCGCGACGGTCGATTTGCCGGAGCCGCTTTCGCCGACGATGCCGAGCGTGCGGCCCTTGCGCAGTGTCAGCGTGACGTCCTGGGCTGCGTGGACCTCGCGTGGTTTCCCGAACATGGAACGCTCGCGATAGACCTTGCCGAGCTCATTCGCTTCGAGCACGACTGGATTGAAGCCCACTTCCTCGCGGGCCGCGCGGGGAATGAGGCTCGGCACCGACGACAGCAGGTTACGGGTATACTCCTGCGTGGGCGCGCTCAGAATATCTTTCAATGCTCCGGTTTCCACCAACCGTCCATGACGCATCACGGCGACGCGATCGGCGATGTCGGCCACCACGCCCATGTCGTGAGTGATGAACAGCACGGCGGTGCCGTGATCCTTCTGAAGGTCGCGCATCAGCTTGAGGATCTGCGCCTGGGTGGTGACGTCGAGCGCTGTCGTTGGCTCATCGGCGATCAGCAGTTTCGGCTCCAGCACGAGCGCCATGGCGATCATGATGCGCTGGCGCTGGCCGCCCGAGAGGCGGTGCGGATAGGACGCGAAGATGCGCTTCACATCGGGAAGCCGCACTTGCTCCATCATGTCGAGAATGCGCGCACGGCGGGCGCTAGCGCCGAGATTGGTGTGGGTGCGTAGTACTTCGTCGATCTGCTTGCCAACGGGGACGACCGGATTGAGCGCCGTCATCGGCTCTTGGAAGATCATCGCCATCGTCGTGGCGCGGAGCTCGCGCAGGCGGCGGTCGCTGGCTTGCAGCACGTCCTCGCCGACCAACTTAATGCTGCCGCCGATGGCTTTGAGTGAATCTCGCGGCAGCAGGCCCATGGTGGAGAGTGAGGTCACCGACTTGCCGGAACCGCTTTCGCCGACCACGCAGAGCGTTTCGCCCTGGCGCACCTGGAGAGAAATGCCGTCGATGATCTTCTTGCCGGCGCCGCTCTTGCCGACGCCGACGACGAGGTTTTCGATTTCCAGTGCGATGGGGCGGGTATTCACGGTGGGGTTCAATAGTTCACTCACTTGCCGGCCTCACGCTGTTTCATGCGGGGATCGAGCGCATCGCGGGCAGCGTCGCCGATCAGATTGACGGAGAGAATGGCAATCGAGAGCAGTAGTCCCGGCCAGAAGATCAGCGATGGCTTGACCTGAAAGAAGGCGCGGCCCTCGGCCATGATATTCCCCCAGGTCGGGGTTTCCGGGCTGATGCCGGCGCCGAGGAACGACAGGATCGCCTCGGTGAGAATAGCGGATGCGGCGATGAAAGTGCCCTGGACGATCAGCGGCGCCACCGTGTTGGGCATCAGATGCTTCCACATGATCTTCGGCATGCTGGAGCCGAGCGAGATCGCCGCCTCCACATAGGGCTCCTCACGCGCCGACAGCACCACGGAACGCACCAGTCGCGCGACACGGGGGATTTCCGGAATAGTGATCGCAATCAGCACCGTCGTCAGGGTGGCGCCTGACAGCGACACGACGGCGATGGCCAGCAGCACGCCGGGCATCGCCATCAGGCCGTCCATGATGCGCATCAGGATGGCGTCCATCCATTTGAAGAAGCCCGAGAACAGGCCGATGAACAGGCCGATGACAATACTGGTGACGGCCGCGCCAAGGCCGATCAGCAGCGAGATGCGGCCGCCATAGAGAATGCGCGCCAGCACATCGCGACCATAGGCATCGGTGCCGAGCAGATATTCCGAACTGGCCGGCTTCAGCCGCAGGGCCGGCGCGAGCAGCTGAGGATCGTGCGACGACAGCCACGGCGCAAAGATCGCCGACAGGATCACCAGCGTCAGGCAGAGCGTCGCCACCGCGATGATCGGCGTCGCGGTGAGAAAGCCCAGCGACGGGCCACTGCGCGAGGGGAGGGCTGGGTTGGGAACGGACTCGATCGCCATCAGATACGGATTCCTAGTAACGAATTCTGGGATCGAGCAGAGCGTAGGCAAGGTCGATCAGCAAATTGATCCCGACATAAACGCCCGACGTCAAAAGGATCATGGCCTGGATCACGGGAAAATCGCGCGCCAGCACCGCATCGACCGTCAAGCGACCGATGCCGGGCAGGTTGAACACGCTTTCGGTGACGACGACGCCGGAGATCAGCAGCGCGAAGCCGGTGCCGATCACCGTAATGACCGGCACCGCGGCGTTGCGCAACGCATGGCGAAATAGCACACCACCCTCGTTGATACCTTTGGCGCGGGCGGTGCGGACATAATCCTCGCCGAGCACGCCGAGCATTGCCGCGCGAGTCATGCGCGCGATCAGCGCGACATAGACAAAGGATAGCGCGACGGCTGGAAGAATAATGCGTTCGAAGAACGGTCCGAAGCCGCGTGTGATGCTGCGGAAGCCCTGCACAGGCACCCAACGCAATTCGATCGCGAAGATCTGGACCAGCACGTAACCGATCATGAATACAGGGACCGAGAAGCCGATCACCGACAGCGCCATCACGAAGCGATCGATCCAGGTGCCATGCTTCCAGGCGGCGATGACGCCGAGCGGGACAGCGACCAGGATCGACAGGATCATCACGCTCAGCGCGATGCTCAGCGACGGCTCGATACGCTGGTTGACCATCTGCAGCACGGGCACGTTGGAGATTAGTGAGGTGCCGAAGTCACCGTGCATCAGTCGCCAGACCCAACTGAAGAACTGGGTATAGAGCGGTTCGTTGAGCCCAAGCTGCGTCCGGATGCGGTCGAGCTGTTCGGGCGTCGCGTTATCGCCGGCGATGATCGCAGCGGGATCGCCGGGCGTCAGCCGAAGCAGCAGGAAGACAAATAGGGCCACCACGCCCATAACGGGTATGGCCGCAAGAATCCGGCGAATGAGGTATCCGAGCATGGCGCTTTCCTAGTGGTGGTGTTGATCGAACGTAACTGGACCGCGTCGGTCAACCGGAAACGTCACGGGCTCGCTGCTCTTGGTCGTCATTGTCCGCGAGAAACACAGATTTTTCGAGAAACGCTGATTCACTGTCGCAACTTGCCTCAACCCGAAGTTCGCTAAACTTAAACGTAAAGGTAGCAAGTCCTGTGCCATCCCCCCCGGTTCACGCCATGCGATGTGCGGCGCGAACCGGGCGAGGTTGCATTAATCGAGGGTTGCCAGCAATCCCGCCATCAGGCGGCCACGGTCAACAAGGCTCTGCGCAACGATATATTCGTTGAGCGTGTGCATATCGGCGCCGTGAACGCCGAGCCCGTCGAGAGTGGGGATGCCCATCGCGCCGGTAAAATTACCGTCGGAGCCGCCGCCCTTGCTGCCATGGGTTAGTTCGGGCAGCTTGAGGCTCGCATTGATGGCCTTGGCCTTTTCGAACAGGGCCATGGTCCCCGCATTGGGTTCCCAGACCGGGCGGGTGACGCCACGGGTCACCTTGAACGTCACGTCATTCTCAGTGCCTGAGAGAGCGAGCATGCGCTCGACACCCTTGTCGAGATCTTCCTGCCGCTTGGCCATGCTCAATGCTTCGCCGGTGCAGGATGAGGCAACGCAGTTGACCCATTGCCCGCCATGCACGATGCCGACGCTGAAGGTGCAGTCCGGTCCTGTCATCTCGTCGATCTGCACGATCTTCTTCGCCATTTCGCGAATCGCGGAACGGCCGTTCGATAGCGTTGCGCCGGAATGGCTGGGCCGGCCGATGGTTTCAAGATTGAAGCGGGCGATTGCATAGCGTCCGCTGGTGACGCCATTATTCGCACTGCCGGGCTCCGGCACCAGCACATATTTGTTGCGCGCGGCCTCGGCTTCGATGACGTCGCGGGTCGATGGCGTGCCGACTTCTTCGTCGGGCGTAAACAGCACAGTGATCGGTAGCGGCGTCGTGTAGGAGATGCGCATGAGCTGGCGGATCGCTTCCAGCGACAGGTAATTCCCACCCTTCATGTCACAGATCGCCGGGCCGTAGCAAAGCTCGCCCTCGCGGCGCCACTTCAGAATCTCTTTGGTGCCGACCGGATGAACGGTATCCATATGACCCGCGATCAAGATGCCGGGTTCGCCGAATTTCGGATGTGGAAAACGTGCGCGGACGCAGCCGCCGAATCCCTGACGACCCGCGATGCGCTCGATGGTCGCACCCATGATCTGCATATCGCGCGCCGCGAGATCGAGCATGCCGTTAACCGCGTTCGCATCCCATGTGGGGCTCTCGCATTCGACCCAGGTGCGCAGGCCCTGCAACATGTTCTCGAGATCAAACGGAAGTTCGGCGGGGTTCATCAAGTCATTCCTCTTGGATGAGAATTTTTGTCACAAATTATCAGGTGCAAGATGCATCTGCGTATTGCGCGAATTCGGGCATGACTTAGCAGCAGCGCAATCGCCTTTGCAAATCGACGATGTGCATTGCAATGCATTCTACACCGTGTGGATGCATCGCGTGGAAAACGCGATTGACGCGCATCACGCTTGATGCCAAGTCCTTGAAGCCTAAATGATAAAGGCAATACGCGAAGGCGCCTAAAATTCTATCGCGTTGCATAATCGATCATCGATCGATGGTCAGATTCCAGTCAGGAGAGATTTGAGTGTCCTACATGTCACGTTGGCAGCATTCTGCGGCCTTCACGAAATTTGCGCTGCCCGGTCTGGCGGTCGCCGTTGCGCTCGCGCTGCCGGTGCTGTCGTCGCCCGCGCATGCTGCAGGCAAGACCATCACTGCAGTGATGCATTCCGATTTGCGCGTGCTCGATCCCGGCATCACGACCGGCTATATTGTCCGCGACCACGGCTATATGGTTTACGATACGCTGCTCGGCATGAACTCGAAATACGAGATCAAGCCGCAGATGGCCGACTGGAAGGTCTCCGACGACAAGCTTGTCTATACATTCACGTTGCGTGACGGCCTGAAGTGGCATGACGGCGCGCCGGTCACCGCCGAGGATTGCGTGGCGTCGCTGAAGCGCTGGGGCCGCAATGACGGCATGGGCCAGAAGCTCATGGACTTCACCAAGAGCATCGAGGCACCCGACGCCAAGACCATCGTACTGACGCTGAAGGAGCCCTACGGCCTCGTGCTCGACTCCATCGCCAAGCCGTCGTCGCTGGTGCCGTTCATGATGCCGAGGCGTCTCGCCGAAACGCCGGCAGGGAAGGCGATTTCCGAGCAGATCGGTTCGGGTCCGTTCAAGTTCGTGCAGGCTGAATTCCAGCCCGGCGTGAAGGCGGTCTACGAGAAATTCAAGGACTACAAGCCGCGTTCCGAGCCGACCGACTGGCAGGCCGGCGGCAAGGTGGTGAAGGTGGATCGCGTCGAATGGATCACCATGCCCGATGCGCAGACCGCGGTGAATGCGCTGCAGTCGGGTGACATCGACTTCATGGAAAATGGTCCCTACGACCTGTTGCCGGTCCTGGCGAAGGATCCGGAGCTCAAGATCGAAGTGCTCAACCCGCTGGGCTTCCAGACCTTCGGCCGCATGAACTTCCTCAACCCGCCCTTCGACAATCCGAAGATTCGCCGTGCTGCGTTCCTGGCGATGAGCCAGAAGCCGGTGCTGGATGCGCTGGTTGGCGATGCCAAATACTACAAGGTCTGCGGCGCCGTGTTCGGTTGCGATACGCCGAATGCGACGGATGTGGGTTCGGAAAGCCTGGTGAAGGGCAATGGCGTCGAGGAAGCCAAGAAGCTGCTTGCTGAAGCCGGCTACGACGGCACGCCGGTGACCATCATGGCGCCGACCGACGTGACCACACTCAAGGCTCAGCCGATCGTTGCCGCGCAGTTGCTCCGCAATGTCGGCTTCAAGGTCGAAGTGCAGGCCACCGACTGGCAGACGGTCCTCAGCCGTCGTCCGAGCCAGAAGCCCGTCAAGGAAGGCGGCTGGAACATGTTCTTCTCGAACTGGGTCGGCGCCGACATTCTCAATCCCATCAGCAATGTCGCGACCTCGGGCCGCGGCAAGAGCAATGGTGGCTGGTTCGGCTGGAGCGAAGATGCCGAGCTGGAAGTGCTGCGCGACAAATACGCACGTGCGACCACACCGGAAGAGCAGAAGAAGCTTGCTGCCGAGATTCAGAAGGAAATCTACGAGAAGGTGATCTACATCCCGCTCGGCGAATACAAGGTGCCGAGCATCTGGCGCACCTCGCTAACCGGCGTCACCCAGGGCGCTGCCATTCCGATGTTCTGGAATATCGACAAGAAGGACTAACCCGGCACCGCTGCGGCGGTCTGTGTGAAGTAACAAACGCCGGCCTGAGTGATCAGGCCGGCGTTTTTGTTTTTGCGAATGACTCTCCACGAGCGATGCGTTCGATGGTCGCACCCATGATTGCCATGTCGCGCGCAGCGGGGCGAGCATGCCGTTGACTGCGTGCGTGACTTGGCAGCAGCAGGTAATCTCCTTTGCAAATTGACGACGTGCGTTGGAATGCATTCTGCAGCATGTGGATGTAGCGCGTGGAAAACGCGATTGACGCGCATCACGCTTGATGCAAGTCTTTGATGTCTAAAAGATAAAGGCAACGCGTGGTCGCGCCTAAATTTCTATCGCGTTGCACAAGCAATCATCGACCGATGGTCAGTTTCAAGTCAGGAGAGATCGAATGTCCTACATGTCACGTTGGCAGCGTTCTGCGGCCTTCACGAAATTGACGCTACCAGGTCTGGCGGTAGCCGTTGCGCTCGCGCTGCCGGTGCTGTCGTCGCCCGCGCATGCTGCCGGCAAGACAATCACCGCAGTGATGCACTCGGATCTGCGCGTGCTCGATCCGGGTATTACCACGGCCTATATCGTGCGCGATCACGGTTACATGGTTTACGACACGTTGCTGGCGATGGACGCAAACTTCAAAGTCCAGCCGCAGATGGCGGAGTACAAGGTCTCCGATGACAAGATGGTCTACACTTTCACGCTGCGCGACGGCCTGAAGTGGCATGACGGCAAGCCTGTCACTGCGGAAGATTGCGTCGCTTCGCTGCAGCGCTGGGGCCGCAATGACGGCATGGGCCAGAAGCTCATGGACTTCACCAAGAGCATCGAAGCCCCCGACGCGAAGACCATCGTGCTGACGCTCAAGGAGCCCTACGGTCTGGTGCTGGATTCGATCGCCAAGCCATCGTCGCTGGTGCCGTTCATGATGCCGAAGCGTCTCGCCGAGACGCCCGCCGGCAAGGCCATTCCGGAGCAGATCGGTTCGGGTCCGTTCAAGTTCGTGCAGGCTGAATTCCAGCCGGGCGTGAAGGCGGTCTATGAGAAGAACAAGGACTACGTGCCGCGCTCCGAGCCTGCGAGCTGGGCGGCCGGTGGCAAGGTCGTTAAGGTCGACCGCGTCGAATGGGTCACGATGCCCGATGCGCAGACGGCGGTGAACGCGCTGCAGTCCGGCGACATCGATTTCATGGAGAACGGTCCCTACGACCTGCTGCCGATTCTCGTCAAGGACAAGGACCTCAAGATCGAGGTTCTGAACGAGCTCGGTTACCAGACGTTGGGGCGTATGAACTTCCTGTTGCCTCCCTTCGACAACGTCAAGGTGCGCCGCGCGGCATTCCTCGCGATGAACCAGAAGCCGGTGCTCGATGCGCTGGTCGGTAATCCCGACTACATGAAGATCTGCGGTGCCATGTTCGGCTGCGGCACGCCGAATGACACCGACGTCGGTTCGGAAACCATGGTCAAGGGCAGCGGCATGGCGGAAGCCAAGAAGGCGCTGGCCGATTCCGGTTACGATGGCACGCCCGTAGTCATCATGGCGCCGACCGACGTGTCGTCGCTAAAGGCGCAGCCGATCGTTGCAGCGCAGCTTCTGCGCGATGCCGGCTTCAAGGTCGAAGTGCAAGCCACCGACTGGCAGACCGTGGTGACGCGCCGCGCCAGCCAGAAGCCCGTCAAGGAGGGCGGCTGGAACATGTTCTTCACCAATTGGGTCGCTGCTGACATTCTTAACCCGGTTTCCAACGTCTCGACTTCGGGCCGCGGCAAGAATGGCGGCTGGTTCGGATGGTTCGAGGACGCCAAGATCGAAGAACTGCGCGACAAGTATGCGCGCGCAGCGACGCCTGCGGAACAGAAGGCTGCCGCTGCGGAAGTCCAGGCCCGTGCGCTCGAGCAGGTCGCGTATCTGCCGCTTGGCGAATACCGGATCCCCAGCATATGGCGGAAGTCGCTGACCGGCGTGCTGCCGGGCGCCGCCACTCCGGTGTTCTGGAACATCGACAAGAAGGAGTAACCGGCGCCGCTGCGGCGGGCAGGTTTGAATAAGAGAGCGCCGGCCTGAGTGATCAGGCCGGCGTCTTTGTTTTTGCGAATGACCTCGTAATGACGGGGATGAGCCGGTACTAACGCTCGGGCGATGCTGCCGACACCACGAGCAGCACATCGGCCTTGGGCTTGCCGATGCTGCGCACCCAGTGCGGTGTCTCGCCGGAAAAGTACAGGCAGTCGCCTTTCTTCAGGACGATCTCTTCGTCCTCGATCTTGATCGCCATCTTGCCTGATATGACGAACAGGAATTCCTCGCCCGCATGCGATGCGCGCGGCGCGAATTTCAGCGGCGGCCGGATCAGGAACGGCTCCATCATCTTGCGTGTGCGGCCCGCGGCCAGCGCCAGCAGATCAACGCCGTCGTCCTGCATGGGCGTTTGCTGTTCGTCCTGCCGGAATAGCGTGTAGCGCGGGGCCGGCGTTGGGTTGGGGTCGAACAGATAGGTGACGTTGACATCGAGCGCGGCGGCCAGGCGCAGCAGCGCATTGACCGACGGCGTTTTCAGGCCGCGCTCGACGAGGGAGATATAGCCGCGGGTCAGTTCGCTCTGGGTGGCGAGCTGATCCAGCGTCAGTCCCTTGGTGGTGCGTAGCTGGCGCAAGTTGAAGCCAACCGCATTCTTGCTGACGTCGAGCAACGTCGATCTCCTGATGAGGTGCTTGTTCTTTTAGAGGGCGCGCGGCGATGGTGGAAGGGCCGTCTCGCTGATCTCTTTGAAAGAGCTCCAGAGCGATACCGGAGTGTTTCTGTTGGAAAACATTGCTGCAGATATTTCCAGCACGAGCAAGGATAATTTAGGCAAAAGCGCGGGGAAATGCCGATTTATCGCCTCCGGTATGTGCATCGGCTGCATTTTGCCGATTTAGGCATCAGATGCCGATTTTCGTGACGTTGATTTCCAGCAGTAAACATGTTGGATTTTGATGACGGGAATATGTCCTCAGAAAACGACACGAAGGCAGATAGATGATCAAGCGTTTGAAGCCCGGTAAGCGGCTCAGCATGGCCACTGTGCATGGTGGTCTCGTTTATCTCGCAGGGCAAGTGCCGGACGATCTGTCCGTCGGCGTCGAAGCGCAGGCCGCTGAAGTGCTCGCCAAGATCGATGCGCTGCTGAGCGAAGCAGGTACCGACAAGTCATCGATCCTGAGCGCCACGGTGTGGTTGCCGAACATCGCGGATTTCGCGGCTTTCAATACGGTCTGGGATGAGTGGGTGCCGGCAGGCGCATCGCCCGCGCGCGCCTGTGTCGAAGCACGGCTCGCCAATCCGTCGATCTGCGTCGAGATCGCAGCCATCGCTGCCATTCCTTAAGCATCACCATCGCCTGCGCTGGGGCGACTGAAGCAACAGCGAAAGTTCACGAGAAGACCCGGACCGCGCCGCGAGATGTCGTGGCACGGAACGAGCCCATGCGCCTGAAACTGAACATGTCTTTTGAAGGAGTGAACGATGACCGTCGCAGAAGAATTCAATGCAGTTACAACTGCCGACCATCCCGACGACGCAGTGCTGCGCAAGATCGTCTGGTCGAGCGTGATCGGCACCGCTGTGGAGTGGTACGACTTCCTGATCTACGGCGCGGCAACCGCGCTGGTGTTCAACAAGGTGTTCTTCGCCGCCGGCGATCCGGCACTCGCAACTATTGCAGCGTTCGGCACCTATGCGGTCGGCTTTCTCGCACGTCCGCTGGGTGCCGCGATCTTCGGTCACTATGGCGACCGTGTCGGCCGTAAGGCGATGCTCGCTATTACCATCATGGTGATGGGCCTTGGCACATTCGCGATCGGTTTGCTGCCGACCTATGCACAAATTGGAATCGCGGCGCCGATCCTGCTCATCGCGCTCCGTTTCCTGCAGGGCATCGGCCTTGGCGGCGAGTGGGGCGGTGCAGTGCTGATGGTGGTCGAGAACTGTCCCACGCATAAACGCGGCTTCCTTGGCAGCATGGTGCAGGTGGGCAACCCCGTCGGCAATCTCGCGGCCATCGGCATGTTCGCACTGGTCTCGCAACTGCCTGAAGAAGACTTCATGAGCTATGGCTGGCGCATTCCGTTCCTGATCTCGATCCTTTTGGTCGGCGTCGGCCTCTGGATCCGCATGAGCATGGAAGAGACGCCGGCATTCCGCGCGTTGAAGGCGAAGAACGAAGTTGCCAAAATGCCGATCGTTGAAATCTTCAAGTATCACCGCCGTCCGTTCTTCACGGCCGTTGGCCTGAAGATCTCGGAAATCGCCTATGCCTCGATCGCCGGCGTGTTCATCATGTCCTATGCGACGTCGAAGCTCGGCCTGTCGCGCGGGCTGGTGCTGAACGGCGCCTTCATCGCATCCTTCGTTGCGCTGTTCTCGATCCCGTTCTTCGGCTGGCTGTCGGACAAGGTCGGTCGCAAGGCGATGTTCTATGCAAGCTGTCTCTTTTGCGCAGCCTTCGCATTCCCGATGTTCTGGCTGCTCGACACCCGCGATCCAACCATCGTGATCCTCACCATCGTCGTCGCGATCTCCTTCGGCCAGATGGTGATGTTCGGCATCGGCGCGCCCTGGTATTCGGAACTGTTCACCGCGAAGCTGCGCTATAGCGGTGCGTCGCTCGGCTTCCAGGTCGGCGCAGCCATCTCGGGCGGTCTCAGCCCGCTGATCGCGGCATCGCTGATGACATGGGCCGGTGCGACCTGGCCGGTATCGGTATTCCTGATCTTCTGCGCCTGCATCACCGCCATCGCGACGTCCTTCGCGCCGGAAATGGCGAACAAGGAACTGACGTAACACACACACCGTTATGGCCGGGCAAAGCGCGAAGCGCGGCTTCGCTAGATGTCCCGGCCATCCACGTCTTGGCTGCATAAGAGAAAGACGTGGATGCCCGGCATGCGCCGGGCATGACGGCGAAGCTGTTCAGGCACGCAAGGATGACAAAAATGCTCGATACGTTGACTGCCAAACCTGTAGCCGGCGCCGTGGTCCCGTCATGGACTGGCGTAGTGCGCTATCTCCACATCACGCCGCGCGCGTTCCTGCCGATGCGCGAAATGCCCGAACTCACGCTGGTCGCCGGCAAGGGTATCGAGGGCGATCGCTACATGATCGGCCGCGAGGAGGGCTTCTATTCGCACAAGCCCGAAGAGGGGCGTCAGGTCACGTTGTTTGAATACGAGACGCTGGTGGCCCTGAAGCGCGATCACAATATCGATCTCGGTCCCGAGGAACATCGCCGTAATGTCACGGTGTCCGGCGTGCCGCTGACGCATCTCGTCGGTCGCCAGTTCTGGCTCGGCGAGACGCTGCTGGAATCGACGCGGCTGTCGATCCCGTGCCGGCATATCGAGGAGATCACCGGCAAGGCGATCTTCGATCCGCTGATCAACCGCTCCGGCCTCAACTGCAGGATCCTCCAGGGCGGCACGGTGCGCGTCGGCGATGCCGTGCGGAACGTGCAATGAGCGCGGTGCCGATCACCAGGGTCAGGACCATCGTCGACAAGATCGAGGACGGCGGCAAAGGCATCAAGCTGTTCTCGCTGGTCGATCCCGATCACTGGGAGCTGCCGTCGTTCCGGCCGGGTGCACATATCGATCTGCATCTGCCCCGCGGATTGGTGCGGACTTATTCGCTCTGCAACGATCCGGCCGACGACAAGCGCTATGTCGTGGCAGTGAAACGCGAGGCCGAAGGGCGGGGCGGCTCGATCGTGCTGCATGACGAGGTCAAGGTCGGCGACACCATCGGCGTGACGCTGCCGCGCGGCGGGCTCGATCTGTCTGCGGATGTGACGCGCTTCACCTTCATCGGCGGCGGCATCGGCGTCACACCGTTCCTGTCGGCGGCGACCTGGCTCAAGCGCATGGGCCGTTCAAAATTCACGCTGCACATGATCGCACGCGGCGAGCCGCCGCTGGCCGATCTGCTCGCGCCGCTGCGCAAGTCCGGTCATGTGGTGATCCACGACACATCGAGCGGGCAACGCCCGGATATCGCGGCACTGGTCGGCCGGCCACTGTCGGACGTCGCGCTCGCCTGCTGCGGTCCCGACGGCATGATCGATGACTTCGAACAAGCGTCGCGCGACTGGCCCGCCGATCGCGTGCATATCGAGCGCTTCGTGCCGCCGCCGCTGCCGATCGATCCCGACGCGAAGCCCTATGTGCTGGCGCTGGCGAAATCGAAGCGGGAAATCACCGTGACTGCCGGACAGACCATGCTGTCGGCGCTGACAAATATCGGCATCGACGTGCCGGCATCCTGCTGCGGCGGTATCTGCGGCTCCTGCAAGGTAGACTGGCTGGAAGGTCAGCCGGTGCATCGCGACCGCGTGCTGTCGCCGGCGGAACGTGAACGCAGCCTGCTGGTTTGCGTGGCAGGTTCCGCTGGGGATCGCCTGGTTCTCGATCTCTGACGTCCTGATCTGAAGGTCAAACAGGCGGCAACGGTTCATCCGTTGCCGCCTGTTTGCGTTTGATCCCGCGCATGGCAACGCTCGACGTTCCGGTCAGCGAAACGCCCGCTTTGGATGGCTTACGGACATACCTTGGTCATTTAACTAATTTTTAGAAATTGCGCAATTTGCGCAAAAAGTGTTTGATGGCTGCGCAATTTGCGCATATTTGGCGATGTGCGCAGGGGCTCCTGACGGAAATTGCGCAGAATAATCAGTGACGCGCGGGACGCGGGAAGGAAATAGACCATGCAGATTCCAATTAAGCGGGCGATTGAGAAGGTGCCGGGCGGCATGATGACGGTGCCGCTGCTGATCGGCGCGCTGTTCGCGACCTTTGCCCCCAACACCCCGAAATTCTTCGGCTCCTTCACCGGCGCGCTGTTCTCCGGCGGCGCCCTCAGCATCCTCGCCGTGTTCTATGTGTGCATGGGCGCGAGCATCGACTTCAAGGCGACGCCTTACATCGTGAAGAAGGGCGGCGCCCTGATGATCGTGAAGGTCGGCACCGCAATTATCTTGGGCCTGATCTTCGGCCGCTTCCTCGGTGAAGCGCCGGTCACCGCCGGCATCTTCGCAGGCGTGTCGACGCTGGCGATCGTCGCCGCCATGAACGACACCAATGGCGGCCTCTACATGGCGCTGATGGGCCAGTATGGCCGTCCGCGCGACGTCGGTGCCTACAGCATCATGACGCTGGAAAGCGGTCCGTTCCTCACCATGGTGACGCTCGGCGTTGCCGGTCTGTCGTCTTTCCAGTGGCCCGCGCTCGTTGGCGCGATCCTGCCGCTGGTGGCCGGCATGATCCTTGGTAATCTCGATCGCGAACTGCGCGACTTCCTCAGCAAGGCCGTGCCTGTGATGATCCCGTTCTTCGCCTTTGCGCTCGGCACCGGCCTGAACCTGACGCAGGTCTGGCAGGCGGGTCTGCTCGGCGTCGGCATGGGCGTTGCAGTCGTCATCGTGACCGGCATCCCGCTGTTCTTCGTTGATCGTCTCACCGGCGGCAACGGCGTTGCGGGGGTTGCTGCGGCGTCGACCGCCGGCAATGCGGCGGCTGTCCCTGCGATCGTCGCTGCGGCCAATCCGGCCTATGCGGCTGCTGCCGGCCCGGCGACCATCCTCATCGCGGCCTGCGTGGTCGTGACGGCGATCCTGACGCCGATCCTCACCTCGTGGGTTGCCGGCATCGTCGGCCGTGATGTCGAGCCGGAAGCGGAGGCGACGACGCCTGCTGCGCCAAGCGTCGCATCACCCGCACCAGTGGCTGGGCGCTAAGATGGCGGGACGCTGGCTGATCCTTGCCGATGATCTCACCGGTGCAGCGGACTGCGCCATCGCCTTCGGTCGCCGGGGCCTTGCGGCTGCCGTGACCTGGGGCGAGATCGCAGGCGCCGGGGCAAGTGCCGGGGATCGCCAGCATCCGGTTCTCTCCTATGATGCAGCGAGCCGCGGCCTTACGGCCGAGGCCGCTGCGCGTCGGCACGCCGAGATATTGCAACAACTGATGGAGCCGGGTCGGCTCCTGTTCAAGAAGATCGACTCCACGCTGCGCGGCCAGCCGGCGTCCGAGACGGCGGCTGCGCTGGCGCATCTCAAGGCGCAGTCGGGTTCGGCCTTCGGCATCTTTGCGCCGGCCTTTCCCGCGACGAACCGCACCACGATCAATGGTCGCGTCGTCGTCAATGGTCGTCCGCTTGAGGAAGCCGAGGTCTGGAAGCGCGATCACACCTACGATAATGCCGACATCGCTGATGTATTGGCATCGGCTGGTATTCCCAGCGAGAAGGTGTTGCTCGAAACCATCCGCGGTGGCGATCTCAAGGCGCATCTTGCGCGTATCGCATCCGGCGACAGCGTCGTTGCGATCTGCGATGCGGAGACCGAGTACGACCTGCATTTGATCGCGGAAGCCAGTCTGAAGATTTCGCCGGCGGCGCTGTTCATCGGCAGCGCAGGCCTCGCGCATGCGCTGGCTGAGCTCGATGATTCCAGCTCTGCCGAGACGCTGGAAATTCCGCCCAGTGCATATGGCACCCTGATCGTCGTCGGATCGCTCGCCGGCGCGTCGCGCTCCGCAGCGCGCAAGCTCGTCGCGAGCGGCACGGTCACCCATCTGCCGGTTACGCCGGAAGTTCTGCTCGGCGACAAAGCCGGACAGGCGGCACTGGCCACCCGCGTGACCGAAGGACTGACCGCAGGCGGCGATGTCCTGGTCGAGATCGTGATGGATGACAATCCGAAAATGTCGCTCGGCCCGCAGCTCGCGCAGAATCTCGCCCATGCACTCATGCCCGTGGCATCCAGCATCGGCGCCTTTGCCGCAACCGGCGGCGAAACCGCAGCGACGCTGCTATCGCGCTTCGGTATCAACGGCATCCGTCTGGCCGACGAGATCGAGCCCGGCGTTTCGCTCGGGCTGACGCTTGGCGCATTGTCCGTTCCGATCGCCACCAAGGCCGGCGCCTTCGGCGACGAGAACAGCCTGATCAAAATTCGCGAACGTCTTCACACCGTCCGAACTCAAGGAAGCTTCACATGACCCGTCCGACCATTGCGATCACCATGGGCGATCCCGCAGGCATCGGCCCCGAAGTGATCATGAAAGCCTTCGCCCATCCGGAAATGCTCGCGATGTGCAATCCGCTGGTGATCGGCGACGCCAATCGCCTGCGCAAGGCCGGCGAGATCGTCGGCGCCAAGATCGGCGTTGACTCACTGACCGACGCAAAGGCGGCAAATTTCACGTCCGGGAACGTGCAGTGCGTGGACCTGAAGATCGTGCCCGAGGATCTGCCGTTCGGCCAGAACTCGCCGATCGCGGGCGAGGCGGCTTACCGTTTTATCGAGAAGGCCGTCGAGATCGTGCAGGCCGGCATCGCGCAGGGCATCTGCACCGCGCCGTTGTCCAAGGAAGCGCTGCATGCAGCCGGTCACAAATATCCCGGCCATACCGAACTGCTCGCGCATCTGACCGGTACGCCTGAAGTGTCGATGATGCTGGTGTCGCCGAAGCTGCGCGTCATTCACGTCACGACGCATATCGGTCTGATCGACGCCATCAAGAAGATCGAGCCGGGCCTGGTCGAACGCGTCATCACCCGCGGCCACGAAGTGCTGGTCAAGGCCGGCATCAAGAATCCGAAGATCGGCGTCTGCGCGATCAATCCGCATGCCGGCGAGAACGGCCTGTTCGGCTATGGCGAGGAAGCCGAGAAGATCACGCCGGCTGTCGAAATCTGCCAAAAGAAGGGCTGGGATGTCCGCGGCCCGCTGCCGGCCGACACGCTGTTCTTCCTGGCCGGTCGCGGCGACTACGACATGGTGGTCGCGATGTATCACGATCAGGGCCATGGCCCGATCAAGGTGCTGGGCCTGGAATCCGGCGTGAACATCACGGTCGGCCTGCCGGTGATCCGCACCTCGGTCGATCACGGCACCGCCTTCGACATCGCCGGCAAGGGCATTGCCGACGAGCGCAGCCTTCTCGAGGCCTTGCGGCAGGCAGTAGATCTCGCGCCGGGCGCCAAGGCGGCTTGAGGATTCTCCGTCATGGCCGGGCTTGTCCCGGCCATCCACGTCTTGGCGCGTGATGAAGGCGTGGATACCCGGCACAAGGCCGGGTATGACGAAGGATGGAAGCACCTGATTCAGTGCTGAGGTTCGATGTCGATGCGCAATAAGGAACGTCGTGCCCGCCTGTTGGACGCCCTGAACGCAGGCGAGATCGATGTCGACGATCTCGCGCGGCGCTTTGGCGTGTCCGGCTCGACCGTGCGGCGCGACCTGCAGCATCTCTCCAAGAACAACGCGGTACGCCGCACTTATGGCGGTGCGATTCTCACCGGCCATGTTGCGGAGACGACGCTCGACCAGCGCTTCGCGGTCCAGGGCAAGGAAAAGCAAGCGATCGCGCGCGCCGCGATCGACCTGATCGAGGACGGTGACACGCTGATCCTCGATGCCGGATCGACAGTTGCTGCTTTCGGCAAGCTGCTGTTGCAGCGCCGCCTGCGCATCATCACCAACAATATCGCGCTGCTGCCGTTTCTCGCCAAGGCACCAAGCATCGAACTCGTGGTGCTCGGCGGCGCGCTGCGCTCAACCAGCATGAGCACCATGGGGCCGCTGGCCAGCGAGGGACTGCGCCGGCTCACGGCCGACCGCGCCATCATGAGCGCCGACGGTGTCGTCAGCGGCCGCGGGTTGTGCGAGGCCGACCTCGATCAGGTCGCCCTGAAGTCGCTGATGATGCAGCAGGCCAAGGAGGTCATCGTGCTCGCCGACGCCGGCAAGCTCGGCCGCGCCGAACAGGACGCCTGGGCGCCGCTGCCGCCGCGCTGGACGCTGGTGACGGGCGCTGGCGCCTCGGCGGAGCAGCGCAGGCTGATGGAGAGTGCAGGGGCGCATATCGTGGTGGCGGGGGCGTAGCGCGGCTGTATGCGTGTTCTGAGGCCCCGCCGATATGGGATCGACTTGCGGCGAAAACCGGCTAAGTAGGTGCCAGCGCGGACGTGGCGGAACTGGTAGACGCAAGGGACTTAAAATCCCTCGATGGCAACGTCGTGCGGGTTCGATTCCCGCCGTCCGCACCAGCCTTCAGGGGAACTTCGGCCTCAATCCGGCCACCGGCGGCTGCTTTACGCACGTCAATCCTGCCCGGCTAGAAAGTCCCGATGATCGACCGTCACCCCCGTTCCCGCCTGCCGACGCGCGCTGCCGCGATGGCGTCGTTGCTCGTCCTGGCCGGATATCTCGGCGGCTGCGCGAGCATGGGGGACGGCATGGTGTCGGGCGCCTTCGTCGATCCCGCAAGATACGACCTCTACGACTGCAAGCAGCTCGAGGCCGAGCGCAAAACGCTGGCGACGCGGACGGCCGAGTTGCAGGGGTTGATCGACAAGGCCCAGACCGGCACGGGCGGCGCGGTGGTCAGCGAACTCGCCTATCGCAACGACTACATCTCGACGCGGGCGCAGGCCAAGCTGGCGGAAGAGAATTGGCAGAAGAGCAAGTGTGTCGCGAGCGCGCCGGTCGCGCCGCCGTCGGCTGCGCCGCGCCCGCGGGCCGGCGCGCGCTCCTGAGCCGTCCGGCTCAAAGCTTCCAGTTATAGATCCAGTCCTGCCGCGCCTGCAGACGTCCTGCACCGAGCGCGCGCATCGTCAGATCGCGCGCCAGCGCCATGGGCCCGCGCAGATGATAGATCTGGCCGGATTGCCGGGCGGTGCGCTGGACGCGGGTGACGCGCGGCTGGCGTAGCTGGGCGTAGCGCTCCAGCGCGGGCGCAATCCCTGCTGCATCGTGGCCGGCCGTGCCAAGGCATTGCGCCAGCACCGCCGCATCCTCGATGGCCATGCCCGCGCCCTGCGCGGCAAAGGGCAGCATCGCATGGGCGGCGTCGCCAAGCAGCGCCACGGAGCCTTCGTGCCACATGCCGCCGTCCTGTATCGTGAACAGCGGCCAGCGCCGCCAGTTCTCGACGCTCTCGATCATGGCGCGCGCATTGGCGGGCCAGTGCGACGCTGCAAAATGTCGCCTGATCTCGCCGGTGTCGCCGGTATCGCTGCTGCCAGGCTGCATCACGGCGCCGGGCATGATCGCGACCATGTTGATCCGCTCGCCCGATGACACCGGATAGACGACGAGATGGGCCTTCGGCCCCATCCAGAGCTGGACGCCATGGGGGAACAGGTCGCTGTCCAGCCGGCTCGTTTCCAGCGTCCCGCGCCAGGCGATCAGGCCGGAGAATTGCGGTCGCGTTTCGGGAAATACCTGTCGCCGAACGGTCGACCATGCGCCATCGGCGCCGATCAAGGCCAGCGCAGACTCGTCATTTACGGCAATGCCGCCGGGCTGCGCGCGGAATGTGTCCACCGGACAGCCAAGGCGCAGTTCAATGTCGGGATGCGCGGTGACTGCGCCGAGCAATGCCGATTGCAGATCGGCACGATGCACCAGCCAGTAGGGTGCATGATCGCGGGCGCTGCCGAGCGGCAGACGGATCACCTCGCCGCCGCTGCGCGCGGTCATGATGCTCACACTGGCCGGCGTCGTGACATGGGGCGCAAGGCGCGGTTGCAGGCCGAGGCCGATCAGTATGCGGGTCGCATTGGGCGAGAGCTGCAGTCCGGCGCCGGCTTCTTCGAGCCGTCCGGTCTTCTCACAGATAAGGACGCGAAAACCCTGGGCGGCCAGCGCCAGCGCAGCCGTCAGTCCACCGATGCCCGCACCAGCGATGACGATGGTGCGCGGGGCCGTCACGGCCGGAAATCAGGCAACCTTGTCTTTCACCACGCATTCCGGCGGACGCGACTGGCCGGCAGCGAGATCGGCGGCAAAGCGGTACAGGGTCGAGCAATACGGGCAGATGATCTCGTTGTCGTTGCCAAGGTCGAGGAAGACATGCGGATGATCGAACGGCGGATTGGCACCCACGCACATGAATTCCTGCGAGCCGATCTCGATGATCGGAACGCCGGCGTCATTGTGAAAGTGCGGAACCACGTGGTCGGACATCTTCTCTACCTTTGCTCGCAACAGCCGCGGGCGTATGAGCCGGCGCGCCATTCAGTGCGGCGCACCATACTGGTCCGGAACCATGATTCCTAGACCGCGCAGGGGTCATTCATCCGTACAAATTCGACACAATTCGGGTGTCTCCGAATAGCCCTTCTTTCGTCGGGGCAGTTGTGTCCACGATGTGACGCACCATTTCTAAAGAGGTGCAAGGATAGGGTTTTCCGCCATGTGGTTCCGGCTCGACACAGCTTTGACGGGGGTAGCGGTCTGCGCGACCGCCGGCCTGCTGTTGCTGCCGCATGCCCGCGATGCCGGCGCCGTGCTGGCCGCGCAGGAGGACCCGGTTGCTCTGGCCGATGCGCAACTCAGCTCTGCATTGCGGAAGGATCCCGCGGTGCTCGCCCGCAATATCGAGGAGGCCCTTGCGGCCAGGGATGCCGACCTCGCCAAGAGCTTTGCCGACGTTGCGGCTGCCAGAAATGTTCAACTGCCGGACGACCTCGCCAGACGTGTGACCGAGGCGGTTGCGGACGAGAATTCCGCCTCCCATTTCGCCAGCCGCTTTGCGACCGGTTTCGTCACCGGCAATGCCGACGATGTCGGCAGCCTGTCCGGCACCGTTGCCGGCGATCTCTTCGTGTTCGGCGATATCCGCGACGTGGTGCGCGAGGGCAAGCACATGGCGATGGGCGAGGACACCGATCATCTCATTCTCGGCCTTGCTGCCGCAGGCCTCGCTGTGACCGCCGCGACCTATGTCAGCGTTGGCGGCGTCGCGCCGGTGCGTGCGGGCCTCACGCTGGTGAAGGATGCGCGCAAGGTCGGACGGATCGGCGAGGGGCTTACCACCTGGGCGGCGCGCTCGGCGCGCGGCGTGGTGGATGGTCCGATGCTGCGGGCTGCGGTGGCCGATGCCTCCCTGCTGCGGCCGGGCCAGACCATCACCGCGGTGAAGGCGGCGTTCCGCACCGAGAAGGCGGGCGGCATCGTCCGTCTCGCCGGCGATGTCGGTCGTGTCGGCGAGAAGGCCGGCACGCGCGGCGCGCTCGATACGCTGCGTATCGCCCAGAGCCCGAAGGACGTCGCGCGCGCGGCGCGGCTCGCCGAAGTGAAAGGCGGCCAGACCCGCGCGATCATGAAGATGTTTGGGCGCGGTGCGCTGCTGCTGGCGGCTGGCGCCTTCAATCTTTCGATGTGGGTGTTCTGGGCATTGTTCGCGCTGCTTGGATTTGTCGTGTCGATCAAGGCCACCACCGAGCGCATCACCTGGTCGTGGCTGCAGCGCTCCAAAGCGAAGCGCGCGCGCCGCGACCTGGCGGTACGACAGGACGCTCTGCTGCAGGACATCTCACGCAAGGACGCATTACTCAGGGACATGGCTCTCCGCCATCCGGCGCCGGCCCACTCACTGGCGCCGGTGCTCGTCCGCGGGTAAACTGCGCGCCTCCCATCACCACCATTCATTCTCTCAATCACCCATCATCTCAATCGTAACGGAATTCTGGATGCCGAGCTTTCACAACGGCGCTGTCGAAATTGCTTATCTCGATGAAGGCGAGGGCGATCCGATCGTTCTCGTGCACGGCTTCGCATCGAGCAAGAACGTCAACTGGGTCTATCCGACCTGGGTGTCGGAATTGAAGAAGCACAATCGCCGCGTCATCGCGCTCGACAATCGCGGCCATGGCGATTCCAGCAAGCTCTACGATTCCGAACAATACAGCATCGGTGCGATGGCCGCCGACGTGCGCGCGCTGCTCGCGCATCTTGGTATCGTGCGCACCGATATGATGGGTTATTCGATGGGGGCGCGCATCACTGCCTATATCGCCTATAGCCATCCCGAATTGATCCGCAGCGCGATCTTCGGCGGTCTCGGCATCGGCCTCATCAAGGGCGGCGGTCCCGGCGAGAACGTTGCGCTTGCGCTCGAGGCGGACTCGCTCGACGACGTCACCGACCCCGTCGGCCGCACGTTCCGCGCTTTCGCCGATCAGACCCGTTCGGATCGCCGCGCGCTCGCAGCCTGTCTGCGCGGCTCGCGCCGGCTGATGACGAATGAGGAAGCCGCCGCCATCAAGGTGCCGCTGCTGATCGCGGTGGGAACGACCGACGAGATCAGCGGCTCCGCGCAGGAGTTGCAGAAGGTCATCGCCGGCTCCGAAGTGCTGGATATCCCGAACCGCGATCACATGCGGGCGGTCGGCGATCGCGTTTACAAGGAAGGCGTGCTGGATTTCCTGTGCCGCCGCCCGTGATGATAATTGGCGAGGGGCGCACCTTGTTTTGATCACACGAGCGCCCACTTCTGATGCACGCCCGGTTTGTGGGCGGGGTGGGGTCGTGCCGGGAATGTCTGCGCTTTCAACGTGTTAGCGGGGGATTGCCGGGTAAGCCACCGTTCACGATGGCAGGAGCCGTGTCACGACAGCGACGCTTCTTGTGCTATAACCGATGCACTATTCAGGAAATTGCGAGTCCGCCATGGCCGTGCAGAGCATCAATCCGCAGAATTCAAAACTCGCAACGCTGGATCCGATCTGGGATCGCATCCGTTCCGAGGCGGAAGACATCGTCCATCGCGAGCCTGAACTCGCATCCTTCATCTATTCGACCGTGCTGCATCACAACCGTCTGGAAGATTCGGTGGTGCATCGCGTTGCGGAGCGTCTCGATCATGCGGCGCTGTCCGGCGACCTGATCCGCCAGACCTTCGACGAAGCGCTGCGCGACGAGCCGGATCTTGGCAATGCGTTCCGCGCCGACCTCGTCGCCGTGTTCGACCGCGATCCCGCCACCACGCGCTTCATCGATCCGCTGCTGTACTTCAAGGGCTTCCATGCCATCCAGGCGCATCGTCTTGCGCATTGGCTCCACAAAAAGGGCCGCAAGGACTTTGCGTGGTATCTGCAGAGCCGCTCGTCGGCCGCTTTTCAGACCGACATCAATCCCGCCGCCAAGATCGGCCGCGGTATCTTTCTCGATCACGCGACGGGCTTCGTTGTTGGTGAAACTGCGGTCATCGAGGACGATGTTTCGATTCTGCACGGCGTCACGCTCGGCGGCACCGGCAAGGAAAACGAGGACCGCCATCCGAAGATTCGTCACGGTGTGCTGATCGGCGCCGGCGCCAAGATTCTCGGCAATATCGAAGTCGGCCATTGCGCGCGGATTGCCGCGGGCTCCGTCGTCGTCAAGCCTGTGCCGCACAATGTCACCGTGGCGGGCGTGCCGGCGAAGATCGTCGGCGAAGCCGGCTGTTCGGAGCCGTCGCGCACCATGAACCAGATGCTGAACGCGATCGGGCTCTGATTTTCAGGGGCTGAGGCTTCTGGGCTTGCGATTTGCAAGCGCTGATATTGCACGCGTTTTCGTTCACTTGTGGGATGGCGTGATTTTTCGAGAAACGGCCTAGCCGTGGCCGTCATCTCGCATTAAAGCTTCTCTCCATCAGCTCAACAGACATCAACTGCATTGGAGACACCTGTGGACGTTCAGGAAGTCAGAAAGCTCGACGCCTATCTCAAGCGCGTGTTCGGCAATCAGAAGCTTCGCGTGGTGCCGCGCCCGAAGAAGGACGACTCCGCCGAAGTCTATATCGGCGAAGAATTCATCGGCGTGCTGTTCGTCGATGACGAAGACGATGATCGCTCGTTCCAGTTCCAGATGGCGATCCTCGAAGAAGACCTCGTCGACAACGGCTGAGGAGGCGCCTTGCCCCCGCTTGGTGGCGGCGAGATCAGCGCAAGCGCCGGCGCGGGCCTTCGCGCTCTGTACATCTCACGCTAGGCCGCGTTGTCCGGCGCGACCAGGCCGGCGGCGGTGGCAAGCCAGACCAGGTGCGCGTCGGTGCGCGCGCCGATCTTCGACTTGATCTGGTAGTGATAATTCTGCACGGTCTTGGTGCTCAGATTGAGCGATGTCGCGATCTGCTCCGTGGTCCAGCCTGACGCCACCAGCCGCAGGATTTCCGTTTCGCGCGGCCCGAGATCTTCCACCAGCGACCGTTCGTTGCCGAGCCGCTCGCTGGCGATTTCGCGCGCGATGTCTTCGCTCAATGCACGGCCGCCGCGGGCGACGGTGGCGATGGCGCGCACCAGTTCGTGCGGCGCGCTGCTCTTTGTGATGTAGCCGCAGGCGCCAGCCTCGAACGCTTTCAGAGCGAACGCAGCGCTCGCATGCATGGTGAACACCAGCAGGCGCGCGGTGCGATCCCATTGCCGGATATGCCGGATCGCTTCCAGCCCGCCGGGGCCCGGCAGCGACAGATCCATCACCACCACGTCCGGGCGCTCTGCCTGATAGGCGCGATAGGCCGCAGCGGCATCCTCGGCCTCCGCGCTCACGCGAAAACCGACCTGCCGCTCCAGTAGCCGGCGATAACCTTCGCGCACGACCGGATGGTCGTCGACCAGCAGGATGCTGACGGCGGTCATGCCGCTGCTTGTCGTGGCAGCAGCGGAATCACTGCGGCCACGCGGATACCGTGTGCCGCCGGGGCGATCGACAGGCTGCCGCCAAGCGCTGCGATGCGTTCGCGGATGCCGAGAATGCCGTGGCCGGAGGCGGTGTGGGCCTGTGCGGCGTCGCCGCCGCCGTCATCCTCGACACTGACGGCGACGGCGTCGCGGACCTCTTCCCCATGGCTGACGCGGAGATGAACGTGCTGCGGCCGGCCGTGGCGTGCGGCGTTGGTCAGGCATTCCTGCGCGATGCGGTAGATGTTGACGGCGGCTTCTGCGGGGACGGCGGTGAGATCGCCGGTTACGTCGAGATGAAACACGGCGCGCCGCGTTGTGCTGGCATTCCACTGCGCCACCAGTTGCACAAGGCTGGCCTGCAATCCCAGTTCCTCGAGATCCTGTGAGCGCAGCCGCGCCAGCGCGCTGCGCAGCGTCGTCATCATCTGGCCGGTGATGCGGGCGATGGCGCGGGCATCGTCGGCCAGATCGGGACGGGACGGCGTGGCGCCGGTCTCGATGGCTGCAGCGAGCGCCGCGGTGGCGGTGAGGCACTGGCCGAACTCGTCGTGCAGATCGCGCGCCAGTGCGCGGCGTTCTTCTTCCTGTACCTGAAACAGTCGCTTGGTCAGTGCGACGCGTTCGGCGGTGGTGGCCGCGAGACGGCCGGCGAGATCGTTGACGGCGCGGGCGATATGGCTGAATTCGGTGGCGCCGAAAGCGGGCAGGCGATGGCGGTGGTCACCATGTTCGAGACGACGCAGGCCGCGTACGATGCTCCGGGCCGGCATCAGCGCATGGCCGACCAGGAGGATCGCGAGCAGACTGATGCCCAGCGCCATCGCCGCGGCGATGCTGACCATCACGGTCACCTGCCGCCATGCCTGACGCACGGCGGTGGCGGGGTCGACACGGGCTTGCACGGTGCCTGCATCGCGCTGCCGCACGGTAAGCGGCCGCGTCTCCGTGGCATGTGGCCCGAACAGCGCGCCGTAGAGACTGACGAACCATGACGGCGACGGGCTGCCGATGTCTTCGGTCTGGCTGCACAAGTCGAAGGGCGGTGCGCTGCCGAGCCGGAAGTCAATGCACACGCCTGGCGCGATCACCTTCATGGTCGCAATGGATTTCCAGTCCGGCAGCGGCAGCAGTGCATCGCGGTAAGTGCCATCGCGCCACAGCAATTCGCGCCAGTACAGGTTCTGCAGGGTTGCCGCCGCGCGGTCGGCGGAGGCGGCAGTGTCGGCCTCGATGGTGCGGTGCGCATCGACCAGAATCCATCCGACCGTACAGGCCAGACAGAGCAGTACCACGGCAACGAGACGAAGGACGAGATGTATCAGCAGGCGCATGATCACATTCCCCGCGGTGAGACGTTGATATTAAAGCGACACGCGCCGTGGTCTGGCAAGCGGTTCTGCATCGTTTGGGCAATTTGCCCGGTATGTGACGGGTGCGATGCCCTTGGAGGCTCAGTCATACAGGCGGCAGATTGAAGCCAATCGCCCGATCGTGATCGGTGAAACAACCAGCAGGAGGGACAAGTGGTGAGCCGGCATCATCTCGATCCGGCAGATCGCGCGCCGCTGCTGCACTGGTTGATCTTTACCGGGCTCTGCCTGTTCGCCGCGGTTCTGCTCTGGCACTATGGCTTGGTGCGGCAGATGCTTGCCGTCGATCGTACCTATATCTCGTCGGTGATCGTGCTGCTTTATTTCGGTGCGTCGCTGCATTGTCTGTGGCGTCTGATCGCGGTGTCGCGCGAAGCCGATGCGGCGCGGGGTGCAGCGCAGCTGTTCGCGCAGGGCGGCCAACGCGTCGTCGTGGCCGGCGACGGTGTCGCGATCGACGGCGTGGGCATGTTGCCGAAAGGAATGATGGCGTCGCATATCCGCGACCTCGCCGTGAAGTCCGCGCTGCAAAGCGGGCGACGGCTCGACCAGACGCTGCTGCTGCGTCGTCTCGCCGGCAATCTGCGCGGCTCTAACGGCTTCGGCGGCTTTGCCGGCGACACGCTGATGAAACTCGGCCTGATCGGCACGATAGTTGGCTTCATCATGATGCTGGCGCCGATTGCCGGCCTCGACACCGGCAATCAGGGCGCCATCAAGGCCTCCATGAACCTGATGAGCGAGGGCATGGCGGTGGCGATGTATACCACGCTGGCAGGGCTGATCGGTTCGATCCTGATTCGCATCCAGTATTACATGCTGGAGGACGCAACCGCCAAACTGTTCGCCTTTGCCGTCGGCGTCATCGACGTCCACGCCGTGTCGCTGCTCGAACGTGAAGCGGAGCATGCGAGGTGATCGACGAGTTCGAATTCGAACCTTCTGCAGCGTCGTTCGATCCGCTTGGCGTCATGCTGTTCAAGGCGCTGCAGGTGATCGCGTTCCTGTTCTTCATCGCGCTGCTGGCGATCAAGACCCATGACGACGAAGGCAAGGTCGACCCCAAGCTGGAGTTTTTGATCACGGTGAGCTGGCCCGACAAGCACCCGGACGACATCGACATGTTCGTGCAGGACCCGATCGGCAATATTGTGTGGTACCGGCGCCGTGAGACCGGCTTCATGGTACTCGACCGCGATGATCGCGGCGGGCTCAACGATTTCATCATGGTCAACGGCCAGAAGGTGCTCTCGCCGATCCGGCAGGAGATCGTCAGCGTGCGCGGCATCGTGGCCGGCGAGTACATCGTCAACATCTACCATTTCGCGGCGCTGACCGGACAGCCAGTGCCAGTGACGGTCAAGGTCGAGAAGCTGAATCCGAAAGTACAGGTGGTGCACTACGACACCGTCAATGTTGATCATGGCGGCGCCGAGACAACCGCGGTGCGCTTCATCATGGACAAGGCCGGCAATGTTACCGAGGTCAATCACGACCAGACGTCGCTCGTGCAGATGCTGAACAAGCGGTACAGGGAGCGCAAGGCTGGATGAAGCGATGAGTCTGCAAGCCAGCATTCTCGGTCTGTCACTCGGCTACGCGCTGCTCGGCCTGTTGCTGTTGCTCGCGGTAGTGCGGACGCGGCTGCCGTGGCCGGTGAAGGCCGGCGCGGTGGCGGTGACTTCGGCGTTTTACGTGCTGGTGTTCTTCCGCACCCAGGGCCTGCTCGGTTGGTCGGCGGACGATCCGCTGCCGCCGAACTTCCAGTTGTTGTGGGTGCGCAGCGTCGAGCCCAACATCGCCCAGGGCGAGCCCGGCGCCATCCACATGTGGGTCGAGGCCCTCGACGACGACAATCTGCCGAGCGGGGTGCCTCGGGCCTATCGGCGGCCTTACTCCACCGCGCTGGCGCGCAAGGCCGAGCGTGCGCGCACTGAGATCGCCGCGGGGCATCCGCAAGGTGGCCGCGCCGCGCAGTTCGGATCCGGCGAGGGTGAGTTGCCCCCTGGCGGTCCACAGGGCGCGTTGTTCGCCAGCGGCGAGCCCGGCGGCGATCCATCCGGCGGTGGTCTGCTGGACCCCGCTTTCATGCGCGGCGACTCCCAGTCCATCACATTCGCCCCGCTGCCCGTGCCCGTCCTGCCGGCCAAAGATGTGCCGTAGCGGTGATGGCCGGCGCGAGCGTTAACTCCGCTTGGGGTGGCGGGGAATCTCAGAGTGTTTTGCTCAAACGTCATTCCGGGGCTTTGTCCTTGCTCGTCATTCCGGGGCGCGGCCGGCACTTGCCGGACGCGAACCCGGAATCTCGTTGTGTTTTGCGCTGAACATGTCGGGATTCCGGGTTCACGTGCGCGAAGGCGCGCCCGCGCCCCGGAATGACGAGCTGGGGCGGCAAAACGGCGCCCAAACATTTTTTCCTGCATTCTATTGACAATATACCTATAAGGATTATTATCCGAATTATCCGGTTCGCGAGGGGCGCTTCTAGAGGCGTCTTGAGGTGGAACAGGGATGCGGCGCCTGCGGGTGTGGGGTGACGTACCCCGCGCACTCGGGAGGCCTTGGGTCACCGTCCGACCCCACTACGGGGGTCTGCCACTCATGCTGGCTGGACGTGGCATTGGTGAACGGCGGGAAACCGTCGGGATCAGCGGAGTGCGGAGCTCTGCGCCTTTGCCCGGAAGAACGGTCCCGGGGACAGAAATCGCCGCGGTGGCGCGCCGTGAGGCGTTGCGCGGTTGCAGCTTGCCGGCGTTCCGGTGGAGCGGATCGCGATAAAACCACCCTTTGCGCCTCACGGCGCGTCGCCACCCCTCATCGTTTGAGGGGACTGCTCACACCTCGGACGCCATGGGCGCCGCGAGACTGCGAGAGCGTGGCTGTTTGACAATTGCATCCGATGATCAACGCAAATGACGCCGCGAGCGATCAGCGCAGCCCGCTGAGCTGCATCGTCAGTCGATCCATGGCGTTACCGACATCGCGCCATTGCTCAAGCCAGCTACGTGGAAAGCGAAAGATGAGATCGGCGCCGCCGATGCGTCGTTCGCTCATGCACATGCCGGGCGTGGCGCCGTCGCGTGTACAGCGCGCCACCAGCGCCGGCGTCGTGCCGAGATAGAGATCTTCATTGCTGTAAGGCGAGTTGTCGCGGAATGGCTGCGTGGTCAGGCCGTCTTCGCTTGATGTCGCGCGGTCGATATAGCGCGGATAGATCGTGCGCAAGCGCGTGTCCGGCGAGGTCGCATCGTGATGCGCCGAGATCGAGACGAAGATGCGATCGATCGGCTGCGCGTTCTCGTCGAAATTCTCGACGCTGACATGCCTCGGCAGGTTGCTCGCTTCGAGCGATGGATAGACATAGCTCAGATCGACGCGTTCCTGCGGTCCTGAATGTTTCTGCACCTTGCGGCGAAACGCATGGGTCGGGACGTTGAACAGTGTGGCGCCCACGCTCACCGGAATGCGGTCGGGATCGCCGGGCTTCTGGCTCTGCCAGGTCGGCCACAACAGATACGCCACCACTGCGATAGCGGGGGCTGCAAGCGCTGCACCGACCAGCATCGGTACGACGTGGCTGCGGCGGCGATGGCGGCGCCGCGGCCGCGTCGTCGGGTGGGTCGGAAACAGCAGAGACATGCGCACGCTAAATTGGAACTGGGACGGTGTACCGGGTGGGCGAATCAACCGCGAATATGCCAGCCGATGGTTAACGGCCTCGCGCGCCTCGCCGCAGGCGGTATCCGGGAGCCATGCACCGCACGCGGTTCCCGACCGCGCCGTTAACCCTTTATTAACGTTATGCTGGCGGGGAGCCTCGCGCTTTGCGATGCAGGGCGGTGTTTGTATGTGAAAGAGCTTCGATGTCCCCCGATGCGTTGAATTCATTCTTCCAGCTATGCATTGGCTTCGCGCTCGCAGGCGCTATTGCAAGCGCCTATCAGGCCTTTGCCAAACGTCCCCCGAGCTTCAGCCTGCTCCAGCAGGGGCCGTCCCCTGAAGCCTTCGCAGCCGTTCCGCTGCTCGTCTTCACGGCTCCCTTCATCATCATGCGCAATACCCTGCGCAACGGCGCGGCCGAGCAGCATCGCGTTCAGTTCGTGATGATCGCGACAGTGCTGGCTGGCCTCTGGAGCCTGATGTCGGGCACCTTCATCGTGATGACGCTGGAAGCGCTGGGCATACTGGCCTAAGCGCAAGAATCCATGGCAGTGTCTCCCGCAAAGGAGACGCTTCAATCATGGCAATCTACGAACTCGACGGGCAGGGACCGGATCTTCCGGCCAGCGGAAATTACTTCATCGCCGACACGGCCGATGTGATCGGCAAGATCTCGTTTGCTGGAGCAGGCGAGTGTCTGGTTCGGCGCGGTGCTGCGCGGCGACAACGAGTGGATCGAGATCGGTGAAGGCTCCAATGTGCAGGACAACTGCACGTGCCATACCGACAAGGGCTTTCCCCTGACCATCGGCAAGAACTGCACCGTCGGTCACAACGTCATCCTGCACGGCTGCACGATCGAGGACGGCGCGCTGATCGGCATGGGCTCGATCGTGATGAACGGCGCGAAGATCGGCAAGAACAGCATCGTGGGCGCCGGCTCGGTGATCACCGAGGGCAAGGAATTTCCCGAGAATTCGCTGATCATCGGATCTCCTGCGCGCGTCATTCGCACGCTGTCGCCGGAGCAGGTGATGGCGATGAGCAGCGCGGCGCGGTTCTACGCGGCAAACGGCCCGCGCTTTCAAAAAGGTCTCAAGAAGATCGGCTAGATCGCGCTGCGCGCGATCACGTCCCTTCGGACTCATTGGCTTCGGTCTCGCCGGCCACGCGCTCGTGGCCGGCGCTCCATAGCGAATGCTCCTCGGTGCCGTCCTGATAGGGATTGGCCTCGGCAGGAATGCCCTCGCTGGCGGCACGCTCGCCTTCCTCAAATGGATCTTTTTGTGGATCGTTTGGCATGGGCCTTCTTCCTTGCTGGACGTGACGGGGCGGAGCGCAGCGCAGTCTTGCGGCTTGATGCGGATGATGAGCCGGCGGCTTTTGCGCTTTTGCGCAAGGCGTCCGTGAGGTCGATCGGAACGCCGTGCTTCTTCAGGAGGTCGGCGAAAGCTTCATCGGCAAGTTCTTGCGTCGTCGCCATACGGTCGCGACCGAGCTGGATGAGCTTGTCGAGGGTCTCGTCGTCGAAGTCGATCAGCTTGCGCATGACATCTGCTAACCAAGGCCCGGCTTGCGCCAGCGCGACCGCTTGCGCGTCGGGTCGAATACTTTTTCCTGATGGCGATGCAGCGCTTGCGCAATGCCGAGGCGGGCGAAGCTAACAGGGCCGCCGTAGTCCGCGGCCTCGATCAGGCAATGCATTGCGGTCTGCCACTCCTCTGCATCGTGTTCAGATTGCGGAAGCTGTGTGATGTAAGCGCCGGCATCGCGTAACGACACCAGCGTGTTGCCGTCGGGCAATTCGATCGGTTCGCGAAACGGCTTGTCCCAGGACACGCAGGCTTCTCCTCGGCAATGTCGGGGATTCAAGCCGCCGGCGCCAAATTCGTTCCCGCTGCGGAACCCGTTTCCACTGGTCTCGTTGAACGCCAAAGGAGATTTCCAATGGCGCATTCCTCGAAACTCATCGCGGCTGCAACGGCTGCCGTCCTGTTGTCCTCGGCCGCGGCGGTCGCTCAATCCGGCGGCGCAGGCGGCGGCGCGACAGGTGGCGCTGCGGGCACCAATAGTGCAGGCACCGCGAACGCGAGCGGTGGACGAGCCGCGACCGGGATCACGGCAGGCGCGAGCGGGACCGGACAGGCGTCGCCCGATGGCAAGCCGGCGACGGGCGATGCAGCGGTCGATGCGCAGGATCGTGCCGTCGATCGCAAGGTGAAGAGCATCTGCAAGGGTTGCTAGCGCAACGTTGCGCGACAGGCGTTCAGCAACACGCCGTAACCGACAGTCGCGAACAAGTGACGGCTATTGATCGTCACACCGTGGCGGTTCACGAACGAAAGAGCTACCTATCTGGGAAGGGCGGCGCTGAAGGTGACCCGTGACGGAGTGTAGTTGATGTTACGCAAATTGGTGTTTGGTCTGGTGACCCTCGCCGCAGTCGCGCTGGTCGCGCCGACAGCCGCATCGGCGCGGGGTGGCGGCGGGCACGGTGGCGGCGGATTCCACGGCGGTGGATTCCATGGTGGCGGTGGCTGGCATGGCGGCGGCTTCGGTCGCGGATGGCGCGGTGCTGGTATCGGCTTTGGGCTCGGTCTTGCCGGCGCCGGCCTTTATGGCGGCTACTACGGCTACGGCCCCTATGCATATTACGGTGGGTACCCTTACGCTTATGGCGGTTATGATGACGAAGGCGGATGTTATGTAACTCGTAAACGCGTATGGACACCGGCTGGATATCGGGTGCGTCGTGTCGAGGTTTGTGACTGATTGGCCTTGAGCGACGCCACCTGATTACCTCATTGGCTCCGGCATAGCTGCGCTGGAGCCACATCATGGCTGGCTAGATCGTCTGGTACGCGTTTTGCAAAATCGAAACGATGACCATGACCCTCGACATTGCCAGTCTCACGCTACTGTTTGTCACCACCGTCTTTGGGCTGGTGATGGCTTTCGTCTGGATGTTCTGTGAGTTCGAACGTCGGTTCGGGAAGCGGTTGACAGCGATTGCACTTGTGCGCTTCGGCTATCGGCCCGACGGCACCATCGACCGAAACGCAAATCGCCGCGACTAGCACGGCGATTTTCTTGTCTGTTCGTGTTTCTCGGACGTCAGTCCGGGATGAGTCAGGCACTTTGTAGTTCGTCAGCCAAACCTGCATCTGTTTCCGCGCATATTCGGCAACTTTCTGTCGGAAGCTGCGCGAGCAGCACCCCAAAAAGTTGCGGCCGAACCTTGGGGGAGGTTCGGCCGCGCGCGATCCGGTCTGGGACGGGGAGGGGTGGGGATGTGACCGGGTCGCGTGTCTCCAATTCGTGTTGTTTAGCGATCCCGCGCGCTGGCCGTAGCCACCGCAGGACGGTTGTCGCCGAGCGAGACCCACACATTCGGATCGCTCTGTGACTGGCGTTTGACGAAGCGGTAGCCGGTCTCGGTCCATGCGAGGACGTTCTCATTCTGGTTGTCCAGAACGTATTCGCCCTTGTCCGTCTTCACCGTGAGCACCGCGTGACCGTCGCCCTTCTTGTCGCGCACCACGGTGATCAGCAGCGCCTCGCGTGGCCAGCCCGCTTCGATCAGCATCTTGCGCTTCAGGAGCACATAGTCCTCGCAGTCGCCGTAACCGTCTGATGGCAGCGACCACTTCTCGATGACGCCCCAATGATCCATGTCGGTCATCGGCTTGATGGTCTCGTTGACCCAGCGATTGACCCGCACCAGATCCTTCCACGCAGTCTGCGTGATGACGATGTCGCGTGGCTGCGTCGCGCCGCTGCGGCAGTCGACGGGATTATCTGAACAGAATTCGACCCATCCGATCGGTGCGCGCGTGCTGTCGCCCAGGCTTGCGTAGAGTTTTTCGTTGCCGGCACGTGCCGACGAAGTCACTCCAAGAAGGACTGCTAAAACGGCCAGTCCGAAGTATCGCCCCTTGTTACCAAACATTGTGGCCCCCGTTTTCTTGTTGGGACCATGTTTCGCACAAAGGATTTTCGTCGCCGCTAAATCGCTCAAGTACAATTGAAGCGATTACAAGTAAAAGGAGCGGCGAATTCAAACTATACTTGAATCGAATTCGATTCAAATTTTAGCTAATTGCATTTGATTCAAATTTTACGCGTTAATGGCTTGAATGCTGCAATTCAGGAACTTGCGTGCGCAAAGCGGCGTGAAATTAACCGCTCGCGATAGAGTGCAGAGGACGCGCAACGGTATCCGCGGACGCGGATAGGGCCTTCGGGCCATTCGAAAACCGGGATCGGAGGCGTTCGGCCGTTTACCGGGCGTTGACGCTGTCTTCGAGCGTCTCTGCCAACTGCTCGTGGAAGAACTCCAGAGCGAAGCCTTCTTCGAGATGGCGGACCACACGGGACTGGATTCGGCCGAGCATGACAATCGAGTTCAGCGGCGGACGCTTCTCTGCCGCAATGGCGGCGCCGGACAGCGACAGGTCGATAATGCGGCCGTTCATCTGGACGCCATCCTCGAGGGTGAGGAGCACCATCGGATTGCGCGGCACGATACGGTCGTGGCGGCGGTCTTCCGGCAGATTGAGAATGTCGCGGTTGGCGAGCCAGGTCAGCTGGGCGGCCAGCTTGTCCCGTTTGCGCGGCGTCGCACCCACGGTCATGGCGAAGCCGTTGTCGATGATCCGGGTTATCTTACCTTCGACACGGCCGATATGGTCGAGATAGGCGATGACGCGGTCGCCCACATTGCCGATGCCGGGACCGAGCAGCGCGAGGCCGCCGGGCGACATATTGATGACCTGACACGGAAACTCGCGGCGATCCGGCAGCATATAGCGGCCAAGCAGGTGCACTTTCACCCGCTGAAAGCGACGGCGTTCTTCTGCAGACGGAAGAATCGATTTTGTTTGCGCGAACGCCATCAGTGCTGTGCCGGTCATACAGGTCGAGTTTCGACCGACCCTACGGCCCACAGGGTTAATGCCGCGTTAGCAAATACCAATGTGGCGCAACCAGGCGGCGTGCATGTTCTGTGCGACACCTACAGTGAGCGAGGCGCATCGAAGGCTGTTTAGCGCAGCCCTTCATAGACCATCAGGCCGCGGGCAGCCTGCAGCTTGCGCAGGGCGCGCGGCGCAAAGCGCTGCGGCTGGTGGGCGAGATAGCGGAACGAGGTCAGCTGGAATGCGCCGAGCCGGCCGCGGACTTCATACATCGGCGCCAGTAGGCCGGTCAGGCTGATGGGGGAATGCGCGCGCGCCGCGAACGGCAGCAACAGCAGTTCCAGATGCGCCTTCTGACCGAATTCGGTCATTGCGGTCACGCCCGCGACGGCGACGAGCTGTTCCTCGGATACGACGGTGATCATGTCCCGGATCTCATCGCGGCACTCGGGCGCGAACAGCAACGGAAACGCTTGGTTCTTCAGGTCGCGGCCGAGCAGGGCACAAACTCTTGTGCCGGCCACCCGGAACGGGAATTCGACGGGCTGGTCACAGGACAGCACGAAGATGTCACCGAGCAACTCGCGCACCGGGCCGGGTTCCAGCTCACTCCGATCGGGAGCGCGGGCAAAACCGCGCTTGTCGTCCCAATAGGCGAAGAACGCGCGGCTGGATGGATGTTTCATTCGCCTGATCCCTGACCCGGCTTGCAGTGGATCGGGGACATTTCTGTCCCGAATCCATCCATCGCTCGCCGCTACATGTTGTGCAGATCAGTCATTGCAGCGTCCATGCCGAACGCGCGTTTTCCACCGTGTTCGGGCGGGTATCAGAAGCTAAGGTTAAATTTACTATGATTTTAAGGATCTCATTAACCGTCTGATTTCTGGCCAAGGCCACCGCCGCGTCGTTAACTTTGAATTAAGCATGCGCTTGGCATCGCGGGGATAACCGGTAGTCTTCTCCTCACTCCAGAGCGGAGCGGACTGTCTCCAGCAGTTCGTGACGCGCTTCGATAAACAGGTGGCTGAAAACAGAATTGGTCGTCACGCGGGGAGGGGTGGGGATGTCGGCTTGTCCGGCACACCGGGACATCCATCCGCGGGAAAAGATCAAGACGGACCCGGGAGAGCCTTTCTCAGAGGCTCTCCCTTTTTCTTTTCAGGCGGGTTTGCAGTCCTGCGGCGATCCTGAGCTTGCACCGCACCGGCAAAGCCGACTATCTGGGGCATCGCTCGCCAGAGCTGCTGACAGGCCGTTATTCCCTTGGACACATTGGATTCCCCCGCTCCTCCGCGTGAACCGATCCTGACCCTGCCGGCGGCGCTGACGGCCTATGTCGGGTTGCTCGCCGTGATCCACATCGTCCGCATGCTGCTGCCGGTGGATCTGGAATACTGGACCATTGAGGTCTTCGGTTTCATTCCGAAGCGCTACGACCAAACGCTGCTGTCCATGCCGTTTCCCGGCGGCAATGGCGCCAAGGTCTGGAGTTTCGTCACTTACTCCCTGTTGCATGCCAATCTCAGCCATATCGGCTTCAATGTGTTGTGGCTGCTGCCGTTCGGCAGCGCGCTGGCGCGGCGCTTCGGCGCGGTCCGCTTCTTCATCTTCATGGCGGTGACGGCGGTGGCTGGCGCCGCTGCGCATCTGGTTACCCATGAACACGCGCTCGCCCCGATGATCGGCGCCTCGGCTTCGGTCTCCGGCGCCATGGCCGCGGCCATCCGTTTTGCCTTCGTGCGCGGCAGCTTCCTGTCGTTCAACCGCGGCGATGCCGATGAAGCGGCGCGCGTGCCGGCGCTTCCGCTGTTGCGTTCATTGCGCGATCCGCGCGTGATCGGATTTCTGGCGGTCTGGTTCGGCGTCAATATCATCTTTGGCGTTGGCTCGATTGCGATCGGTGCAGACGGGGCGAGCGTTGCATGGCAGGCGCATATCGGCGGCTTCTTCGCCGGGCTGCTGCTATTCTCGCTGTTCGATCCCATTCCGAGGTTGCAGCGCACGGGTTCGCAGACATCGTCTCCGGACATGTCCGACCTGCATTGAGCGTGTACCGGCTTCTTGCGAGGCCGACGCATTTGATCCATCTTATGTATTCGACAGGTGACTCACGTTGGCAGGTTCGGCCCTTGAGGTCGATTCCGTTCCCGGCGCGAACGGTGTGTCAGTTCGGTCACCACATCTGAACGACTGTTGAACTGCGCTGTTACACTGCGTCTGTCTGACGACCCAAGAATGAAAGACCGCGCCCGACAAAGGGCATGGTCGACTTAGGAGGCGACAATGACGGTACGTGCAATTCTCGATTCCAAAGGCCACCAGATCATCAGCGTCTCGCCGAGCGATAAGGTCTCGTCGGTGGTGCAGCTGCTGTCACAGCGAAAAATAGGTGCCGTGCTGGTGATGAGCCATCACCACATCGATGGTATCCTGTCCGAGCGTGATATCGTGCGGGTGATTGGAGAGCGCGGCGCCGCGGCACTGGATGAAGACGTGAGCGCCGTGATGACGCACAAGGTCATTGGCTGCAAACCGTCCGATACGGTCGGTGCAATCATGGAAAAGATGACGACCGGAAAATTCAGGCATCTGCCCGTTATCGAAGACGAAAAGGTCGTTGGCCTGATCTCGATCGGTGACGTCGTCAAATTTCGCTTGCGTGAATTCGAACGCGAACAGGAAGCGCTGCGCGAATATATTGCGACTGCCTGAGCCCGCCGCGCTCAGCTCTGCGAAGTGGTCGGCTTCTGCGCAACGACGGGCGCAGGCGAGTTTGCCACTTCGGGGGCGAGGATTTCGATCGCCTCTTGAATGGACTCGACAGCGCGCTCTGCGGCACGCGCGCCGAGCGTGATCATTTCTTCGGCGCGGTGGAAATCGAACCAGCCAATGCGGCCAACGCGTGGTGCGATCAGGAGATCCGGCGGATCGCCGGCAAGGCGCGCGCGGGTGATGCGGTCCTGCATGATGTTGAAGGCATCGACCATTACGGTAGAGATACCCGGTCGTCCGCCGCCGCCAAAGAATTCGCGTTTCATGGTGCGCTCCGCCGAGAAGAACTTGCTGAAACCGCGCTTCGGTTCTTCGACTTCGATGATGGGCTCGGCCACTTCCGGTCCCGTGCCATGGTCGAAAATCGTGGTCGAATGGCCAAATACATCATTGCTGAGATTGGCTGCGATGACGATCTCGGCGCCCAGAGCACGCGCCGCCGATACCGGCACCGGATTGACCAGCGCGCCATCGACCAGCCAGCGATCGCCGACCAGAACCGGCGAGAAGATGCCCGGCAGCGCGTAGGACGCACGCATCGCATCGACCAGGCGACCATGAGTCAGCCAGATTTCATGGCCGGTACGCACCTCGGTGGCGACGCTGGCGAATTTCAGCGGGAGATCCTCGATCAGTGTATGGCCCAGCGATGCCTCGAGCTGCGCGGCCAGCTTGTTGCCGCCAATCAAGCCGGAACCGTTCAGGCGGATGTCGAGATAGCTGAGAATATTGCGGGGTTGCAGACCGCGGGCCCATTCCTCGAGCGTATCAAGGTGGCCGGCGGCGTAGGATCCGCCAACTACGGCACCGATCGACGTGCCCACCACGACGTTCGGGACAATGCCATGGGCAAGCAAAGTGCGGAGGATGCCGATATGGGCGAAACCGCGCGCCGCACCACCGCCGAGCGCCAGACCGATGATCGGACGTCGAACGCTTCCCAAACCAGGCTTGTCGCGACCGTTCGCGCCATTCTGGCCGCGCCCCATCAAAATCTCCAGCACACCAAGCTCCTCGACGCCGCCGATATTAAATGCAGCAACGCCATCATTCCAGACGGTAGCTAATTCATGATTTATGTCGCGTTTGCGAGATTTAGGCACCAAATGTGACTGCAGAGCGACCCGTTACCGCACGGTACACCGGTTCATGGGGAACCTCACGCGATTGTGGGTCTGGCGGCGGGACAGCCGCGTCAAGGCTTGAATTTGTCGCGTTTTGGGTGAAAAGCATGACCATGACTGCACGGGGCCATGATTTGCGAACATCCGGCCGGAGCGGACGGCTGGCTATGGTGCTGGCCCTCGCTCTGCTGCAGGCTGTTGCCTTGCCCCGGATAGCGTCCGCACAGTTCTTTTCGGACCGCCCGGCACCGGTTCCGCCGGGCTCGATCCCGGATGTCCCGTCGGGTCCCGCCATCAGCCTCGCGCCGCCGTCCGGTCCTGCTTCCACCCCCTGTTGCCGACGCCGCTGACGCAGCCGCCGGTTGCCAATGTCGCCCCGCCTGTGCCGTCGCCGGTCCAGGCTGCTCCAACCGGGCCCGCACAGGGCGTGCTGGCGCTGACGGCGCGCTATGGCAAGGATATGCCGGTCATCAATAGCGGGCTTGTCTGGCGGGTCTATTCGGATCGGCCGGACGAGACCGGTGCCTTCAAGCTGATCCGCGAGGATCGCGGCGCGACGCCCAACATCGTGCTGCCGCCGGGCAGCTATGTGGTGCACGTGGCGCTGGGCCTCGTGAGCGCCGTTCGTCCGGTGACCATCAAGTCCGAGACGGATCGTGAAGCGTTTGTGCTGCCCGCCGGCGGATTGCGGATCGAGGGCCGCGTCGGCACCACGAAGATTCCGCAGAACCAGATCTCGTTCTCGATCTACAAGGGCAGCCAGTTCGAAGGCGGCGAGCGCACGCCGCTGCTGCCGAGCGTTCCTGCCGGTGATGTCGTGCTGCTGCAGGAAGGCACCTACTATATCATCTCGAATTACGGCGACGCCAATTCGGTGGTGCGCTCCGACATCCGCGTGCAGGCGAGCAAGCTCACCGACGTGACCATCACGCATCGTGCGGCAGTCATCACCATGAAGCTGGTGAGCGACAAGGGCGGCGAGGCCTTGGCCAACACCGCATGGTCGGTGATCACGCCGGCCGGCGACGTCATCAAGGAATCGATCGGCGCCTTCCCGCGCGTCACGCTGGCGGAAGGTGAGTACCGCGCCATCGCCAAGAACGAAGGCAAGGTGTTCGAGCGCCCCTTCAACGTCGTGAACGGCGTCGACGGCGAGATCGAAGTCATCGCGCGCTAATTTTCGACGGCGCTTCTTACGCCAGCGATTTCAAAATCAGATCCGTCTCGCAGACAACACGTCTCAAAAACGATCGATTTGTCACGCGTGTGTCATGGTCCTGAATCGCCAACTAACCATTGTGCCAGTTTGTCGCGTCACCACGCGTTGTTGCTGTACGCGGCCGCTGAACGTTTACATGACGTTAATCCCGATAGCCCGAATAGCAAGTATCGCTAGAAGTGTTCCGAAGGGGATGTCGTGACCGCGGCAAGACAGTTATCCGGAAGCCCGGACGTCAAATTGTTCGACGACATTCCCGCCTTGCAACGCAAATGGCGGGCGGCCGTTCGTCCCGGCCAAATTCTGCCCGGCTATGAAGAAGTGATGCTCGGCAGTCTTGGGCGTATGGCTGACCACATCGTCCTGCTGAAGGTCGAGGGCGAGACGCTCGAAGTGTCACGCAGCGGCCGCTATGTGCAACAGTGGCTGGGCGACGATCGCTGGGACATTCCGCTCGACGTGCTGGCACCTGACTGCGTGCGTGCGCTGACGGAAGCCGCGAACTGTGCTCTGCAAGCCAACCGACCGCATTTGATGGTGGCGCATTGCGTGCGTGACGGTCTGGTTCACACCTATGACATTCTCGCGCTGCCGACAGCGTCGCGCTGGGGCGGCCGACTGGTCGGCGTCTATGTCAACGAGCAGGGCACCCGCTACAATCTGGTCGATGCGATCTTCTCGTCGACGGACGAAGGCATCGTGTCGCTTGCGGCAATCCGGGATTCCGCCAGCCAGGCTTTTGACTTCCAGATCGTGCATCATAATCAGGGCGCTTCGCGCCTGCTGAAAGTATCACCCACCGATCTTCAGTGGCGCAAGCTGAGCGCAGGCGGTCACGCGTTGTCGCTGCCCAGTGTGACACAGTGGCTGCTGTCGATGATCGCCAACGGCCAGAGCGGCCAGCTCGAAATCGACAGCGACGATCGCAACCTTCGGCTCAGCGCGACGGCCTTCGGCGATCTCGTGTCCCTCACGGTCTCCGACGTGACCGACATCAAGCGCCGCGAGGCCTCGTTTCGGCTGCTGTTCGACAGCAATCCGATGCCGATGTGGGTGTTCGATGCCCAGACGATGGATTTTCTCAGCGTCAATGACGCGGCTGTCGCGCATTACGGATACGATCGCGCCGCTTTCCTCCGCATGCAGCTCAAGGAAATCTGGCCGCGCGACGAGTGGGAGATTCATACGCGCGCGTTGATGCAGCTCGGAGATATCTATCAGTCGGATCGCAACTGGCGCCACCTGAAGGCCGACGGAAGCGAGATCGAGGTGCTGACCTATGGCCGCCGCGTGATGTTCGAAGGCCGCGACGGGTTCCTCGTGGCTGTCGTCGACATCACCGAACGTCGCAAGGCCGAAGCGCGCGTGGCGCATATGGCGCATCACGATGCCCTGACCGATCTGCCGAACCGTACCTTCTATCAGGAGCGTTTGGCCCAAGCGCTGGATCACGACGATCCGAGCAAGCATGTCGCGGTTCTGTGCATCGATCTCGACCTGTTCAAAAACGTGAACGATTCCTTCGGTCATCCGATGGGCGATCGGCTGCTGAAGATGGTCGCCGCGCGGATGCGCGCCGAGGTCCGCGGCAACAATCTCGCGGCGCGGCTGGGCGGCGACGAATTTGCCGTGGTGCTGGCCGCCGATATCACACCCAACGAAGCCAACGATTTTGCCGCGCGGCTGATCGAGATCATCAGCGCGCCCTATGACATGAACGGCGTCGAAGTTGTGATCGGCGCCAGCATCGGTATCGCCATGTCACCGGGCGATGGCGATACCAGCGAAGAGCTGATGCGTAATGCCGATATGGCACTGTATCGGGCCAAGTCCGAAGGCGGCGGTGTGCATCGCTTCTTCGAGCGCGAGATGGATCGCCAGGCGCAGAAGCGCCGCGACATGGAGCTCGATCTGCGCAGCGCTTTCGCCGATGGTGACTTTGAATTGCACTACCAGCCATTGGTGGATTTGGCCGCGGACCGCATCACCGGCTTCGAAGCGTTGCTGCGCTGGAAACATCCCGACAAGGGCATGATCTCGCCGGCCGATTTCATCCCCGTCGCCGAGGATATCGGCCTCATCGTCACGCTCGGCGAGTGGGTGCTGCGCAGGGCCTGCGCCGAAGCTGCCAAATGGCCTGATGATATCAAGGTGGCGGTCAATCTCTCGCCGGTGCAGTTCCGCAGCCGCAATCTGGTGCAGGTCGTGGTCGCTGCGCTGGCTTATTCCGGACTGTCGCCGCATCGCCTGGAGCTGGAAATTACCGAGTCGGTGTTTCTTGCGGAAACCGAGGCCAATCTCGCGATCCTGCATCAACTGCGCGCGCTGGGCGTCCGCATCTCGATGGATGATTTCGGCACCGGCTATTCCAGCCTGAGCTATCTGCGGAGTTTTCCGTTCGACAAGATCAAGATCGACCGGTCTTTCGTGAAGGATCTGATTGAGCGGCCGGATTGCGTTGCCATCGTACGCGCGATCTCCGGGCTCGGTCGCAGTATGAACATCACCACAACGGCTGAGGGCGTCGAGACGATCGATCAGCTGGACTGGCTGCGCGCGGAAGGCTGCAACGAGGTGCAGGGCTTTCTGTTCAGCCCTGCAAAGCCAGCATCGGAAATCGAGAACCTGCTGCGCCGGTTTGGCAGCCAGGCGTCCCAGGCCGCGTAAGCCCGGTTCAGAACCGGGTCACGACGTCCTTGAGTTCTGGCCGCGGCCGGTCCTCGATCACCTTGTCAGGCTTGCCGCCAATATGGATAAAGCCGGCCAGTTTTTCATTGGCGGCGAGGCGGAGGCCTTCCAGCACGTCGCGGTCATAGACCATCCAGCCGGTCAGCCAGTTGGCGCCATAACCCATGGCTGTGGCGGCCGATACAATATTCATGCAGCTCGCACCTGCGGACAGTTCCTGCTCCCATGACGGAATCTTCGGATGCGGCTTGATGATGCTCACCACGCCGATCACCAGCGGCGCTTCCGTCAGTTTGTGTTTCTGCGCCTCGATATCTTCGACCGGTGCATCGGGATTCTTCCGTGCGAATACGGTGGCGATGACGTTGCCGGCGCGTTTGCGGGCGTCGCCCTCGAAAATGATGAAGCGCCATGGCGCCAGCTTGCCGTGGTCCGGCACCCGTGCCCCAATGGTCAGGATGGTTTCGAGTTCTGCGGATGAGGGGCCGGAGCCGATCATTTCGCGCGGTTTGACGGAGCGGCGGGTCTTCAGGAAGTCGATGATGTCAGGCACGGGCAGTTCTCACAGATGAGGATGCGCAGAATTTGCAGGAATTGAATGACCACTTACCACGCGAAAAGGCCCGCCACGAGGCGGGCCTTGCTGATTTAGACGGATTGTGACCGCGCGACCTGTTCAGAGCCCGCTCAATCGGCCGTCTTGCGCTCCGGCATTTTGGACGCACGATCCAGCAGATCGCGGCCCAGATCCTCCAGCACGGCCCGTGAGGCCAGATAGAGGCTGTGGCCACGCTCCGTCTCGAATGCAATCGCGACCACGTCCGGCCGGTTCGGATCGGCGATCACCTGATAGGATCGAAGCGGATAGGCTTCGATCTCGACCTCGTCGTCGTCACTCATCGGCTCAGGCCTCCGCTTTCGCGCGTTTCACGTCCGGCGGTGTCGCCTCATCGACCAGTGCGGCAAGTGCTTCCTCGAGCGAACTCACCTTCTGGCCATCGCTGCCGAGACGGCGCACCGAGACCTGGCCGGTTTCGGCTTCCTTCTTGCCGACCACGAGCAGAGCAGGGATCTTGGCCAGCGAGTGCTCGCGGACCTTGTAGTTGATCTTTTCGTTGCGCAGATCGATCTCGACACGCAGCCCGGCCTTTCGGGCGGCTGCAGCAACGACCTTGGCGTATTCATCGCCTTCCGAGGTGATCGTGGTGACCACCACCTGCACCGGCGACAGCCAGAGCGGGAAGTTGCCGGCGAAGTGCTCGATCAGGATACCGATGAAACGCTCCATCGAACCGCAGATCGCGCGATGCACCATGACCGGTGCCTTCTTCGAGCCGTCGGCGTCGATATAGAACGCACCGAAACGTTCCGGCAGGTTGAAGTCGACCTGCGTGGTGCCGCACTGCCAGTCGCGGCCGATGGCGTCGCGCAGCACATATTCGAACTTCGGTCCGTAGAACGCGCCCTCGCCAGGCGATATCTCGGTCTTGATGCGGCCGCCGGACTGGCTCTCGATCACCGACAGCACGGTGGCCATCACGCGCTCGGCGTGATCCCACATCTCATCGGTGCCGACGCGCTTCTCCGGCCGCGTCGACAGCTTGACGACGATGTCGCCGAAGCCGAAGTCGGAATAGGTCGACAGGATCAGGTCGTTGATCTTGAGGCATTCCTCGGCGAGCTGCTGCTCGGTACAGAACACATGGGCGTCGTCCTGGGTGAAGCCGCGCACGCGCATCAAGCCGTGCATGGCGCCCGACGGCTCATAGCGATGCACGACGCCAAATTCGGCGAGGCGCAGCGGCAGGTCGCGGTAGCTCTTCAACCCGTGCTTGAAGATCTGTACGTGGCCGGGGCAGTTCATCGGCTTCAGCGCAAACCAGCGCTTGTCCTCGGCTTCGTCGCCGGCCGACTGCGCCGCGAACATGTTCTCGCGATACCATTCCCAGTGGCCTGAGGTTTCCCACAGGACCTTGTCGAGGATCTGCGGCGCATTGACTTCGCTGTAGTCGCCATTGAGGCGGCGGCGCATATAGGCGATCAGCGCCTGGAAGATGGTCCAGCCCTTGGGGTGCCAGAACACGACGCCCGGGCCTTCTTCCTGGAAGTGGAAGAGGTCGAGTTCACGGCCCAGTTTACGGTGATCGCGCTTCTCCGCTTCCTCGATCTGTTTCAGATACGCGTCGAGGTCTTCCTGCTTGGCGAAGGCCGTGCCGTAGATGCGCGTGAGCATCGGATTGTTGCTGTCGCCACGCCAATAGGCGCCGGCCACCTTCATCAGTTTGAAGGCGTTGCCGACCTTGCCGACCGACGTCATATGCGGGCCGCGGCAGAGATCGAACCAGTCGCCCTGGTAGTAGATCTTGATCGGCTCGTTGCCGGGAATGGCATCGACCAGCTCGACCTTGAAGGCTTCGCCCTTGTCGCGGAATACCTGCTTGGTCTTCGCGCGATCCCAGACGTCCTTGGTGAACGGTTTGTCGCGCGCGATGATCTCGCGCATTTTCTTCTCGATCGCGCCGAAGTCCTCGGGCGTGAATGGCTCGTTGCGGAAGAAGTCGTAATAGAAACCGTTCTCGATCACCGGACCGATGGTCACCTGGGTGCCCGGCCACAGCGTCTGCACGGCTTCGGCGAGCACATGCGCCGCGTCATGCCGGATCAGCTCCAGCGCGCGGGAGTCGTCGCGGTTGATGAAATCGATCTTGGCGTCGGCGTCGATCGGATCGGAGAGATCCGAGACGGTACCGTCCAGCGCCATTGCGACGGTACGCTTGGCCAGCGACGGCGAGATGCCCTTGGCGATCTCGAAACCGGTCGTGCCCTTCGCGAATTCGCGCTTGGCGCCGTCAGGGAAAGTAACGGTGATGTTGTTGGTTTCGGCGGGGGTGAGGTTGGCGAGGCCGAACTTGAATCCCGAGCCTTCATTCTCAGTCATGTCTTCTCTCCTGTGGCTCACTCCTGCACACGGGCGCAGGTAAGCGGACGAGCGGTATAGCAGCCGATTCGGGCGTTGCAACACCAGTCTAACTGACCTGATTTGCACGCTTGGCGGGCAGGTTTGACTTGCATGCAGTTGCATCCATAAGATGCGATATCTTGACAGTCGCTCGCCCCTATGCCCCCACCGCACTCATGATCGGCAATTTTGTCACCGGCATTGGCCTGATAGGCCCGACGGCGATGCTTGGCGAGTTGTCGGCGGGGCTGGGTGTCACCATCCGCGAGGCGGGGCTTTTGATCACCTTCGGCGCAGTGATGCTGTGCATCTGCTCGCCCCTGATGTCGTGGCTGACCAGCCGGATCGAACGGCGGCATCTGTTGCTGTTTATCATCGCGGTGGTAGCGGCCGCCAATCTCGCATCGGCCTTCGCGCCGAATTTTGCCGTGCTGCTGGCGATCCGCCTGGTGATGTGCATCGCTGCCGCGCCCTATACACCGCAGGCCGCGGGCGCGGTCGGGATGCTGGTGCCTCCGGACAAGCGTGGCAGCAGCGTTGCCTATGTGTTTCTCGGCTGGACGCTGGCGGCTGCGGTCGGTCTGCCGCTGGTGACCTTCATTGCCAGCCGTTATGGCTGGCGGGAGGTTTACGCATCCGTCGGTGTGATGAGCTGCCTGAGCTTCATGCTGCTGGCGTGGCGATTGCCGCGCGGGCTGTTCGGCGCGCCTGTCGATCTCAGCACTTGGTCTTCGCTGGCCCGCAATCGTCTAGTCGTGCTGCTGCTAATTATCACGACGCTACAGCTTTCGGGGCAGTTTGCGATTTTCACATTCATGGCGCCGCTCCTCGAGCGGCTCGCCGGGGCAGGGCACGATGCGGCAGCGTCCGTCTTCGCGATCTATGGCGTCTGCGGCTTTCTCGGCATCATGACCGCGACGCGGATCGTCGATGGCTGGGGCGCGCTCAATACGTCCATCCTGTCGACGTCGCTGGCGCTTGCGGGCATAACGGTCTGGACGCTCGGCGCAGGCCATCTGCCCGTGATGGCGCTCGGCGTCGCGATCTGGGGGCTCGGCTTCGGCGCCATCACGTCGATGCAGCAGGTCCGCTTGATCATGGCGGCACCGTCGGCCGGAGCGGCTTCGGTCTCGCTCAATACATCGATGCTCTATGTCGGCCAGGCGATTGGATCGGGCATCGGTGGCGCACTGTTCGCCGGCGGATACTTCCATGCGTCGGGGTTCGTCGCGATGGGTTTCCTGACGACGGCACTGGTGGCCATCGCGTTCAGCCGTAAAATGTCGGGACGTGTCGCTTAGTCGCAGATGCGGGTCAGTTGCGCCTTGAACGGCACGCCGGGCAATTGCAGCGCACTGCCTTCGAAATCGAGCAGGTCGCCATTGACGCGGCCGGTCAATGCCAGTGTGACACCTTCAAAGCCGAACACCGACTTGAAGGTCTGATCCGGGTTGTAGCGTTTCGATGACACCTTGACAGAGATGGTCTCGCCTCTGTTTTGATAGTTGCCCATGAAGGCGAAAGCGGAGTTGCCGCCGCGTAGCTTACCGCCGATTGCATAGACGACGCCGGTCCCGGTGCCATGAATAGTATGAAAATGTACTTCGTATAGGCCGTCTTCCACCTGAGTGCCCCGGGCAGTGATGTTAAGTGAAGATGAATTTGGCGAGATGAAGTGGCGGCACCCTATGGTATCAAATGTTATTCAACAATCCCAACAGTAGGCATTTTGTAAAAATAGCTTTGATAATTTGAGGTTCGGGGTGCCGCGACATATCCGCCAACTGTTTTCTGCATGCGTTGCTACATTAACGATCAGCGTATTGATGAGCGGCTGTGCATCGCTGCCACCATCGTGCCTGCTGCCGTCGCGCATGATGGTGTCCGTGGAGATGATCTTCGGCCGCAACATTGGCGATCGGCCTGGTATCAGCGAATCTGCATTTGCAAATTTCGTCGCAAGGGAAATCACGCCGCGCTTTCCCGATGGTCTCACTGTCATCGATGGAGACGGGCAGTGGCGCGACGGCGTGCGTAATGTTGATGTTCGCGAAAGGGCAAAGGTCGTTCTGATCACCTTCGCCGACGGCGCTCAGAAACGTGCCGATCTCGTTGCCATCGCGGAAAGCTATAAGCGGCAGTTCAGTCAGCAGTCCGTGCTCACGAAAGTCGGCAATGCCTGCGTAAGCTTCTAGCTTGCGCTGTCATTGACACCGCGCCAACGCGCGTAGCGCCACGGTGTATACCAACGGGCATCGGGCGACAGCTTGGCCGGCACGTTATCGATACCCGAAGTGCCCCATGGCTGGCAGCGGAGCAGCCGGGCCAGTGTCATCCAGCCGCCGGCCCACAATCCGTAGCGTTCGATCGCTTCGTCGCCATAGACCGAGCAGGTCGGGAGGTGACGGCAATTGTATCCGACCAACGGCGACAGCGTGTGGCGGTATATCCAGATCATGCCGCGACCGGCGTTGCGTGGCAGCCGTTGAATAGTACCGACGCAGTTCGGGCACATGGATGAATGTTTCATGGTCGGATTGCTATCAGATCAGCCGGGTTTTGCCCGGTTCCTTTGCATGGAACCCATCTACTTATGCATTGGAGACACACCTGCCAATTTATCGCATGCAGTGCAGCAAAAGTAACTGGACGCTGCGGCGAAGCCCGTTAGGTTTTCACGTAACGCCCGTGTGACAGAATTATGAGCGTTGTTTGGGGCCGTTGCCATTGCTCATGAGAGTGCGGGGAAGGAACCGACTTGGGACGTATGAGGTCGCTTCGATCAGGTAGTTCGGCGCTGTTTCGCGCCGCGGCCTTTTGCATCGTTCTTCCCGGACTCGCGGCCGGCCTGATGGCTTCGGCCGCGTCCTCTGCCCAAGCTGCAGCCGTTCTCGAAGAACGCAAACTCCCGATGCGCTTCACCTGGGTCGCCTGCGAGCCGAATTGCCGTGGCTGGATCGGCGCGGTGGGGATTGTCACCGGCGACACCGTCAGGGATTTCGACGAGTTTTCCAAAGGCCGCGATCTGACTGACGCGACGGTGGTTCTGGATTCCAGCGGCGGCTCGGTCAATGACGCCATCACCATGGGCCGGCGCTGGCGCAAGCTTGGTCTGCGCACCACAGTCGGTATCACGGTTGACCTGCAATCATCCTCGGGCGTCATGAAGCCGGCGGTCGTGCCGCAGGCCTATTGCGAATCCATGTGCGTCTTTCTGCTGCTGGCGGGCAAGACCCGCTATGTGGCCGAAGAATCCCTTGTACGCGTCCATCAGATCTGGATGGGCGACCGCGCCGACGACCCGAAGGCTGCGAGCTATACGGCAAACGACCTGATGATCGTCGAGCGGGATATCGGCCGTCTTGCCAAATACACCTTCGACATGGGAGGCACGGGCGATCTCTTGTCATTGTCGCTCAGCGTGCCGCCGTGGGACGATCTGCATCGGCTTACGGAAGCCGAGTTGAAGCTGACCAATCTGGTCACCAGCCATAGTGTCGATGATGTGTTGCCCGAGCCTCGCGAGCAGCAGGCGCCGGTCGCATCACTGGTGCCGAAGTCGGTACAGGATCGTTTCGTGAGCGGGCCGGAGAATGAAAACACCCCGGTCGCTTCAGCGCCGGTCGTGTCTTCGACGAAGTCGACCAAGACGGCCGAGGCCTCGGTGCCGACTGGCGGCGTCGCATCGGCACCGTCAGGGAAATAGCCGCGCTGGCGTTACGCCGGCGTCGGCTGGCTGGCTCCGGCGTTTGACTTGGCTTCAATCTGCCCGATGGCGTCCACGACCGCATCGAATGTGAGGAGGGTTGAGGCGTGGCGCGCCTTGTAGTCGCGCACCGGTTCGAGCAGGGCGATATCCGCCCACTTTCCGCCCGATGGTGGTGCGCCGTTTTCCTTCAGCATCTTGCGCACGGTCTCACGCAGCGCACGCAATTCTTCGGCAGTCGAGCCGACCACATGACTTGCCATGATCGACGATGAGGCCTGGCCAAGCGCGCAGGCCTTCACGTCATGGGCGAAGTCGGTGACCACATCGGCATCCATCATGAGGTCGATCTTGACGGTCGATCCGCAAAGCTTGGAATGGGCGGTGGCTGACGCATCGGGGGCAGGGAGGCGGCCCAGCCGGGGAATGTTACCGGCGAGCTCGATGATGCGCTTGTTATAGATGTCGTTCAGCATCTGGTTCGGACCTTAACTGTGCCATCGGTCACTGGGATCACGTCCTTGGCGCGCGAGGAACTGGACTCTATATAGCGTCCATTCCATGAAATAAAAGATCAGCAGTTTCAATGGTCTGTGAGCCGTTATGTTTTTGGCGGCGCACGGATTTTGCACGTCGCAGCTGTCCCCGTCATGTAGGGACGCTCTAGCGACTGCCCACATCTTCAGAAAGAAGGCGTGCCGATCGGATCACATGCGATCCGTGATGGGAACAGATCCAAAGGCTCGATGCCTTCGATCAGCCGGCGCTCGTCCTTGGGACAGACAAAAAGAATTTCGGACCTCTCCGCGCCGCTTAATCGCTTCCGCGGCTGACGTCTCGCCGAGCCTGCGCGCGCTTGTTGGCCTGCGACACCCTCCCAATCCGTGAAGGAGGAATCTTGATATTCCGGCGCCGGCTCGGGATGGCGCGCATTCCTTCACCGGGGCGCAGATCATTCTGCGGTCGAGAGAATTGCTGTGCTCGTCGCTGGGCCAATGCGCGCCTGGCGGCCTCTCCGAGTTCCTTTTTTGCTTCGAAGTTCTGCAGGCGCTTTAGCTCCTTGCTAACGCGTTTTATCGCAGCGACGAAGACTTGCTTGCGCTGAGTTGCATGCTCGGCTGTTCCCGAAAAGCTGCCGCCCCGCGGTTCGGCTTTTCCTCTTGCTTCGCGCTGCCGATGCCGCGCAAGGGTGTGCTCCTTGCCATGAAAATCCCGTAGCCTCGAGCGAAGGCTCTCCAGCTTGTCGCGCGTTAGTTCGCCGATGGCGGGATGATGAGTAGCAAGCACGATTTCTTGCTCGTCGTGTTTCAGAATGCTGATTTCATACCTGCAGGATGCCGCCATCGCCTTTTCCTCCAACCAATGGCTGGGTTACGGATCGGTCGCGCTGTTTTTCGCACCTCCCTCAGAACCAGCGTCCTCCATAAGAGGCGCGCGGGGTGCTGTTTGACGCGATGCGCGCTGCCGAGATTGTTCCTCCGGGCCGTTCTGAAGTATCGGGTCATCACCCTAGGCTCACATGGGAACTGCCCGCATTGCCCTTGAATGGTGCACTGGGAAAAATAGGAAAAAGACCAACGATTTAAATGTGATGAGTGGGTTGCCTGATGGCTGGCAACGATCGTAATGGTTCACTATATAGGGCGGAGCCCGGCTAACAGAGCGCCGGGCGTTCTCCAGATCGCCGGAATTTGAGAATTCAGTTCGGCGGCCTCGGTGTTATTGTCGCAAGACGATGTTTTATTGACGGACTCAGGCGTCCGGCGGCTTGGCCGCCCCGTCTGCCCGGTGACACTCCGGCCTCCCGTGGGGCCGGTCGAACGGAGTAAAGATGGACGCAGTGATCAAGCCGCTTCGCGGCAAATCCCCGGATGGCAAGCCGACCGAGAGCAAAGTGCAGGAATTCCGGCCGGCGGAGCTCGATCCCGCCGAGTTTCTGGCTGCGGCGGTAAATCCCGACCAGCTGCGGCCCTCGCGCGCTGAGGCCGAGCAGGCCGTGCAGACACTGCTCGCCTATATCGGCGAGAATCCGCAGCGCGAAGGCCTCATGGACACCCCGCGCCGGGTAGTCGAGGCCTATGACGAGTTGTTCCAGGGCTATCATCAGTGCCCGGCCGAGGTCCTGAACCGGACCTTCGGCGAGACCGCCGGCTATGACGATTTCGTGCTGATCCGCGACATGGCCTTCGTCTCCCATTGCGAGCACCACATGATGCCGTTCTACGGCAAGGCGCATATTGCCTATACGCCGGTGGAGCGCGTCGTTGGTCTCTCCAAGCTGGCGCGTCTCGTGGATATCTTCGGCCATCGGCTGCAGACCCAGGAGCATCTGACCGCGCAGCTTGCTGCTGCGGTTGATGAAGTGCTGAAGCCGCGCGGCGTTGCCGTGATGGTCGAGGCCGAGCACACCTGCATGTCGGCCCGCGGCATCCGCAAGGAAGGCTCGCGCACTTTCACGACCCGTTTCACCGGCAATTTCCGCGACAATCCTGCCGAGCAGGCGCGGTTCATGTCGATGATCCAGTCCATGTCGCGCTAAACCCACGTCTCGCTGATCGCGCGACGACCGTGATTTGCTGCTAGAGTATCGGGCGCATGAGGCGCCCGATTTTCGTTTGACGACTACTGTGAGAGATTTTCAGTGTCCAATACATCACACGCGCACAGCCATGATCTCGAAGAAGGCCTCGCGCTCACGCCGAAATTCGACGCTGCCGGTCTCGTCACCGTCGTGACGACCGACGTGGCGAATGGCGACGTGCTGATGGTGGCGCATATGAATGACGAGGCGCTGCGCAATACCATCGAAACCGGCGATGCCTGGTATTACAGCCGTTCGCGCAAGGCGCTATGGCGCAAGGGCGAGAGCTCGGGCAAGACCCAGCGCGTGGTCGAGATGCGGATGGATTGCGACCAGGATGCGATCTGGATCAAGGTTGAGCAGATCGGCGGAGCCGCCTGCCACACCGGCCGCCGCTCGTGTTTCTACCGCGCGATCACCAAGGGCGAGGCTGGGGCAGCGAAGGTGTCGTTCATCGATGCGGACAAGGTGTTCGATCCGGCGTCGGTCTACGGAAGCTGAACTGGCTTCGATCTTGGGTCACGCCAGCCGGCTGGCGAAATCCTGCCGGGATTTGGCGGCGCTGATGCCGGTTGGATCGGCGATCATGTCCATGTAATCAACGGCCGCTGACCGGAGCTTGCCGTCCTTCATAGTCATGACGCCAGACAGGGTCTGGATGTTCATCGAACGGAGATTGTAGTTCTTCCAGGCTTCCGCCTGTTTCGCTTCGCTATTGGTCGATTTTTTCTGCTCGTTGTAGAGATCGAGCGAAGCTTGCGCGGCCTTCAGGGCATTCAGGCCCGAGACTTCCTTCATCTCCTTGGCGAGCGCCGGATCGTCGCTGAACATCTTCTCGATCTTCGCCTTCCAGGGGCCTTCGGCAGTCACGTTGCCAAATTTGTCGACCTTCATGTGGGTCGCATATTCGGGCGGGATGTTCATTTTCTCGAACGCTTTGGAGAGGCGGTCGGCTAGGGCGTCGGTCCGCTTTGTCAGCATTTCGTCGAATGTATCGGTGAGCCCTTCGGTCGCGGCCTGATCGGCCTTGGCCTTTTCGATGATCGCCTTGGCGCGGTCCGACAGCGATACGAAGGCAGCAGGAGCTACCGGCGCAGCTGCAGGCTTGTCGGATGAGGCGGATGGCTTGGCGGAGGCAAGGGCGGCGGGGGTCGTCTTGTCCCACGATTGTGCCGACGTCGAACGCGCGTTTGCGCCATTTGCGACCGCAACCATCGTGATCTCCATTCCCGCTGCCGACGGGAGCGAGATCTCCGTCAGACACATACGGAAACACCCTCGCGTTAATGCTCTGTAAAACATGCAACCAAGGATGGAGGTGTTGGGCGCCAAAACCCTCTTAGCGTTTCGTTAACCATGAATGTCCCACTGTGTCCGCGGCTTCCGCACGGCTGACAGGGCACGATTCCCGGTGGTCATGTCGCGGCAGCGGGGCACCACACTATGGCGGTCGACGCGACCAACCTCGCATCAGCACTCTCGTCAACGCGCAGTCAGGTGACCGGCGCGATCAAGAATGCTGCCGGCACCACGGGCACGAGCTTCGAATATCTGCTCGCCACCGCCAAGATGGAATCAATTTCAATCCCTCGGCCACGGCTTCGACGTCCTCGGCCAAGGGCCTGTTCCAGTTCATCGAGCAGACCTGGCTCGGCACCGTGAAGGAGGCCGGGACGCAGCTCGGCTACGGCAAATATGCCGACGCCATCACCAAGTCACCTTCGGGAAGTTATTCGGTGAACGATCCGGCTGCGAAGGCCGAAATCCTGAAACTGCGTGACGATCCCGTCGCGAGTTCAGCGATGGCCGGCGTGCTGACGCAGTCCAACGGTTTCAAGCTTACGGGCGAGATCGGTCGTCGTCCCAGCGATGCCGAACTCTATATGGCGCATTTCATGGGCGTCAGCGGCGCCTCCAAGCTGATCAACAATGCGGCGAATAATCCGAGCGCATCGGGCGCGGCGTTGTTTCCGAATGCCGCCGCAGCGAACCGGTCGATCTTCTACGATCAGAGCGGCAGCGCCCGCAGCGTGTCGCAGGTCTATTCGGTGCTGTCGGCGCGCTATGACGGTGCTGCGAATTCCACCGCGACACGGACGGCGATGGCGTCCGCGGGCGTGGTGACGGCGCAGGCGGTCTCGCCACTGACGCCATCCAGCAATGCGACTTTCCTGTCGCGCTTCCCGGATCTGAGCACTGCGCAGGTCGCAAGCTTTGCATCCGATCAGTCATCGTCAGCCGTGCAGGAACAACCGATTTTCCGGTCGCTGTTCCAGGGTGGCGATCGTGCGCAACCTGTGTCGCCGGCGGTGCAGGAATTATGGGGCAACCGCACATCACTGACGTCCACGTCGCTGCCGAAAGCACCTGAAGTCGGCGTGCCCAAGCCGCTCGATCTGTTCAGCGATCGTGCCGGGACTTTTAGTAGTTAGGTAGTGCGCTAACGCAATTCGGATGCGGCGTGGCGCAGTCCGGATTTGATCCCGCAGGCCTGAACTACACTTTCAAATACACTACTATCTTCCGACGACCGTATGGCGGATTGCGCGGAGATTTATCCGCGTGGCAGACGTCCGGGGTAGGCCGCACATTTCCCAGCGTGTCCGATCCCTTAATAAAACCTCAACAAACCCATAAGCTTATGGTGAACCGTTTGTTAAGTGAGATGGTTTATTTTCTCTGACAGTGGCATCGCGTTTCGGTGTTGATCTTGTTGCGTAGGCTGGCAGAACCATGATTGTTCGGCAGTTCATCAGTTGGGTACGGACCGCTCCAGCCAGCGAGCGGGCAGAGGCAACGCGCTCTTTGGCGCGGGCCTGGATTTTTTCTGATCTGTCAGACGACGACCGTGCCGCCGCCGAAGGCGCGCTGCTGATGCTGCTCGATGACGCATCGCCGCTGGTGCGCCAGGCCATGGCGCAGGTGTTTGCCCGCGCGCCGTCGGCGCCCCCGGCCATCGTGCAGGCGCTGTCGGTGGATCAGCCCTGTGTGTCGCTTCCGGTGCTCGAACATTCGCCGCTGCTGATCGATGCCGATCTGGTCGACATCGTTGCCACCGGGAATAGCGAGCTGCAATGCGCCGTCGCGCGCCGCATCAATCTTCCGATCTCGATCTGCGCCGCCATTGCCGAAGTCGGTTCTGCCGCTGCGGCGCTCGAACTCATCGAAAATCCATATGCCGAACTGGCGCCGTTCTCCTGGGACCGTATCGTCGAGCGTCACGGTCATCTCGCCGCCATCCGCGAAGCGATGCTGGCCCTTGACAATCTGCCAGCCACGACGCGCCTGGCGCTGGTGGCCAAGCTCTCCGAAACACTGACCCGCTTCGTCGTTGCGCGTAACTGGCTGTCGCCGGATCGTGCCGAGCGCATTGCCGACGAGGCGATGGCGCGCTCCACGGTCAATATTGCGTCACGTTCGCGCGGCGACGAGATGCGCGATCTCGTGCATCACCTGCGCGAAACCGGGCAACTGACCGTCGGCCTGATCCTCCGCGCCCTGCTGTCGGGCAATCTCGACCTGTTCGACCAGGCGCTGGTGGAGCTGTCCGGCCTGCCGCAGAGCCGCGTGGCCGCGCTGGTCTATGACGGCGTCGGTGCCGGGCTGAACGCATTGCTTGCCCGCGCAGGTCTGCCGGAGTCGACATTCCCTGCCTTCCGCGCCGCTCTCGCTGCGCGCAATGAAATCGGTTTCATCGGCTCTGTTGGTGGCGCTGTGCGTCTGCGCCGTCGCATGGTCGAGCGGGTGTTGACGGTGTGCGAGACCGATGAGGCGGCGTCCGAGCCGCTGTTGATCCTGCTGCGGCGTTTCGCAACGGAGTCGGCCCGCGAGGAAGCGCGTGTGTTCTGCGATGAACTGGCCGAACAGGCGAATTCACGCGACGAGTATCAGCTGATCGCGGCGTAAGCATCAAATATCTCAGTCGTCATGCCCGGCCTTGAGCCGGGCATCCATCGTTCGACATCAGCGCATTTCAATAGATGGATGGCCGGGTCATCAAGCGAAGCTGCTTCGCACTGCCCGGCCATGACATGGAGAGTGTTTCGATCGCATCAAACGAAATTGCGGAGCGACGCTATTCCTTCGGCACGATGCTTGGCGCCGAGATCATCTCGAGATGATCCGGCCGATCGCGATTGACCAGCGTCAGATAATCATCCGCGACGGCACGCAGGCGTGCGCTGAGTTCGTTGGCCACGCCGGCCTTCTCGATGGTGTTGTGCTCGCGCACGATCGCCTGGATCGCATCGATATGGTGCTGGATCAGATCCGCCGGCACCGCATCGAGATCGGGGGCGTGTTCGAGAATCCGGCACAGACTCTCGGCGGCCACACCGGCTGCGGGGAAGCCGAAGGTCGAGGCGTCGCCCTTGATGTCGTGAGCGGCGCGAAACAGCTCACCGCGGGTGTGCGTATCGAAGCCCTTCTTCAGGATCGCGGCATGTGCTGCGGCAAGGCGGTCGCATTCGCTGCGCATCCAGGTCTTGAACTCGCCGGAGAGATTGGCCAGAGCCTGTTCGGCGCGCGCCACGGGATCGTCGAGTTCGCGATCGATGACGCGGCGGATCGCGTGCTTCAGTGTGTTCGGCGGCGTGATGACCTGGTGATCGGCGAAAGCCTGCACCTTCGGCGGCGCCGGCGCTTTGTTCTTGGCCATGGTCGTTTCTCCGAACATTGCGCTAGCCGGTGACACGGGCTTTATCCAGCAGCGACGGCTGCTGCAGAACCTCGGCTTCACCGCCATTGCGGCGTTCCGGTCCGATATAGGCGACGGTTGTGTTGCGGCGGCGGTCGGGCCCGAAATAGTTCTTCGTCTTGATGAAGGGGCGGGGATGCGCGACCACGCTCATGATGCGCAGATAGAGCCCCTTGGCCGAGATCGGCTTGGCCAGAAATTCGGTGACGCCGGCATCGCGCGCCATGGTGATGCGGCGCTTTTCGGAATGGCCGGTTAGCATGATGATCGGCGCGTAAGGATTGCCCTTGGAATCCGGCTGCCGGATCATCTGTGCCAGTTCCAGCCCGTCGAAAATCGGCATCGCCCAGTCGGCGATCACGATGTCGGGCACATAGTGGCTGTACATTTCCAGCGCCGTGGCGCCGTCCTCGGCCTCATAGACTTCGCGGGCGCCGAACGAATGCAGCAGCGTGCGCAGGATGCGCCGCATGTGCGGATTGTCGTCGCAGACCAGAAAACGCAGCTTGTTGAAGTCGATACGGAACATGATGCGGCTCGAACCGGGCTGGGACCGTTACCCGGTGTTAACCATACCGCGCCGCGTCTTAACGAATGGTTGAGGCGGGCAGGCGCCTCAATATCCGAATTGTTCGCTCAGGATGCGTTCTTCCAGGCTGTGGCCGGGGTCGAACATCATGCGCATCGAAATCGACTTGTCGGAGATGATTTCGACCCGCCGGACGTCGCGGGCTTCCTCGTTGTCGGCGACGGCGGCCACCGGGCGCTTTTCGCCTTCCAGCACCTCGATGGCGACGATCGCCGTATTGGGAAGCAGCGCGCCGCGCCAGCGCCGCGGGCGGAACGCGCTGATCGGCGTCAGCGCCAGCAGCGCGGCATTGATCGGCAGGATCGGTCCCTGCGCCGACAGGTTATAGGCGGTGGAGCCGGCGGGCGTCGCAACTAGAATGCCATCGGCGGCAAGTTCGGCCATCCGTTCGCGTTCATCGATGAGGATGCGCAGGCGCGCCAGTTGATGCGTCTGGCGAAACAGCGAGACCTCGTTGATGGCGTGATGGATGTGTACGCCGCCATGGACGTCCGTGGCGCGCATGAGCAGGGGATTGATCAACGTCTCGCGCGCCGCGGCGAGGCGCGGATGCAGATCATGCGTTGAGAACTCGTTCATCAGAAAACCGACGGTGCCGCGATGCATGCCGTAGATCGGTTTGCCAGTGCGCATGAAGTCGTGCAGCGTCTTCAGCATCAACCCGTCGCCACCCAGCGCGACGATGATGTCGGCGGTCTCCGGATCGGCATTGCCATAGAGCTGTGTCAGCTGATCGAGCGCTGCCTGCGCTTCCGCACTGGTGCTGGCCACGAAGGCGATCCGGTCATAGCGCTTGGACGGGTTCATCAGGGGATCGCCGGCTCATGCTGTGTGATTGCGCGGGGTCGTCTAGCCGACCTCGCTGGGGCTTGTCGAGCGAAAGGATAGCAGGTCTTTGAGACGGCCGGGCTGCAGGGAGCGCCGCATCGTTAACGGGGCGAGCGGCGCCCGGTTGCTCCATATTTGCGGGTCAGCTCCTCCGCGACCGCCTTTTCGGGCCTTAATTTGCTGCCGGCGAGCCAAACCTCGGTCACTTTCCCGGTCTTGCCACGGACCCTCCGGACTGCTTCCCCATAACTGGAATAACCCGCGGCCGCGGCGATCGTGCCCTTGTCCTTGCCGGTCACCTCGATCTCGGCGACGTCCATGAAGGGATTGATCGCCTGAGGCGTGGCGACCAGCACCCGGTCTCCGATGGGCACCAGATCAAACGCGCTCCATGAGGTCCACATGCGTCCCGTCCAGTCGCGGACGCGCTTTTGCGGCGCGCCGCGCTGGGCGAATGCGCGCAGGATATGCACGGCGCCATCAACCCAGATGGGTGCCCAGCCGTCGGTGGCATTGGTGAAAACCGAGATCGTCAGCTCGCAGGCCGGTATCACGGCGGTGCGCGAGATATAGCCATGAAACCCGCCATTGTGGCCGAACCAGTCCCAGCCGGCGGTGGTGCCGTTCATAGTGCCGAGGCCGTAATAGCTCTCGATAGTTGCGTGCGGATTGCGCCAGTGCCGCCGTGTCATCTCACGCCGGCCCGCCGCAGACAGCACGCTGTGCTTTGCATTGGGTGCAAGCTCCGCGAAGAAGCGCGCGATGTCGGCTGCGGTGCTGACGAAGCCCGCGGCAGGCGTGATGGCGTGGCACGGCGTGTCGCCGGGAATGACCAGACGGCGGTCGAGCGGAAGCCGCGGCGTATGACCTTGCGCGAGGGGCGCGCCCTTTGTCAGCGGCATGTCGGGTTGGGTCTCGCGCAGGCCGACCGCATCAATGATCTCGCGCCTGATCCAGTCGCGATAGGGCTCGCCGGTGACAGCTTCGATGACGAGGCCGAGCAGGCCAAAGCCATGGTTGAAATATTTCAGCCGCGTGCCGGGCGCAATCGCGAGCGGTTGCTGCAGCTCGGACAATAGCTCCTTCTTGTCGAGATAGGGGCGGCTGTCGATGAACTGCCCGGCATCGACGCCGTCGCGCGTGAGGCCGGCGCTATGCGACAGTAGTTGTCCGATCGTCGTTGCAGCGACCTGCGGATGCAGGCCTTTCACATGGTCGCCAACGGGATCGTCGAGGCGCAATTTGCGTTGTTCGCGGAGCTTCATCAGTCCGGCAGATGTGAAGCTTTTCGAATGCGAGGCGATCCGGAAGCGATGCCGCGGCGTCAGCTTCTCGCCGGTCGCGAGGTCGGCGTGACCGAAGGCATATTCAGCGACGATCTTGCCGCGATGCGCGATGGCCACGAGGCAGCCGGGTTGCTGCGTCGTTGCCATCTGGAATGAGAGCCAGTCGTGGATGTAGTCGAGCGCGGGCTTCAGCCAGGGATCCATCAGAGGTCTCAATGTGAGGAGAGCGTCGCAGCCGCGAATATGAGCTGATCTCTCAGCCATAACAAAGCCGGCACAATCCGAAGGACTGCGCCGGCTGACCGATCCGCGAACGGGATCAGTAGGTGGGACCGGAGCCGGGCGCCTTTTCCAGCGCAGCAGCGAGCGATTTATATTCGGCTGAATCTTTGCCGCTCAGCGAAGCAATCTTGTTGAGATGATACTGCGCCTGATCGCGGTTGCCCTGTTCGACCTGCCACAAGCCGTAATACTGCCAGGTGCGGACATGGGCGGGGTCGGCCTTCAGCGCGCGCTCGTACCAGATCTGCGAGACCTTGTAGTCGCCGAGCTTGCGATAGGAGTAGCCGATCAGGTTGGCGACATCGGCGCGGTCGTCCTGGCCTAGCGCCTTGAGCTGCGCGATGGCGGCCGTGTAGTCCTGCTTGTCATAGACCGTGGCATAGGCAGCGCGATAGTTGGCGAGGAACGCGGTATTCTCGCTGTTCGGATTCCTGGTCTCGGTTTTCTTCTTCTTGTCCTTGGTGCCCTTGGTGTCGGACGCCGGCGGTGCGGAAGGCGTATCGCCGCCTGCGGCATAGGCCGGGGTCAACGAGGGCGTGGCGGCAACGGCCACGGAAAACATTGCCAGCGTCGTCAGCCTGATCGCGAGGTGGGTCATGCAGCGCTCCTGTTTGCAACAGCAATAATCTGACACGGAAGTCTCAGGTTGTGAACACCGGACGTGGGTGTTCATTCCCGCTTGTGCCGACGTGGGGAGCAGACTTGTGGCAGCAGACTTGGGGCAGGACGCCTGACCCAGCGATCATGACGAGGATGTCACCGAGATGAACGAAGCCTGTCCGGCTTCCTCAGAGTGGGTTCAGCGCAGCGTCGCTAGTCTGACTGCATTGATCGACAAGCCCGGCCAACCGACCGGTCAACTTCGTGATCGAGACCGACAGGAGACGACCATGTTGAAGAAAATTTCCACCGCGTTGATCGTAGTTTCCATGCTTGCCGCTCCCGCGATGGCTGCCGGTATCGCCAAGACCACGCCGGCGCCGATCACCAAGCCGGTGACGTCGGCCGATAACAAGGTGCAGGCCAAGCCCGGCGTGCTGAACGCAAATGCGAAAATGGTCCGCCATCATCACCGCCATGCCCGTCCTCATCATCGCTTCCACAAGAAGATGAGCGTTCACAAAGTTCACAAGCACACCGCCATCCAGACCACAGTCGTGCACAAGCGCGGCTGAGGGGGCTCCGCGGTCGCGGCCTCATATTGCCCAGTCGCGATCGCGGAGTTTCAACGGCCGGCCTGCTGCACCTATCTCCTGGGATGCATAACATCCCTGAGGTGCGGCAGGCCGGTTCGTTTGTGTGGGTCCGTCACCGAGATGCGAATTCCAATTCCGGAGCGAACCGTCTAGGACAGGCATGACGGGGACACGCTTGCGTAATTGAGACGGCACGACGGATGAGACGGCATTTGGGGATATCTTTGAGACGGGCAGCGGTAATGCTGCCGCTTTGGCTTGCAGCATGCGGAGGAGGCGGCGCCGGTGGCATCAGCTTCACGGATGATCAGGGCGTTGCCGCGCAGCCATTTCCGACCAATTATCGCGTCGATCTGCTGGCGTTCTTCAAGACCTATCTGAACAATCCCGTCGGTGTCCGCGACGCCATGATGGCGGAACCGGTGCAACGCACCGTGGGCGGTCGTCTGCGCTATGTCAGTTGCGTGCGCTATACGGCGAAGGATTTCGATGGCCGATACACGGCGCCGCAGGAGAAGGCGGTGTCCTATGTGGACAAGCGGCTCGATCGGATCGTCGACAATGTCGCAGAGGCGTGTGCCGGCGCCACCTATGCGCCGTTCCCCGAGATGGAGAAAATGACGCGCTAGCGCGTTAGCTGTCCGAACATTTCACGTCCGGGCAGTCGGATATTCTTGCGCGCGCTCAACCGGTGCATCGATGCCCATCAAATCCATCGGCCGCTTGCTGCTTTGTCTCGTGGTCTGTCTCGGCATCGGCGTCGTGGGCTCGCTCTCGACGAAGCCGGAAATCGCCGGATGGTATGCGGGCATCGCCAAACCATTCTGGACGCCGCCGCCTGGCGTGTTCCCGATCGCATGGACGACGCTCTACGTCCTGATGGCCATCGCGTTCTGGCGATTATGGGACCGAACCGCGCCGTCGGCGCCGCGCAGCCGCGCGATGGTTCTATTCGCCATTCAGCTCGCGCTCAACGCCGCATGGTCGCCGGTATTCTTTGGCTGGCATGGCATCCGCACCGGCCTCGCGATCATCGTGCTGATGGTCGTCACCATCGCCGCCACCATCGTTTCGGCTTTGCAGGTGGACCGGATTGCAGCCTGGTTGCTGGTTCCGTATCTCTGCTGGGTGCTCTATGCGAGCACCATCAATGCCGGCGTAGTCGCCCTCAATTGATCGCAACGCTGCCGCAGGATTGCCGCACCCGCTTCCGGGGTATCATGACACTGAAAAACCCGATCAAGTTCGCGTGAGCGATGAACCAAAAGCGCTTCTGCTCCGCCTGAAAATGAATAAATCCAAAAGTGTTGCTGCTTTGTCGCAGTCGGCAAACATCGATGTGGCAACGCCTGCCGTGAAGCAACCAAACTGCCGCCACGTTGTTTTTCGATGGTCATTACGCAACACAGGGGAACAACCATGAAGAAGCTTCTGCTCAGCGCGTCGGCCATTGTTGCCGTGGCCGCGATCTCGTCTTCAGCCTTCGCTGCCGACCTTCCGGCGCGGACCTATACCAAGGCCCCGGCCTATACGGCGCCGGCTTTGGTCTACAATTGGACCGGTTTCTACATCGGCGGCCATCTCGGCGGCGCTTTCGGTGACAGCAACAGCCTCGTCGGCGATAGCGGCCGCTTCATGGGCGGTGTGCAGGGTGGCTTCGACTATCAGTTCGCCACCAACTGGGTGGTCGGTGTCGAAGCCCAGTACAGCTGGCTGGCGAGCAGCAATACTAGCCTCGTCTTCCCGAATGGCACGACCATCACGGGCGGCGGTAACGATCAGCTCGGCTCGGTCACCGGTCGTCTCGGTTACACCTGGGGTCCGGCACTGCTCTACGCCAAGGGCGGTTACGCCTGGAAGGATAACAACAATCTGACCATCGCCGCTGTGGCTCCCGCGGTTGCGGTCATCGATGGCAACAAGAAGGACGGCTACACGGTCGGTGGCGGTCTCGAATACATGTTCTCGCCGAACTGGTCGGGCAAGGTCGAATATCAGTACTATAACTTCGGCAACACCACGATCACCTCGACGGCCATTCCTGGCGGCTCGACGAGCTTCAACAACGACGAGCACACCATCAAGGCCGGCCTGAACTATCGCTTCGGCTGGGGTGGCCCGGTGGTCGCCAAGTACTGAGCAAGTACGACGCGAATTCGATCTTTGACGGAAAGGCCGGCATCACGCCGGCCTTTTTTGTTTGCCGATGTGTGAGCATGCTTGCGCCTGCGCTCACCCCATCCTGTGATCTCGCGTAACGCTCTCAGTCGTCATGGCCGGGCGGCGGGAAGCGAGCTTCGCGATGCTCTCAGGTCTATCACCACGTCATGGCCGGGCTTGTCCCGGCCATCCACGTCTGACGTCTCTTGTAGCCAAGGCGTGGATACCCGGCATTCGCCGGGCATGACGGCGGAGTGTGGAGTGACGACGGAGCGTCACGTTGCGTCCGATTCAACTGTCAAACAGCCACGGTGCTTCAGGCATGCGTCATCGCCCCCATTATTTGCGGCGCGGGGGCGCCGTCGTGTTTCGCATTCCACCCCTCCATCAAGAGGGCGTGCGGAACGCCGGGTGCCCGTTGCACCCTTGGGCCTGATGCGATGCGGTCTTCCGCAAGGATAATGCATCAGGACTTTCGGAGGCGCCGAGCAAGTGCCCGACGTTCCGCCTGCGGTGTTTTTTCGGTTGCTTGCACTTTGCCTCAGCGAACGATCCGATCACCGAATCAAAGTCCCAAGGCGATGGGAAGGGAGCCTCAAGCGAATAGGCCGGACACGTTTTGACTTTGGTCGTCCGTCACACTGTCCAGGCTTCTTTCCATCCCAAACTCGGCCGTCTCCTTGCCAGTGGCAGTGCTGGCGCAGATCCGTCCTGCCCGAAGACAGACGTCACCCATGAACCGCGTGACGCCGCATCTCCGGCGTCCACCGCATCCTGCCCCGCGAACGTGACGATCGCGATCGCCCCTCTCGGTGGGGCAGGACGGAAGAGAATATAAACCTGATGGGGATGTTGTCAACGGGATAGGAAAAAATGTTTAAGTGCTGTCTTGCCGCCCCACACCGTCATTCCCAGGCAAACCAATTGGTTTGCCTGGGGCGCGGCCGGCGCCGCAGGCGACGGGACCGAGCCCGGAATCCTGACCTGTTCAGCGCAAAACATACCGGGATTCCCCGCCACTCCAAGTGGAGTGGCTGAGGCTCGCTCTCTCGGCTACGCCGAGACCGCGCCCAGGAATGACGAGCGCGGGGCAGTAGACAGTCGAGCTCTCCGCTGCCCTCGGACCCAGGAATCGAAAGTAAACGAGTCCTGAATCCGGGGAAAAATAAGGTTCGAGACTCCCTTGCCAGAATCGCTTGATGGTTGTCGGGCGATGAGAATGATCGACAATATCCGCAGCGACGGGGTGCAGGTGGCGCTCACGGTCGCCCTGATGGCCGCCTGTGCGGTCAATCTGCTGCTGCTTTACGCGTGGCTGTGAGCGCGTGCGCCGGTTTGGCGCGCGCGGGAGTAGCCCTTGCCGGGCAACTCTGATATCTGACTGCGCGACGCGGGCAGGCGACTGATCCGGACGTCTCATCTCGATCTTGGGTAATCAATTAACCCATTGATCCTGTTGCCGGTTTAGCTCAGCGGTAGAGCAGCGGTTTTGTAAACCGAAGGTCGGGAGTTCAATCCTCTCAACCGGCACCACCATTTCAATAACTTGGCCAAAACGGTCTTTTCGCACCGACTCGCCATCGGTGGGTTAGACCTATGAACGTTGTTCCAGGGTAGCCCGGACTTTTGCGATGACCTCCTGATAATCGGCCTCCCGCTTGTCCTGCATTTCCTGCTGCCGTGCCTTGAATGATGCCACGCGATTTCGGATGTCTTCCCGGAGATCAGTCAGCTTCATCGGCTGCGCGGGTTCCGGGACGATCTGCTTCGGATTTTCAGCAGCTTTCATCTCGGCATCTACCGCAACGGTCAGTTTCGCGGCCAGCTCGGGTTGGTTGCCCGAGACCTCTTTTACAAATGCCAATGTCTCCGCGATTAAACGATCGCGCTCTTCGACCCAACTCATGGCGTCATCATTTAGATCGAGCGACGTTAGTGCAAGCGTGTCAGCGGGTTAAGCCTAACGGAGACAGTGCAGAATCTGGCTCCGTTGTCGTATCAGCGCCAATGCGTCTCCAAGCGACCTGCTGACGCCTTTGGGCGGCTGGCTGTGGGAGGTTCGCCGAAGGCGAACGGGCGTCAAATAAACAGACAGGCTGCGACCGAGGCCGTCAGGCCGAAGAGTAGGGCGCCTGCGCAGAGGGCGCGCTCCAAAACCTCGCGTGCGTGATGTCGCTCGAAGCACTGCCGGCTGAAATACTGGTGAGTGAAGTGGTCTTCCATCTCCGCCTCCCTGAACGGGGATAGAGAATCCTTCATGTGATTCGCCGTCAAGCGGAGTGTGTGTTAAACTGTTGAATAAGCCCCGCGGCGAATTGAACCATTTTGCCGTTCGCGCGACCTAAGCGCGCTTCTCAATGAGTAAGGGGAATCGCATGACTTTTCGCGAATCCATCAACCGGCTTTTCGGCAGCACCTCAACGCCCGAATCTGAAGAGCGCGCCAGGCGACTGAACGCGTCCATGGATGAGTTTGTGCGGCTACTGCATACCAATGGCTACGACAGCAAAAGCCCCACCACCCTTAGAGAGGTGGCAGGACTTTCGGAACGTCCATCCTGCGCTCAGGACGCTCAGTCTTCCAACCAAAACCTGTGAGAGTCGTTCCTAGGTCACTGCTGGCGGTACCGCGATCGGCTTGCCCGTGTCCTCTTCGGTGCTGCACGGCTGAATAGTGTAGCCGTCCTCCAGCACCGTCTTGCCGTCCACAACATCAACGAGTCCGGCTTCGTCGGCATGTTGCCAGACGTCCTCCTCGGTCGGGAATTCCTCGCTGAGCTTCTGGTCGTCTTCGAATAGCGCGTAGGGCATGTGCCACCTCCGACGCTGCAACGCGGCGGAGGTTGAATAGTTCGATCGCAGTGGCCAATCTGCCCACCCGTCAACCGGCCCATGGAACCTCGGTCAGAAGCAGGGATACGCCCGGCCGTCCTGGCCGCGATAGGCCGCGGCCGATTGCTTGCAGCGGGCGGCGAGGGGACCGTCGTAATAGGCGAAGGTGCCCGGCTGCAGACCCGGACCGTAATTGTGCCCGAACTGGATCCGGTAGGGCTGGCCGGGTGCGGCAAAGACGAAGGTCTCGGCGCTGTGATGATGTTTCCAGTGCCGCGCGAAAGCAGGGGTCGCGACCAGCGTCGACAGGATGATGGCTGCACTGAGAAACTTCATCGGGGCTCTCCGGACATGACGATTGCAGATGTCTGCGACGGCTGAAGGGATCAGATCACGTTGCGACGGCGATGCGCAAGATGCGCGCGGCGCGCGCTTGACGCCTTTCTACTGGGATCAGATCGCAAGGCGAGCCCGTTGTGTTAACGAATCCACGCTGCGATCCCGCGCATTTGAACTTCGCCTGATGCTTGCGCGTTAGGCTTACCGGCAGTTTAGACCGCGCCCTTAACCCATCCTGCCAGGCGTTCGAATATCGTACCGCCGAGATGCAGGACATGGCCATGCGAACCCTTTCAGCACTGCTTTTCGTGATCGCGACCACGCTTCCGGCCGCAGCCGCCGATGGTTTCAACATCGTCGTGCCCGGTCGTCCCGGCGTGCCGATCATCATCAACGGCGTCGACGCGTCGTATCGCGTGATCGAAGGCGACTGGGGCCTTGATCGCGGCATTCATATTCAGCCGACCGTTTATGGCGGTCGTTACGTCGATCCGGTGCCGAATGTCGGCCACTACTATCCAAGCCTCGGTCACAAGCCCGGCTACGGGCGTCTCGAGATCGAGCCGCCGGCCAATCGCAAATTGCCACAGCCGGCCGAGAGCTTCCACGAGCACTGGTCGGCGAAATCCGCACCGATGGGGCGGCAAAATGAAGTGCCGTTCAATCCACCTGACGTCATCGTCGCACCGCCGGAATTCCGGCGCTGACCGATCAATCACCAACACCAAAAAAAGACACCCGACAGGAGAGAGTATTCATGCGTAACGTGATTTCGAAATGGGTTGCGGCGTTTGCCGTTGTCACCGCCACGGCCGGCGCCGCGCCTGCCATGGCTTGCGGAGGCGGCCTGTTCACCTCAGGCGGCTGCTCGCCTTGCGGTCAGGCCTATGTCAGCCCCTGCGGCCAGAGCTATAGCGCCGGTTACGGCTATGCCGGCGTGGCCGCCTATGAGCGGCTGCCCGATCCGACGCCGGTGACGCGTCAGTATTATTACGCCAACCAGGGCCCGACCTTCAGCGGCCCGGGCATGTTCGCGCCGGTCCCGACCTATCAGGAGACCGCGATCGGCTGGCGCGGCTATGGCCAGGGTTACGGCTCCGGCTATCGCCGTGGCTATTACGGCGGCCCCTATGCCAATCCGGTGAACTACTCCTATGGTCCGGCATATCGCGCGCCGGCGATCTACAGCTATCCGTCGCGCAGCCAGTATCGTGCGCGCCCGAGCTATCGTTACGGCTACAGCATGCAGCCGCGCACGCGTTACGGCACTACGCAGCGCAGCTACGTGTCGCGCACCGGTTATCATCAGGCGCATCGCTATGGCGCGCCGAAGGTGATGTATGCGCCGCGCGCCGCAGGGCCGCAGCGTGGTTATCATCAGCCGCAGCAGCATCGCCGCTCGTACTGATCTGATCGGCACTGATCTGAACGCAAAGAAAAAGCCCGCTCGCAGCGATGCGAGCGGGCTTTTTTGTTGCCTGCTGTGTTGCCTGCGGATCTAGCCCATCAAGCCGAGCTTGCTGGCGCCGACATAGAGCGCAAGCACGGCGGCGTTCGACACGTTGAGGCTCTTGATCTCGCCGGGCATGTCGAGCCGCGCGACGACGCTGCAGGTCTCTCGCGTCAGCCGTCGCAATCCGCTGCCTTCGGCGCCGAGCACCAGCGCCAGCGGCTGTTGCAGCGGGATCGCGCTGATGTTCTCGGTTCCCTCGCTGTCGAGACCGACGGTCATGAAACCGAGGTCGTTCAATTCATTCAGCGCCCGCGCCAGATTGGGCACCGTGATCATCGGCACCAGTTCCAGTGCGCCCGAGGCGGATTTCGCGAGGACACCGGTGGCTTCCGGGCTGTGCCGGGCCGTGGTGATGATCGCCTTGACCGCAAAGGCCGCGGCCGAGCGCAGGATGGCGCCGACATTATGCGGATCGGTGATCTGGTCGAGCACCAGCACGATGCCGTCCTGGGACAGGCTGTCGAGATCCGGCGATTCCAGCGGCTCGACCTCGGCCAGCAGGCCCTGATGCACGGCGTCGGGTCCCAGCCGGCGGTCGATCTCGTCCGGACGGACCAGGATCGGCGCCACGCGGGTGTCGATTTTCTCCTCCCCGAGGCGCCGGGCGGCGTTTTCGGTCAGAATCAGCCTGCGGATGACCCGCTGCGGATTGGCCAGCGCCATGGTGACGGTATGCCAGCCATAAAGGATGGCCGGACCATCGCCACCGCCGGATTCCCGGCCCCGGCGGGGTGGGCGCCTTCCATGATCCCGGCCCTGATCACGGGTTTTGTCGCGGCTTTGGCCGCCGTGGTCGTCGCGCCCCTTGTCAGGGCCGCGCTGGAATCGCTGTTTTCGCTCTCGATCGCTCATGGCACGGCTTGTCTCACGCGGACCGAATAATGGCAATTTGGGGCCCCGGAAAGAGGTTCGGAGAGGGCGGATATTCCTGCCCGGATCGGTTGACTTTGCCCCATGGCTTCCGTCATAAACGCGCCAACCGGGAGCCCGTTTACGGGCGCGCGTTTTAACGTCATCCATGGCCGTCCAGCCACTGATTTGGTGGGACTGCCGTGTTGGGCCAAGGTCTTGTTGGCTTGGTCCGATGGCGTCAGGCGGGGGAGTGTCCCGAGTGGCAAAGGGAGCTGACTGTAAATCAGCCGTCTTATGACTTCGAAGGTTCGAGTCCTTCTTCCCCCACCATTTTCAAATCGCTAGCGAATTTCCCCTGACGGGGTCGAGCTTGTAAGCAATCCTGTAAGCAATTCCATTTTCAGTGTTTGTTCTCGTCGCGCGGCGGGCTTGAAGTCGCGTCCGACCGCTTCCCCCGCCCTAGCGCATTTCTGGCAACGCAAGCGGCTTGAAAGGTCGTGGACGAAGGTGGTCGGCGGACATCGTAGCGCAGCGAGGTCGATATTGTTTGGCGTCTTGCACCGCGAGCATTCAATCTCCAGCCAGAGGAATCCGCCGTTGACGGCCTGATCGACTGTAGGAGAAGGGTCAATCGGTTCGCCATCCGCCCACATCCGTTCGTTCCAGCTTTCGCAGAGAAGTCGGTCGGCTTGCTTGATCAGCGCGTCACCTTTGGACCGCATCTCGTCGGACTGAGTAGCCAGGATGGAAGTCATCCCACGCGCTTTTCGGAGCTCTTTGCTCAGAGCTTTTCGGTCGCCTCCCGATAGGGGCGTAGGGTGATATTTCGGAGCCATATGGGCATCCAGGCGCAGTCAAAATGGAAAATCAAAATGCTAGTTCGTCTCAAATGATGGCCAGCAGGCGTCCTCCTCGAGACGTCCCGTGCGTTCCTGGCAGCCGTTGTCGAGGAGCTTCATGCCGACGTCTTTCCAGACAGCATGTTGGCCATAGATACGCACAGCATCCACGGTCCGAATTTCCACGATGCGGTCGCAGCGGCGGCAGGAGACGCGCAGTACATGCCGCGGAATCTCAGATAGGCGCCGCTGCTGGATAGGGACGCCGGTGCGGATTTGTCCACGCGGATCTCTGATGATGGAATCCCAATAGGCCTCCGGCAGGTCGTCTGTCGGACTAGGCGTGGGGGTCGCAGGCTCGGGCGGGCGGCTCGGCTTGGAGGCCAGCTTTTCCATCTGTTTTGGCGTCGGCATACGCCAGCTCGCGGGTCTGTCACTCATGTCTTCGACTGGAACATATAGAGAACAAATGTCGAGCCCGTTGAGGTTGAATTTTGCGGGGTCTGTTTCCGGGCGGCAGTGGTCCAACGGTGACCCATAGGCTTAAAGGCAGGCGACCTTATTGAGGGTTAACCCTCTAGCCCGTCATGGCGACGTAACGAAGCGTCACAGCGTTACGCACAATAGGGGGAACCTCCACCATCGGCGGCCCAAATACGCTGCTACACTCAGCCACATGACGGACGACACTGCCACCATGGCTGACTCGATTTGCGATTTGACCGGCTCGCCGAAAAAGAGCGCGATCAACCACGCCACGGCCATCAGGCCTATGATGTAGGGGATAAGGATCACCGGTCTTCATTCCTGGCAGATTCGTGCCCACACGGCAGGAGTTTGTCGCAAACGCGTATTCACTGGTTCATTGGAAGGCGTTGCGCGGTAATCTTTCGCGACTTCGGCCTAATACGTCATGGTGAGCTCCAACTGTGGTTGCTCACGAGTGGGGAGGGGATGCCCCCTTTCGAATCCAATAAACACGGAGGAGCGTGGCCGCGAAAGTTGGCGGCCCGAACAAGCCGATGTTGAGGCCGTGCACTATGGTAGTCGCTTGCGATGTCGAGACGATAGCTAACGACAGGAGGTAGCTTCCCAGTGCCGCCAGATATGCGGCCAGAAAAACAAGCCAGCCAACGCCCACGAGCAATCTGACGAGCGCATAACCGATTGCGCTGCCCGGTATCCGGCCCGCAACAAACAACATCAACCAGACGATCCAAAGGTCCATTATCGGGTACTAGCCTGTTTCCGGCGTCAGTGGCCTTGTTTGATTTTGGCAGTGGCCTGATTTGGTTTTTGGCACAAAGTGCACAGGACTTTCCCGGGCAAGTTTGCAAAATATTCCCTCATCTGAGAGGCGGGCCATAGCGTCTCCAAGAGACTGGGAACATGACGTGACAGACTACCAAGCACGCTGCCGAAAGGTTCTTGAACTACATCGATCAGGGGTTCTTTCGTCGCTGATCGCAGAACGATTTGGGGTTAAGAGCCCTGCCGTAAACCGGATGATCAGAGACGCGGTTGCCAGTGAGGAGAACGCGCCCCGCGAAGGTGACAGTTTACCCGCGGTGCACGGCCAGACGAGGTGAGCTAACTTTTGATCTGGCTCAAGGAAACGTCCCACGCCGGATCGACTTTGGCTTGATGGCTAAGCGCGACCAATCGAACGAGACTGAGGCGAAGGAGCCCAAGCCGTCCCGGCTGGAGGAGGCGCGACAGATCGTTGAGGAATACGCGAACGACCTTCGTGCGATCATTCGGAGGCTCCGCAAGATGAACTAAGGCCGCCTCAGTGGGCGGCCTGTTTCATTTCAAATAACCCCGTCGGTCGGTCTGGTTGGCATCTGCGATATCGTCGTCATCTTGACACGAGGAGCAGAGATCAAGCTGGCTAATTCGTTCTCGGCGGCCAGCGCCGGGCCGCCAGCCAGCCCACCAGAGGCGCGCCAAAGGCCAGGCACCACATGAATTGTGCAACGAATGGAGCGACGGCGGCCATCACCGTTGCGAGCGCGAGTGCGAAGACCGGAAAGACCGCGATTGCCAGCAACTCAGAATTGCGGCGACCTCGCAGCGCCAGAACCCATAGCAGCGCGTTCAAACCAGCAATAACTGTCAGATGGAAGCCGTAGCTTACTGCGACGACACTATCGAGCCGATACGCGCCGTAAAGTCCATTCGTCACTGGAAGCATGACAATCGATAGCAGGAAGATCAGATTGAGGAAGACTTCGCCGCGGCTACCTTCCGGCGCGAAAGTGAGTCGCCGATGATGGCTGAGCCAAAAGACGCCGGCCACGATAAAACTGATCATCAGCGCGATGACAGGTTGTGCATAGGCACCGACAAGCTCCATCCAGGCCGGCGCGTGTGCGAACCTGCTGGCCTTCGGCAGATCGTAGGCGAGCAACGTCATCGCAACGCCGAAGATGGTGTTGCTCAACGCCTCCAATCGGCGCATTTCGAAAAGGCCGATCTGTTTCAACCTCGCTCCCCCTCAGGAGTCGCCGGACTCGGCGGTCTGATTCCGATGATGCCGCCTGCTGCGTGGAGACCCGCAGCCTAAATCATACGGATAGCCTTCTCGGCATCCGTGTAAGCTTCATCTTCTGATGGGAAATCCTCGGACGTGACAACGCTTTTTAATGCAATGCCATTCATAGTCAGGATGGCCCCATCTTTGCGGGAAATAGCTGCGCGCCAGAATCCTGGGCGCCGCTGGTAAGCGAGAATGGAGAACTGAGCTTTATTTGCCATTGCAATGTTCGGCGCCTCAAAGGCTGCCGAGTCAAGGCCGGTAAGATGGCATGCCAACCTATCTCGTTCGAATAATCGACACCCACGATCTCGTCGGGATCTTCTCTGCCGACAATATCGTTCAGCTCATCGACATCGTTGACGAATGCACTGAGCCCGATGAGTGCGAGTATACGCGCATGGGCCCTGGCGGCATCATGTGGGAGAGCCCGGCAATACCGATCCCGATTGCGCTCCCGAAGGATGACGACGGCGGAGAGCCAGATCCTATGCCGTGGGGTGACGCCAGCGTTACGGAAACTTGGTGGGACTATTTCTACGGATACGCTGCTTATCGCTGGAAGCGGTTCTTTCCCGACGATCCGCCGAAGCCCAAACAGCCGGTGCTGCCACAACGGCCGGGACCGGGGCATGTGGTGCCCTTTCGGAAAAAGCGGGAATGAGGAAAATTCGTTACAAAGCTCAACGATTTCAAGAGGTCGGGCGAGACTGTAAATCAGCCGTCTTATGACTTCGAAGGTTCGAGTCCTTCTTCCCCCACCATTTTCAAATCGCTGACGAATTGGCTCTGCGGGGCGGCGGCCTGTAAGCAATCCGATTTTCGGTATTTGTTCGCTTCAAGCAGCGCGTATTTGCTTGGCTCCGAACGCGCCAGCCTAATTCGATTTGGGGGCCGACGGCGGCTTCCGCAGGTTGGCGGTCTCGGGATCGAAGCCAATAGCGTAGACGTCTAAGACGCCAGCTTCACGCAGCTTCCGTAGCTCGCTCGCCGCCTGATCGAGGGTCTGTACGGTTCCGTAGCAGACCTTCTCCGGCTGCCTGTGAGGGGTCCCGTAGATACTGTAGGCCACGACTGAAGCACACCCCGTGATCGCTGCGAAAGGTTTGCAAACGCTACCGCAGTCATTGGCGTGTTGTCTATAAAAATAGACAACTTGGCGATGGACGGCTGCGTCATCACTTGTGGCCGCCAAGACTTGCGCAGATTGGTCATGACTGTGGTGGTGCTAAGCTTGCTCACGCATGCACGCTTCTCATTGGTTTATCTGACAGCCACGAACACACCGCGGCTGGAACAGCTCCCGCTATCGCAACGGACACATCGAAATATGGCTGGCCCATGTAGCGTGCGACAAGCTCGGCCAGGATAGCCGCCACCGGCATCGTCGCGATGAGCCGCACGTAAAGCGGCTGGCCAGAAAGCGCCCAGTCCACTCCTGCCGTCAACCAAGCAGGAATGATGGCGAGCACATACGCAATTCCCACCAGCCACGCCAGGAACCCGATGTCGGGAAAACCATAGCGCAACAACTGATCGGCTGCGATGTAGACGAACAGCACGAGTGGCGGAAACAGCATCGTGAAAACGAGCAGTCGCTTCATAAAATCATCTCCAAGATCCGTTGGTCGGTCTTGGCGGCGATTTCGTTCAACTTTCGATCTCTATCGCTCAAGAGCGATAGTCATTCTTCATCGCATTCCGGGATCTGATGGAATTATGTTCTCTGTTTTTCAGTACACGTAGAACTTCCTCCTTAAATCATGGGTCAACTGGACCGCCTCTGAAACTGCCAGTAGTAATCCGGCGTCATCACCTCAAAATCACGTTCGGATCATTCGATGTTTGCGCTCCCGGTTGTCGCGGGTTTTGCGATTGGCGCCGTTTTCGGCGTGGTCGGCCTGTTGAGCGGGTTCTGCCTCATGAGCAGCCTGCGCGACTGGTGGGCCCACGATGACGGACGCAAGATCCGCAGCTACGCGCTGGCGGTTGCCGTGGCGGTTGTCGGCACACAATTCATTGCCGGTGCGGGGATCGTCGAGATAGCGAAGTCGCTTTATCTGCAGCCATCATTCTCGGCGCCGTTGATCTTCGTCGGCGGACTGTTGTTCGGCCTCGGCATGGTGCTCTCGAACGGCTGCGCGTCCCGTGCGCTGGTGTTGCTCGGCAAGGGAAATCTGAGGTCGCTGGTCGTGATCGCAATCATCGGCGTCACGGCGCAGATGACGTTGAAGGGCTTGCTCGCGCCGATGCGGCTGTCGATCCTGCAATGGACGCAGATGACGCCGGGCGCGAATTCGGTGCCGTCGCTGCTCGGGACACTCGGTCTGCATGAAGCGACTGCGCGTATCGCGGCAACGCTGATCGTCGGTGGTGCATTGCTGGTCTTTGCATTGTCGCATCGCGAGCTTCGTCGTTCGCCGGGGCAGCTCGTGGCGGGGCTGGTGATGGGCCTTCTGGTGATTGCGGGCTGGCTGGCGACCGGCTGGCTTGGCGCCGACGAGTTCGATCCGATTCCTGTGGCGTCGCTCACCTTCGTGTCGCCGGCTGCCGATACGCTGCAATTCATCATGCTGTCGACGGGCATGACGTTGAATTTCGGAATTGCGCTTGTAGCGGGTGTGTTCGTGGGCAGTTTGCTGACCGCTCTGCTGACAGGCCGGTTCGAATTCGAGGGCTACACCTCTGCGCGTCATACCGGCCGCTCGATGGCCGGCGCGGCACTGATGGGGATCGGCGGCGCGATGGCCTATGGCTGCTCGATCGGGCAGGGGCTGACAGGCTTGTCCACGCTTGCGCTGCCGTCCTTTGTGGCCGTCGCCGGCATCTTTGCGGGCGCTGCAGTTGCGATCCGCGGCCTGGCGCTGCGTCCAGCGTTTGCGGCGCAATAAGAGCTTCCACATAGCTTTGTGAGTTTGATTGCGCCGGCGCAGGGTGATTGCTAATCAATCCTCTGATCGTCAGAGGTTTTGCGCGCGATGACTAAGCGAAGACTGTTTTTCTGTCTGTCGGTTCTTGCGCTGGTCCTATGTGCGACGCCGCCGCTCGCTGCACAGACACGGCCCGCCAAACAAGATGCGGCGCCGGACAAGCCCTTCGCCGAGCATTTCATCGCATTGCAGCTGTCGGATTCCGATCCGAAGAAAGAACGCCTCGTTCTCAGCGTCGCCAGCAATCTCCTGAAGGCCTATGGACCGGACAAGGTCGCGGTCGAGGTGGTCGCTTTCGGCCCCGGCATCGATCTGTTGCGCGACACCAACGAACATCGTGCGCTGGTCAATAGTCTGGTGACCCAGGGCGTGCGCTTCAGCGTCTGCGGCAACACGCTGGATTCGATCGAGCGCGACACCGGCAAACGACCGGCGCTCAATCCGCATGCGGTGGAAGTGCAGGTCGGCGTCGGCCATTTGCTGGATCTGACAGAGCGCGGTTTCACGATCGTGCGTCCCTGAAATTGTACATCCCAGAAAAGGAGTTTTGAGATGCGATCATTGTTGAGATCGATTGCCGGTGCTCTCCTGTTTGCGCTGATCGCCTCGTCCGCTTATGCAGCGGGCGCGAAGGAGCACCGTGTCGCCATTCAGGTCAATCAGAACGATCCCGCCCTGATGAATCTGGCGTTGAACAACGCGACCAACGTCATGGAGTTTTACAAGGCCAAGGGCGAGGACGTTCAAATCGAGATCGTCACTTATGGGCCAGGTTTGCACATGCTGCGCGACGACACCTCGCCGGTCAAGGACCGTATCAAGCAGATCGTCGATGCGAGCTTCCCGTCCAGCGTCAAATTCATCGCCTGCGGAAATACCAAAGAGGGCATGGAGAAGCGTGAGGGCAAGGCGATCAGCGTCGTATCCGAGGCGACGGTGGTGCCATCGGGCGCCGTCAGGCTGATCGAATTGCAGGAAGCCGGCTGGAGCTACCTCAAGCCTTGATGCGACTTATTTGGATGGCGGCGCTTTCCGCGCCAGCAGCATCCAGTTGCGCTGAATGAGGTCGCGCGGCGAGCCATCGACCAGGATCGCAATGCCAATGCGCGCGCCAAGTATCATGCCGCCGACGGCAATCGGCCAGGACAGCGCCAGCATCGATCCCGCGGTGATGCCCTGACCAATGGTGCAGCCGCCGGCCAGGATGCCGCCGATACCCATCAGGCAGGCACCGACGAGATGGCGGCGCATTTCGTGATCATCGTCGAAGGCTTCCCATCGCAGTTCGGCCGTGAACCACGCTGCAGCCCATGCACCGGCAATGACGCCGAACACGCTGCCGACGCCGAAATCGGCGAAGTTCGCGACATTGAGAACCCCGGCATACAGTGCTTTTCCGATAGTCGATACGAATGTCAGGCTTTGTGGACGCGGCGGGCCAGCGAAGTCGTCGTTCAATCCTACCGTGACGATCCAGCCGGCAATCGTGAGCAATCCGAGTGCGACACCGGCAGTGAGCAGGCGCGGCGCACGGCGCAGGCGTTTGTCGCTGAGTGCCAGCCAACAAAGGCCGCTGCCGACAATGATGGCGAGCGGCACGCGCAGATCGCGGCCGGCTGCTTGCGTCAGTAGCGATGCAAAGTCGGAGCGTATGCCGTCCGGCATCCGGATCGATAGCTGCTCAAGCACGCCAATGCGAAGATCGGCGAACAGTCCGCGCAGAGTGGCATAGGCCGTCGCACCCAGCACGAGGATCACGATCAGGCTCCTGAGATCGCCGGTGCCGAGCCGCACCAGCGAGCCGAATCCGCAAGTGCCGACCATCGCCATGCCGGTACCGAACATGATGCTGCCGATCACGATCGCAATGAGGGGCAATGCGGTGGGAACGTAAGTGGTGTGTTCGGGCGCGAGAAAGCCGGACAGGATCAGCGCCTGCGTGCCGAGCATGGCGACGCCAAGCGCCAGACCGAAAATCTTGAGGCGACGGTTGTCACCGCCCATCAACGCATCTTCAATAGCGCCAAATGTGCAAAGGCGCGCGCGTCGCACGGCAAATCCCGCAGCAGCGCCGATGGCAAAGCCTGCCAGCGCCGATAACCAGGCAGACATGTTCTGCATGGGTTTCCTCCTGATGTGAGGTGCGCTGGCCTTACGGGCCGCGCGCCTCCGCTTGCCGGTTCGGCGGCGTTATTTTTTCTTGGTCGGCGCCGGTGTAGCGCAGAAAATATCGTAGATGACCGAGATGACGCTTCGCACGTCGTCATTGGCCAGGCTGTAATAGATCGTCTTGCCGTCGCGGCGGGTCTCCACCATGCCGTCGTAGCGCAGACGCGCGAGTTGCTGGGACACCGCGGACTGCCGCAGCGACAGGATGTTCTCAAGCTCGGATACTGATCGCTCCCGCTCCGCCAGCAGACACAACAGCAGCAGGCGGTTTTCGTGCGAGATCGCCTTCAGGAAGTTGCTGGCCTTGCGGGCCTTGCGCATCAGCTGGTCGAGTTCGGGCGAATACTCCGCGCCGTCGCGCAGTTCGTCTTCGAGTTCGGATGGAATGATGGAGGCCATGGCAGCGCGCGTATCCCGCGAATGTTTGAAGAGGATCAGGAACGATTGGCGTTGGGCTGTGAGGTGGTCAGTCTGGCAGCATACTTCCCGAGCAGGCTCCAGAAAGATTCGTCGTTCATGTAGCCGGTGATGCGGCCAATCTCGTGGCCGTTGTCGACGATCAGAAAGGTCGGAGTGAAACGCACCGGCGAGGCCAATGCCACGCCGGGCGATTTGTCGCGATCCATGTCGATGCGGCGCAGCGGAAGAAGCCTGGCTTCATCGGTCTTGTCGTAGACCGGAGCGATTTCGCGATTCCAGCGCGCGCACCAGACGCAGCCATCGCGCTCGAACATCAGTAGTTCGGACGCATCAGCGATGCGCGGCGACAGCGCCGCAGTCATCACCAACAAAGTCGCGATCAACGAGGTTTTCAGAGGCAATTTCCACGTCATGTGTTACACATACACGAATTCGAATATTTATGCCAGAACCGGATCCGCCGTGGTGTCCTCAATCTCGTTCCTTGGTGCGCTGGGCGCAGGGCTGTTGTCGTTCCTGTCGCCATGCGTTCTGCCGCTGGTGCCGCCCTATCTCTGCTTTCTGGCAGGCGTCAGCCTGGACGAACTCGACGATCGCGGTGGTCAGGCCGGCTGGCGCCCGAACGGACGCGTAGTCGCATTATCCTTCGCTTTCGTGCTGGGTTTCGCCACGGTCTTCGTCGCCTTGGGCGCATCGGCATCGCTGATCGGCAAGGCGATCACGGCGCATTTCGAGACGCTGGGCATCATCGCCGGTCTGCTCATCGTCATTCTCGGGCTGAACTTTCTCGGCGTCTTCCGGATCGGACTGTTGTTTCGCGAAGCGCGCTTTCAGGCCGTGCGCAAGCCTGCGGGCTTTCTCGGCGCCTATCTGGTCGGGCTCGCTTTTGCTTTCGGATGGACGCCCTGTGTCGGGCCGGTGCTGGCCGCCATTCTGATGGTCGCAGGCGCCGAAGGCGCACCGGCGCGGGGGGCGCTTCTGCTTGCCGCCTATGCGCTCGGTATCGGCATTCCTTTCATGCTGGCTTCGCTATTTTCGAGGCCATTCATGCGGCTGATGGCGCGGCTGCGTCAGCATATGCTGGCTATCGAGAAGGTGATCGGCGTCGGCCTTGTCCTGACCGGTGTTCTGTTTTTGACTGGCGCAATGCCGCGCATTTCAGGTTGGTTACTGGAGACCTTTCCGGCCTTTGGTACGGTCGGGTGATGTGGATCGGGAGGATCGAATGTCTGAAGTAGCTGGTGTGATCACCCGACGGCATGCGCTTGCCGCACTCGGTATCGGCATGCTCGGATTACGAACGGCGCCGGCATCCGCGAAAGCGACGCTCGGCGACGACGGGCTCTATCAGATGGACTGGTATCTGGAGAGCTTTCTCGATCTCTCCGAGGATCTGGCGGGCGCGACCGCCAAGGGCAAGCGTTTCGCCATCATGTGGGGTCTCAAGGGCTGTCCCGCCTGTAAGCGCATGCATGAGAGCTACATGACCGATCCGAAGATCGAGACCTATATCCGCGACAATTTTGAGATACTGCATCTCAATCACATCGGCGCACGGGAGGTGACGGATTTCGACGGCGGCAAGCGTGGCGAGAAGGCTTTCGGCGAAGCCTACGTCATTCGCTTCACGCCGACGATCCAGTTCTTTCCGGAGACCATCGCGGGACTCGCATCGAAAAGCGGGCAGGCGCGGGAAGTCGCGCGGATGCCCGGGCTGCTGGAGCCGGTGGAGTTTCTCGCGATGTTCCGTTACGTGCGCCAGAAGGGCTACGAGACGGCGCCATTTCCGGAGTGGCTGAAGAAGCAGGCGTAGCTGGTAGTTCAGAAGTCGAGCTTGTCAGAAATCAAGCTTGTCCTGGATCGCGGCAATGCCTGCCTTGGCGCAGGCCTCGTCGGCATCGCCGCCGGGGGCGCCCGAGACGCCGATGGCGCCAAGCATTGCACCGCCGCCTTCGATCATCATGCCGCCACCGATGATCACGACATTCGGCAGGTTGCGCAGCCCGGCCTGCATCATGCCGGGCTGGCTGATCGCGTTGAGTTCGGTGGTGCTGTTGCGGAAGGTCGCGGAGGTCCAGGCCTTGCCGGTCGCCGTCGGCGGCGTGTGCGGTCCGGCAAAGCGATCGCGCAGCAGGACTTGCGGTGTGCCGAAGCGATCGACCACAGCAACGGCGACTTGATAGCCGCGCTTCTGGCACTCCTTTAGTGCCGCACGCGCGGCGTCGAGCGCCAGCTCAAGTCCGAGGGACTTGTAGCTGACGACGGCTTCCTCGGCCCTTGCTGCAGATGATGCGAGCATCGACAGGACGACGGCAAACCACACGTTTCTCTTCGTCATGTCGATTCACTCCCGGTTCGCGTTACTTGTTCACCGGTGATTCCGGATCGAACAGGAAAGCCACGATATCCTTGATCTGCTGCTCACTCAGCACCTTGTTGACGCCGAAGCGCGGCATGTTCGAGCAAGCGAATACGGCTTGCGAGTCATAGACCTTGGTGAAGGCGTTCTTGATTTCCTGCGGATCGTATTTGCGATCCTTGCCGTAATTGGTCAGGCTCGGCCCGAGCGTGCCGTAGCTGACTTCCTTCTGCTCCATCTGATGGCAGGCATAGCAGTTGCCGCCGCTGACAGTGTCAGGTGGATCCGAGAACTGGCCGCCGCGACCGTTATTGGCGATCTTGGCGCCTTCCTTCCAGTTGCCGAGGAATTTGCCGTCGGCGGGATACACCACCCGCGCCATTTCGCGCGCGGTGATCTTCTCGGCCTCGGCGCTGGGAACTTCATTGTGATAGGCGTTGCAGGTCTTCAGCGTTTCGTCCGGCTCGATGCGCGCCTGCCATTCTGGCGGCGCTTTACCGAAGGTGGATTTCATATAGGCATCGACGAGAGCTGGATCCGGCGCCTTGGCGGTTTGCGCTGATGCGGCTGACGTGAACGAGCCTGCTGCGAGAACGAGCGCGGCGAGTGTCAAAACGCGTTTCATCTCAAGGCTCCTTATCGCTTGATCGACGGAACGTTGAGTTCGCCGGCCACCGCTTGTTTCTGCAGGAAAGAGGTGAGGGCGGTTATGACGTCCGAGCCGTATTCCGGAACGGGCCAGCGCTGCTGGCGGAAGCAGTCCCACAGGCGATGCTGCATGGTGCGCAGCGCGCCCTGCGAGACGCGGTAGGTCGGCCAGCCGCCCATGGTTTCCTGCGCCGGCTTGCCAGGCTTGGAGAAGTTCGGCAGTCCCTGCAGCCGGATGCGCTTGCCTTCGTCGGCATGGCAGGTGGCGCAGGAGAAATCGTTGACGCCGCCGCGGCGATAGAACAGCGCTTCGCCGACCGCCACCATCTCCTGCTCCTTGGGATTGCTCAGCGGAATGTCGATCTTCATGCCGTTCGATTTGTTGGCGATGTAGGCGACGAGGTCTTCCATGTCGGACGCACGGCCCGGGCCGGAAAAGCGCCGCGCGATGACATCCTTGGTATCAAGTCCCTGAATGTTCTGCATGCACCACAACAGGCGCTGTTCGAGATCCATGACCTTGTCGGCATCGGCGAAGTAGCGCGGCAATTGCGCGAAGGCGCCTTCGAGTTTGCCGGCGCCGAGACCGAGATTGCAGGTTTCGAGCGAGACGTTCTTGGTGCCGCGGGCTTCGCCCCACAGCGCTTCGCCGCGATCGACGGCGAGATAGCCGGGATTGGACATCGGGTCCGAGATCATCTCGCGATAGCGTTCGATCTCTTTTTCGCTGGCGTCCTGCGCATGACTGCCGAAGCTCCCCGCGCAGAGTACCAGAATGGCCGCTGCCGCTGACCGAATGACGGTCTTCCTCATCTGTCCCCTCCCACATCGCCGTCTCTGCGGCACCTGTGCATTTCAGATCTTTACATTCAAGAAAAAGAATATAATGATATGTCCCAGATAAGATAGATCAGACTTGGAATCGTCAAGCGATACTATTGTAAAGGGATTGCTCAAATCCCGCAGGAGGAAGCACTCATGATTTTGAAGTCGGTCGAGAAGACCCGTCGCGAAACGCTGGCCATGGCCGCGATCGCTGGTCTCGCAGCAATCCTTGCTCCCAGACTGTCGCTGGCCGATGAGCAGGCCGTCGCCGCCGAAATCAAGAAGCTGTATGGCGACAAGAAATTCGAAAGCGGCAAGATCAAGCTCGATGTGCCCGAGATCGCCGAGAATGGCCTTGTGGTCCCGGTCAATGTCGATGTCGAAAGCCCGATGACCGACGCCGACTACGTCAAGTCGGTGCATGTGTTCGCCGAAGGCAATCCGCTGCCGGCCGTCGTCAGCTACCGGTTCACGCCAGCTTGCGGCAAGGCCTCGGCCTCGACCCGCATGCGTCTTGCGGAAACCCAGAACATCGTCTGCATCGCCGAAATGTCCAACGGCAAGCTGCACATGGCGAAAGCCAATGTGAAAGTCACGATCGGCGGCTGCGGCGGCTAGTCGCGCGGCTTCGTTCACAGAACAGATTTATCAGGCGAGGACTTTCTCATGGCAACCAAACCAACCCCGCGCGTTCGCGTTCCGACCCAGGCCAAGCCGGGCGAACTGATCGAGATCAAGACGCTGATCTCTCACGAAATGGAATCCGGCCAGCGCAAGGATGCAGCCGGCAAGGTCGTGCCGCGCAAGATCATCAACAAGTTCACCGCCGCCTTCAACGGCAAGACGGTGTTCGAGGCCGACTGGAATCCCGCCATCTCGGCCAATCCCTATCAGTCGTTTTTCTACAAGGCTGCCGAGTCCGGCGAATTCACCTTCACCTGGAAGGATGACGACGGCTCCGACTATGTCGCGACCAACAAGCTGACCGTGGCCTGACGTTCTTCTGAACATTCACCCTTCCATAGCGGAAGGGATCATAGGTGGATCATGATATCGAGGCGGGATTTCCTGCAAGCGACCGCGGCTGCGTCTGCGCTGACGATCGGAAGCGGCCTTGGGCCGCTGGGTCGGGCTGCGGCACAGCAGCGCCTGACACAGGCCGATATCCTGCGGTTCGATCCGCTGGGTACGGTGACGATCCTCTATGTCGCCGATACCCACGCGCAACTGATGCCGCTGCACTTCCGCGAGCCGTCGGTGAATCTCGGCGTCGGCGAAGTGAAGGGCATGCCGCCACATCTCACGGATGCCGAGTTTCGCAACTACTTCAAGATTGCAGCCGGCTCCACCGATGCCTTCGCGCTGACCGCCGATGATTTCGTGGCACTCGCCAAAAACTACGGCCGCATGGGTGGCATGGACCGTATCGCCACGCTGATCGGGGCCGTGCGCGCCGAGCGCGGCGATGACAAGGTGTTGTTGCTGGATGGCGGCGATAGCTGGCAGGGAAGCTGGACGTCACTGCAGACCAAGGCGCAGGACATGGTCGATGTGATGTCGGCCCTGAAGCTCGATGCCATGGTCGGTCATTGGGAATTCACCTATGGCGCCGAGCGCGTCAAGCAGATCGCTGACTCCGCGCCCTTCGCATTCCTGGCACAGAACATTCGCGACAACGAATGGCAGGAGCCGGTGTTCGAAGCGCGCAAGATGTTCGAGCGCGGCGGCGCCACCATCGCCGTGATCGGTCAGGCATTGCCGCGCACGGCCGTCGCCAATCCGCGCTGGATGTTCCCCAACTGGGAGTTCGGCATTCGCGAGGAGGACATCCAGAAACAGGTGGATGAAGCCCGCGCTGCCGGAGCCTCCATCGTGGTGTTGCTGTCGCATAACGGTTTCGATGTCGACCGCAAGCTGGCTGGCCGCGTGAAGGGGCTCGACGTCATCCTGACGGCGCATACCCATGACGCCATGCCAGGCCTGATCAAGGTCGGCAATACGGTGCTGGTCGCGACGGGCTCGCATGGCAAGTTCGTGTCGCGTCTCGATATCGAGGTGAAGGACAAGAAAGTTGCGGATATCCGCTTCAAGCTGATGCCGGTCTTCGCCGATGCCATCAAACCTGATGCGGCGATGACCGCGCTGGTGGAGAAGGTGAGGGCGCCGTTCGCCAAGGATCTGGCGCGTGAAATCGGCAAGACGGATTCGCTGCTGTATCGCCGCGGTAATTTCAACGGCACGTTCGACGATCTGATCTGCAACGCGATGATGGCGGAGCGCGATGCGGAGATCGTGCTGTCGCCCGGCTTCCGCTGGGGCGGCACGCTGATCCCCGGCGATGCGATCACCTGGGAGCAGATCACCAACGCCACCGCGATCACCTATCCGAACTGTTATCGCAACCAGATGACCGGCACCCAGATCAAGGAAGTGCTGGAGGATGTCGCCGACAACATCTTCCATCCCGATCCGTATTTCCAGGGCGGCGGCGACATGGTCCGCATGGGCGGCATGGGCTACGCGATCGATATTTCCAAGCCGATGGGATCGCGCATTTCCGCGATGACCCATCTGAAGTCCGGCAAGCCGATCGAGGCCAGCAAGACCTACACGGTCTCGGGCTGGGCCAGCGTCAACGAGAATACGCAGGGTCCCCCGATCTGGGATGTGGTCGCGGCGCATGTAGCGAAGGTCTCAACCGTCAGGATCGAACCCAACACCGCGGTCAAGGTGACCGGGGCCTGATCCAGGCGTCGTAGTGCAGAGACAGGAAAGCTTGTCGCATGACTGATCGAACATCAGCGGAAACGCTCAATCGCCGCCGCTTTCTCGGTGCGGCAGGTCTGGCCGGCGCAGGCGCCGCATTGTCGGCGATCCCCACACTTGCAGGAGAGACGGCGAAATCCGAAGCACTCATCACCGACGTACAGGACTGGCAGCGCTATCTCGGCGATGGCGTCGACAAGCATCCTTACGGCGTGCCGTCGAAATTCGAAAAGAATGTGATCCGGCGCGATGTTCCGTGGCTCACCGTGTCTGCGGAGTCCTCGGTCAATTTCACGCCACTGCACGACCTTGACGGCATCATCACCCCGTCCGGCCTGTGCTTCGAGCGTCACCATGGCGGCGTCGCCGAGATCAATCCGGCGGATCATCGCCTGATGATCAATGGCCTCGTCGACAAGCCGCTGGTCTTCACCATGGACGACATCAAGCGGATGCCGCGCGTCAACAAGGTGTACTTCCTGGAATGTGCCGCCAATTCCGGCATGGAATGGCGCGGCAGCCAGCTCAATGGCTGTCAGTTCACCCACGGCATGATCCACAATGTGATGTATACCGGCGTGCCGCTGAAAGTACTGCTGGATGAAGCCGGGCTGAAGCCGAACGCCAAGTGGCTGATGCTGGAAGGCGCCGATTCCGCCGGCATGAACCGTTCGCTGCCGATCGAGAAGGCGCTGAACGATGTCATGATCGCTTTCGCCATGAATGGTGAGGCACTGCGTCCTGAACAGGGCTATCCGCTGCGCGCGGTCATTCCCGGCTGGGAAGGCAATCTGTGGGTCAAGTGGCTGCGCCGCATCGAGGCCGGCGATCAGCCGTGGCAGACCCGCGAGGAGACGTCGAAATATACAGACCTTCTGGCCGACGGAAATTCCCGTAAGCATACATTCGTGATGGATGCGAAGTCGGTGGTGACCAATCCATCGCCGCAGGCGCCGTTGAAGCACAAGGGCCGCAATGTGCTGAGCGGGCTGGCCTGGTCCGGCCGCGGCACGGTGAAGCGCGTCGATGTCTCGATGGATGGCGGGCGCAACTGGCAGACCGCGCGCATCGATGGCCCGGTCTTCGACAAGTCCGTGGTGCGCTTCTATGTGGATTTCGACTGGAACGGGCAGGAGCTGATGATCCAGTCCCGCGCCATCGACTCCACCGGCTATATGCAGCCGTCAAAGGACGATCTGCGCAAGGTGCGCGGCGTCAATTCGATCTACCACAATAACGGCATTCAGACCTGGCTGGTGCGTTCAGGCGGGGAGACTGAAAATGTCGAAATCGGCTAATGCCCTGACACTGGTGCTGGCGGCATGTCTGCTCGGCAGCATAATTGCGCCAAGCGCTGCCCAGCAGATGGCGGGCCGCGAGGTGGCAAAGCCTGCGGGTAAGCTTGGGCTCGGCCGGGCGGCCACCGCTGAGGAAATCGCGGCCTGGGACACCGATGTCCGGCCGGACGGGCGCGGTCTTCCGGTCGGCAAGGGCACCGTGAAGCAGGGCGACGATCTGTTTCAAGAGAAGTGCGCGTCCTGTCACGGCGAATTCGGACAGGGCGTCGGTCGATGGCCGGTGCTTGCCGGCGGCGCCGGGACATTAAAGGCCGATCGGCCCGACAAGACCGTCGGCTCGTTCTGGCCCGATTTGTCCACCGTGTTCGACTACATCAAGCGCGCGATGCCCTATGGCAATGCGCAGTCGCTGACCAATGACGAGGTCTATGCGCTGACGGCCTACATTCTCAGCATGAACGATATCGTCAAGGACGAGACATTCGAACTCAACGAGAAGAACTTCACGTCGATCAAGATGCCGAATGCTGCAGCATTTTTCGAGGACGACCGCGAGACGTCCGAGAAGCATTTCTGGAACAAGAATCCGTGCATGAAGGATTGCCGGCCGGCGCCGAAGGTGACCGGGCGCGCCATGTCCATCGACGTCACGCCTGACGGCAAGTCCGGCCCCAAGGTCGAGTAGCAGGCGAGGGCATTCGTCTTTGTCGCGATGGCTCGCACGCCATAACAATCACTACATTTGAGGTTTGACCAGGATGACGTTTCGCTTTTCGCTGCTCGCTTTGTCGTTCGCACTGATGACAACCGATGCCATGGCGCAGGATGTTGCAGCCGGGGAGAAGTCCTTCAACAAGTGCCGCGCCTGCCATCAGGTCGGCGAAACCGCGAAGAACACCGTAGGGCCGATCCTGAACGGTCTGTTCGGGCGCAAGTCCGGCACCGTTGCGGGCTATAATTATTCCGACGCCAACAAGAATTCAGGCCTGACCTGGGATGATCAGGTGTTCACCGATTATATCAAGGACCCGAAGGGCAAGATCCCTGGCACCAAGATGAGCTTTGCCGGCATCAAGAACGAGCAGGAGATCAAGGATCTCACAGCGTTCCTGAAGCAGTTCGCCGCCGACGGTAAGAAGGGCGGCTAAAGCGCTGTCGTTTTTCAGGCGAGCAGCTCGCTTGATATGATCCGGACGAAATCGTTGCAGTTTTCGCCAGATGCCGCTGATCGGCAGACTGGAGATTGCATCAAGGGTGGCGTCCTGGTCACCCGATAACCATGCTCGGAATGTTGGATGATTGCCCCGCGCACGCAGTGCATCCGATGAGTGGATGATCCAGCATTTCAGTTGTTGGCACGACTCTTGCTGATCGTAAAAGGAGATAGGCGATAGCGAGAGTGAATCTTGAGAAACGTGTTGACCCATAGAGCGAGAAACTGGTGTGTGAACGTCTGGCGCGAAATCAGGGATTCCTTGAAACACGCGCCAATGCATTAGCCGGATGCCGACCGTGCACCGCATCTGATCCGGACCGATTTTTCGGCCGGTTTCCTTCGATTGGCAGTCTCGCTCATTTTTTACCGGGCGGCAGACGGTGCCGCCTCCGGGCTTTCCACCTACTGCGAGAGCAACCTCTGAACCATACTGAAATCCGTCGAACCGCATAGGTTCTTTTGATTTCTGCAATGAGGCAGGTCTCTCTAAGGTTCAATTTGCGGATGCGCTGCGTCGATGCGTAGCTGCATGCGCCCTGTTGGCGAAGGGTTGAGCATCTGGGATCATCCGACGTCACTCGTTCGTTGGTATTTTCTCCCGGCTCGGTCTTGCCTCTCAAGAATACCCGATTGCCCTCCAGACACATGAAAGCGCGGCCATGACGTCTCCAGTTGTTTATTTCCTCAATGGTCCGAATGCCAATCTTTATGGGCTGGACAAAAGCGGCACCTATGGCCGCGAAAGTTTCGTCTCGATCAAGAAGCGCTGTGAAGACCATGCAGCTTCGCTCGGCTTGATGGTCGACTTCCGCCAGTCCAACCACGAAGGCGTTCTGGTTGACTGGATTCAGGAGGCGCGGGAGAAGGCCGAGGGGATCGTCATCAATGCCGCCGGTCTCACTTACTCGTCGGTACCGATCCTCGACGCGTTGCTCGCTTTCGAGGGCCCGATCATCGAGGCGCATATGAGCAATATCTGGAAGCGCGAGCCGTTTCGCCATCACTCCTATGTGTCGCGTGCGGCGACTGGCGTAATCGCGGGGCTCGGCGCGCTGGGCTATGAGCTGGCATTGACGGCGGTATCGCGCTTGATCGCCGAAAAGGCCGCGCAATGACGTCGGAGGTGATGGCGTTCTACAGCGCCTTCGATGACTTCGAGACGTGGCGTGCGGCGCTCGCGGCCGAAGGAATCGATCTTCGCCAAGCCGACGATATCGCCGATCCCACACGCGTACGGCAGGCACTTGTATGGAAGCCGCCGCATGGTTTCTTCGCGCGCTACCCAAATCTCGGCCTCGTCGTCAATCTCGGCGCCGGCGTCGACGCGCTGGTCGGGCGTGACGATCTGCCGGAGGTTCCGATCACGCGCCTGTCCGACCCGAAGATGGCGCGGATGATGGCTGGCTATGTGTTGTTCGCGGTGATGCGCCATGCGCGCGACGTTCCAGCCTTCGAGCGCGCCCAGCGCGAGCGCCGCTGGCACTATATTCATCCGCGCGATCCCGAGACTATCACGGTCGGCATTCTCGGCCTTGGCGAACTCGGGCTGACCGCGGCGCTCGAATGCGCCCGGCAAGGCTATCGCGTACGTGGCTGGTCCAACACGCTGAAGTCGGTGGAGGGCATCGAGACATCTGCCGGTCTGTCTGCGTTGCCGGATATCCTGGGCGATAGCGACATTCTCGTCTGCATGTTGCCCCAGACGCCGCAAACAAGCGGGCTGCTGAACGCCGAGCGCCTGGCGCAGATGAAGCCGGGGGCAGTCTTCATCAATGTCTCGCGCGGCAGCATCGTCGATGAGCCGGCGCTGATCGAAGCGCTGCGTTCGGGCCATATCGCAGAAGCGACGCTGGATGTGTTTGCCTCCGAGCCGTTGTCGCCGGACAGCGCGCTCTGGGCGATGGGCAATGTGCTGATCACGCCGCATCTCGCATCGGTGGCGCTGCCGGGTTCTGCGTCACAGCAGATCGGCGAGAACGTGCGCCGGCTGCGGTCGGGGCAGGAGCTGCTAAGCCGCGTCGACCCTCGCCGGGGCTATTGAGCCCGGCGCGAACTGGCCGCCTACGGCAAAGGCATCACGCGCGTAATCGGCGAATGTCTGCACCGCCGGTCGCAGTGCGTGGCGTTTCAGACGCAGCGCCATCACATGCGTTGCCGGCAATTTTTCGGTGATGGGCACTACGGCGACGCGGCTGCCGTCATAACCGATGGTGGTGCGCGGCACGGCATTGTGGATCGAATATCCTTGGCCATTCCCGATCAATCCGCGGATCAGCTCGAATGACCGGGTCCGGAAGGAAATGCGCGGCTCGATACCGGATGCCGTAAACAGGCTGGCGAAGTAGTCGCGCGAATGCGGCAGGTCCAGCAGGATGAACGGTTCGTCGCGCATTTCGGTCAGGCTGATCGACGACCGGTTTGCCAGAGGGTGATCCGCCGACAGCACGATGAAGGGCGGCAGCTCGCAGAATTTCTCACCGACGATCTCGTCGGGAACAGCGAAAGAGTAGGACAGTGCGAGTTCGGTCCGTCCGGAGACCAGCCCGTCGATGATCTCCTGCTGGTCGCCTTCCTCAAGTTTTACCGAAATGCCCGGCTGGCATTCGCGAAAGCCGGACAGCAGCCCCGGCATGAAGCGTGTGGCGAGGGTCGAGAAGCTACCGACCACGATCTCGCCGTGCAGGGTGCTGCCAAGCGACTGGGCGCTCTGGGCAAAATCGCGCGCATGCGCGAGCAGCAGTCTCGCGTCGTTTACCAGCCGCTGGCCGGCGGGGGAGAGGGTCACGCCCTTGGCGAGATGGCGAATGAAGATCTGGACGCCGAGTTCGGCCTCCAGCTGGCTGAGTGCGGCCGAAATCGAGGGCTGCGACACGTTCAGGCGCTTGGCGGCTTCCGTCACGCTGCCTGCATCGGCCGTTTCAACCACATAGCGCAGGGCCCGGAGCGAGAACCTCATCGTGTTTTCCTATGCATCTCCAAACATAAAAATATTTTCCTTATGATAGGCCCTTCGGCACCCTGTCGTCCAGTCGAACAGGAGCCAATCAATGATCCGCACGGGTGAAGAATATAAGCAGGGCATTCGCGATGGCCGCGAGGTCTGGATCGATGGCGAGCGCGTCAAGGACGTGACCACGCACCCGGCGCTGAAGCCGATCATCGACGTCAAGGCCCGGATGTATGACATGGCGCGTGAAGAGCGTTACGCCGCCGACCTCACTTACGTTGAAGACAACGAGACGCATTCGGTCTTCTACAAGCCGCCGACGGAACAGAAGGACTGGCACGACAAGATCAAGGCCGTCGATCACGTGATGAAGGACATCGGCGGCGTGGTCACCCGCGTCGGCGACGAGACCATCGGCGAGATGTGGTCGCTCACCGACGGGCGCGACGTGCTGGCCGAGATCGATCCGCGTTTCGCCGCCAATATCGATCATCACATCCGTGCCGTGATCGAGAAGGACATCTTCCACGTCTCGGCCAATACCGATCCGAAGGGCGACCGTTCGCTGCCGCCGCAGCAGCAGGATCCGGACCTGATGGTTCACGTCACCCGTGAAACCGATGCTGGCATTATCATCCGCGGCGCGAAGTATGAGACCGCTGCGGCCTATGCCGATCAGGCCTATCTGAAGCCGACCGTCGGCGCCTGGGCCAATGAAAAACTCTCAGACTATGCGGTGGGCTGCATCGTCAAGATGGGCGCGCCGGGCGTCAAGCATATCTGCCGTGGTGGCTTCGCCAATCGCAGCAGCGCCAACGCCAAGGATTATCCGCTCGCCAATCGCTTCGATGAGGTCGAGGCGCTGGTGGTGTTCGACGACGTGCTGATCCCGTGGGAAGATGTGTTCTTCTATCGCCATACCCGCGCTGCGCAATTCGTGCGTTCGACGCTGCATCGCTACTCGGCATTCCCCTACGTGCTGCGTCTGCTCTACACCGCCGATATGATGATCGGCGCGGCCATGTGGAACGCCAAGCAGACCGGTCTCGACAAGCTGCAGTCGGTGCGCGAGAAGCTCGCCGATCTGGTCTGCTATCGCGAAGGCATCAACGCGCATCTCACTGCGTCGATCGCCATGGCGGAGAAGAGCCCGGGCGGCCTTCTGATGCCGCAGCAGTCGATGCTGTATGCCGGCCGCGTGTTCGCCTGTTCGCAGCTCCCGGCGATGATGCATATCGCCCGCGAGCTGTGCGGCGGCCAGATCTGCATCACCCCGAATGCCGATGCGTTCGAGGCCGAGGGATCAGGCAAGTGGCTGAACAAGTTCTATTCGCTGAACGATCAGTGGCAGGCCGATGATCGCCGCAAGCTGCTCGCTTTCGCGCGCGACCTGCTCAATTCAGACTATGCCGGTCATCGCCTGACCTTCGTGCAATTCGCGCAGGCGCCGCACTTCAATCATCTGGCGGCGGTCTATAACAGCTTCGACTTTGCCGGGCCGCTGGATTTCGTCAAGAAGTCGGCGGGTCTGTCAGATCGCATCGATGGAGCGAAGTCGTGAGCGCAGCAACGCATCCGCTGGTCGAGGTCGATGTCTTCCGCGACGCCATGCGGATGACGGCCTCGGGCGTGGCGGTGGTGACGACGGATGGCGAAGCGGGGCGTGCAGGCGTTACAGTGTCGTCGCTGTGCTCACTGTCGATGGAGCCGCCATCGGTTGTGTTCAGCGTTCACCGCGACAATCGCCATCTCGAAAAGCTGCTGGCCAATGGCGTGTTCGTCGCCAACATTCTGTCTGATACGCAGGAGCGTGTTGCCAACAGCTTCGCCGGGTTGATCCCTGAACTACGCGACAACCGTTTTCTTGCCGGTGACTGGTCGGAGTTGCTGACCGGCGCGCCTGCGCTCGATGGTGCGTTGTGCAATTTCGATTGCCGTGTTGCCAGCGTGTTTGATTTCGGCTCGCATCGCATCGTCGCGGGCGAGGTGCTGAACGTTCGCAACCAAGCTGCGCTGCCCCTGATCTTCTCCGATCGCACATTCCATCGTCTCGCCGCCTGAGGATCTGCTCCATGACCACCCATCAGCGTTTTCGCAAGTTCAACACCAAGGAAGCCTATCCCGAGCAGTCGCTCGACAACGATGTCTGCATGGTCGTTCGCGCCAACAACACCGTTTATGTGCGCGGCCAGACGGCTATGGATCTCGACGGCAAGATCGTTGGTATCGGCGATGCCGCTGCGCAAACGGAGAATGCCATGACATGCGCCAAGGTGCTGCTTGAAGAGGCAGGCTCCAAGCTTGAGGACGTGGTGAAGATCGTCATCTACATCACCGATCGCGCCTATCGCGAGCCGGTCTATCGCGTCGTCGGCAAATGGCTGAAGGGCGTCTATCCGGTTTCGACCGGGATTATCGTTCAGGGCCTCGCCAAGCCTGAGTACCTGATGGAAATCGACATCATCGCGGAAATTCCGGCGTAACGACGCGTTTTTCGCCGGCACTACAGAGATCAATCGGACGTTTGCGGCTTCATCTTTCGCATGATCGATGAGTGCGGTTGCGCGCGGCTGTTCGGCGGAAATTCCTGAGATTTATCAATCGTCTGGCACGATGTTTGCTTTTCTTTCTACGTCATAATCCTTGTGAGGTTTCGAGATGAAGCGCGCCTTGAAGTTTACTGCATTGATGTTGCTGTCGACGCTCGCGATTGGCGGACAGGCATCCGCCCAGGAGAAGCTGGTGGTCAGCACCTGGGGTGGAAGTTTTCGCGATCTGATCGATGAAGCGATCGCCAAGAAGTTCACTGCCGAGACCGGCGTGAAGGTCGAATACATCACCGGCGGCACGATCGATCGCCTCAACCAGGCCAAGCTCGCTGCTGCGAAGCCGGAGAGCGACGTTACCTTCACGACGGCCCATGTCGGCTGGCTCTATGCCAACGACAATCTGTTCGAGAAGCTCGACATGGCGAAGATTCCGAATGCCAGTCATCTGGTCGAGCAGGCCAAGATCAGCCCGTATCACATCGGCTCCTGGGCCTATGTCTACACCATCGGCTATCTGCCCGATCAACTGCCCAAGGGCGTCAGCTTCGAGAGCTGGGAAGGTCTGTGGAATCCCGCGCTCAAGGGCATGATCTCGTCGCCCGATTTCGATCCAAGCCATGTGATGGTCGTTGCTGCCAAGCTGTCCGGCGGCGATGCGTCGAATTGGGAAGTCGGCGAAGCCAAGATGAAAGCGCTGAAGCCGAACTACAAGGCGTTCTACACCAACGATGCCAACAGCCAGCAGCTCTTTGCGACTGGTGAGACGCCGGTGCAGGTCGTGCTGTCGATGAACGCCTATTACATGCAGGCCCAGGGCGTGCCGATCAAGCTGGCGATTCCGAAGGAAGGCGCCGTGCTCGGCGTCGATACGATGGGCATCACCAAGGGCTCGACGAAGGCGGAGCTGGCCTACAAGTTCATCAACACCGCGCTCGATCCCGAAGTGCAGGCGAAGATCGCCGAACTGAAGAAGGGCAGCCCGGTGGTAGACAACGCCAAGGTCAAGCCCGAGATCGCAGCGCTGCCGGGCGTGTTCACGACCGCGGATCAGTGGGCGAAGCAGACGCTGGTGATCGACGCCAAGCTGCGTGCCGAGAAGACCGGCACCTGGCGCAAGTGGTTCACCGAAAACATCATGGCTCCGTAAAGGAGTTCGGGTCGCGATCCGGCTGATACCGCCGGATCGCGGTCCATGACGTCACGTTCGCCCACTTCGAGTTTGTCCATGAACACACGTCCATTTCTGGGATGGTTTGTCTCGCCGGCCGGCCTCGTTGCTGTGGGCCTGATCGCGGCGATGCTGGCTGTGTTTCAGTACAGCGTGCGGGCCTATATTCCCGGAACGCTCGAGGTCGGTGGATTCACCTGGGCGAATTTCGAAGCCATGCTGCGGCCGCTTTACGCACTGGCATTCTGGAATACGGTGCTGATCTGTTTTGAAACGGCGGTGTTCACGCTGCTGCTTGCCTATCCGCTAGCCTATGCGTTGACGCGCACCAACAGCTCTGCGTTGCGCTCCTTCATCCTGATCGTGTCGGTGACGCCGCTGTTTCTCGGCGAGGTGGTGCGGACCTATTCCTGGATGATCGTGCTCGGCAATAACGGCTTCCTGAACACGCTGCTGCTCAAGCTCGGCCTGGTGGATCGCCCGTTGCGGATGATGTTTACCTCGGGCGGCGTGATTGCGGCCCTGGTGCATGTGACCATGCCGATCATGGTCATCATGCTGGCTGCGGCGCTGTCGCATATCGACCGCAATTACGAGAAGGCGGCCGAAAGTCTCGGCGCGGGTCCGATCCGCATCTTCATGACCATCACGCTGCCTCTGTCGATGCCCGGCATCGTTGCCGGCTTCTCCACCGCCTTCGCGTGGACCTTCAGCGCCTTTGCAACGCCACAGCTGATCGGCGGCGGCCGCGTCGCCACGGTGTCGACGCTGATCTATCAGCTCGGCTTCTCGTCGTTCAATTTCCCCTTCGCCGCCAGTCTCTCCATCATCGGTCTCGCATTGTCGCTGGCCGTGATCGCGCTGCTGAAGAAAGCCGCGAGCCCGCTCGAACGCATGGCGGGCACGACATGAAACGCTCACCTGCAACCCTTGCGCTGCGCTGGTCGGGCCGCGTCCTCGTTGCCGCCATTCTCCTGTTCGTGCTGTTGCCCGGCGTCGTCGTGGCGATCTCGGCTTTCAACGATCGCGCGATCCTGCAGTTTCCGCCGCAGTCATGGTCACTGCGCTGGTTCTATCGCGCCTTCTCCTATGCCGATTTCGCCAAAGGTTTCTGGAATGGCCTGACCGTGACGGTCTGGGCATCCAGCATCGCGGTCGTCGTCGGATCTGCCTTTGCCTTTGCCATTCATCGCTACAAATTCGCGCTCAGGGATTTCCTTGAAGGCATTCTGCTGTCGCCGCTGATCATCCCGCATTACACCGTCGGTCTTGGCATTCTCATTCTCGCCTCGCAGACGGGTGTTGGTCGCGGTTTTCCGCTCGTCATCTTCGCCCATGTGGTGATGGTGCTGCCTTTCGTGATGCGCAGCACTTACATCTCGCTGGAAAATCTCGACACGCGCCTGGAGCTGGCCGCGTCCAGTCTCGGCGCCACGCCGCTGCGGATCCTGTTCACGGTGACGATCCCGCTGCTGATTCCGGGCTTGCTCAGCGGCTGGCTGTTCGCGGCGATCCTGTCCTTCAACGAATTCACGGCGACGTTGTTTGTTAGCAGTCAGGCGACGCAGACGCTGCCGGTCGCCATGTATAATTACGTCCGCGAATTCGCGGATCCCACATTGGCCGCACTCTCGGTCATCTACATCGTCGTGACCGCAACCTTGCTCACGATCGCCAATTCCTTCCTGGGCCTCGGGAAAATCCTGAATGTTGATGCGCACTGATCCAATGACGGCACACACGCCGGAAGCGACCAGCGAAAAAGTTCGTCCGGCGGTGCAGCTCGACGGCGTCACCAAGCGCTTTGGCGAATCCATGGCGCTACATGAAGCCTGGCTGAAGATCCGGCCGAGCGAGTTCATGACTCTGCTGGGCCCATCCGGCTGCGGAAAGACGACGCTGCTCAATCTGGTCGCCGGCTTCCTCGAAGCCGACAATGGCGAGATCTTCATCGACGGCGATCTGGTCACCGAAACGCCCGCGCATATGCGTGAGATTGGCATCGTGTTCCAGAACTACGCGCTGTTCCCGCATATGAGCGTCGCCAAGAACGTCGCTTACGGATTGAAGACCCGCGGCGTCGACAAGAAGGAGATCGCGCGCCGCGTCGACGAAGCGCTGGCGCTGGTCAAGCTCACAGGCTTTGCCGACCGCAAGCCGCGGCAGTTGTCGGGCGGCCAGCAGCAGCGGGTGGCGCTTGCGCGGGCCTTGGTGATCAGGCCGAAGGTGCTGCTGCTCGACGAACCATTCTCGGCGCTCGACAAGAATCTGCGCGGTTCGATGCAGGTCGAGCTCAAGCAGATCCAGCGTGAGCTCGGCGTCACCACGATCTTCGTGACGCATGATCAGGGTGAGGCGCTGTCGATGTCGGACCGCATCGCCGTGATGTCGGCCGGGCGCATCCGCCAGATCGCGGCACCCGACGATATCTATCGCCGTCCGGCGGATCGCTTCGTCGCGTCCTTCGTGGGCGACGCCAATATCCTCAACGGGCGTCTTGTCGAGAAGCGCGGCGATGTCGCGGTGGTTTCGGTCGGCGACATCAGCGCCGAAGTTCCTGCGGCGCCGATTGCCGCGCTTTCGGTTGGCGATGCCTTGGATGTCTTCGTGCGGCCGGAGCATCTCGCCGTCACGTCGCGTGGCGCTTCGGGATCACTGCCCGGCACTGTGATGACACAGGTGTTTCAAGGCGGCCATGTCGATCTATATATCGACGCGCCCGGCAGCGCGCGCGAGCGCATCCTGCTGCGTTCGCCGGGCATTGCGGCGCTGTCGTCCTGTCCGGTCGGAGCCGAGATCGGATTGACCATCGGCTCCGACGATATCGTGGCGTTTCCGCCGGGTGAGGCGGCGTGAGGCGCTCTGCCTTAGAACGACGGCGCAGCGCCCGGATTCATCGCGCGCGCAATGTAGTCCTTCTGCTGCGGCCGATAGCGCTCCCACAGCGCGCGGAGTTCACCGATCGGAGCGTCGTGCCAGTCGACACGCAGATCGACCACCGGCCAATCGAACATGTGGGCAACATGCAGGCCCGCGGCATGTTCGTCGTCGGTCTCGCCGCCCGCATCGAGGCCGGCTTCCAGCGCCGACATCAGCCGCTCCGCCAGCGGTTGCCCGGCCGTCGCCTCGAACCGCGCGACCATCACGCTCGGGACTTTCTCATCGACCAGCAGATTGCCCATAGCGAGACAACCATTGCCCTGCGCAATGCCGATGATCGGCAAGGCCTGTGCGCCGGAATGCCAGGCCACTTGGCCATAGCGATCGATCACACCGACCTGCCGCCACGCCGGCTGCGGCGTGCCTTGCGTCAGATTGTTCAGCACCGCACCAGCGCCAAGGCCCTGACGCAGCAGTGCGAGGCCGGTCGGGCCGAGCGACGGATCAGTGACATTCTGCGACACCACCAGACCCAGAGGTCCCACCCAGGCGCAGCGCGCCGGCACGGCAATGCTGGACGATGTAATGGCAATGCCAAACGCGCCGGTCTCCGGACAGCGTGCCGAGATGGAATAGGTCATCGTGATGCTCCCGCAATCGTAAAAGTATTGAGAGTATAGATGATCGAGAGAATAGCTCAAATACTTTGCGAGCTGATCAGTATTGAAAGTATAAGTTCGAATTCGAACCTCGATATCATCGCATATATCGAGCGGATACTTGCGTCGTCGGGCGTGTCTTCGCGCCGCGTGCCGTCGCCTGATGGCTGCAAGGCCTCGCTGCTCGCGACTATCGGTCCTGTGGATCGTCCCGGTGTGGTCCTGTCAGCGCATACGGATGTCGTGCCGGTGGACGGGCAGGCGTGGACCGTGCCGCCCTTCGCAGGCGTCGTCCGTGATCGGCGTGTCTATGGCCGCGGCGCTACCGACATGAAGGGCTTTCTGGCCGTCGTTCTCGCTGCCGTGCCGCGCCTGAATGAAGCCGCGACAGCTGCGCCCGTGCATCTGGCGTTTTCCTATGATGAGGAAGTCGGATGCCGCGGTGCGCCTGATCTTGTGGACGCGCTCGTGCAGTCCGTTGCAATGCCTGCACTCGCCATTGTTGGTGAGCCCACGACTATGCGCGTCGTTCGCGCGCACAAGGGCAAGGTCGCGCGTCGCCTGACAGTAACAGGCCGCACCGGCCACTCGGCGATGCCGCATCGTGCGGCCAATGCGGTCGATGCGGGCGTTGCGATCGCGCATGCGTTGCGCGGTCTGGCCGATGAGGAAATCGCGCGCGGCGGCGATGCGGCGTTCGATCCGCCATACACGACCATTCACGTCGGCTCGCTGCATGGCGGCACCGTGGTCAATCTGGTGCCGGAACGCGCCGTGCTGGAATACGAGATCCGCACCATGCCAGGCCGTGATGCCGGCGAGATTCTTGCGCGGATCGATGAGGTGGTTGCGCGTGAGCGCGATCGGTTGCGCGCCAATGCACCGGAGGCAGACATCGTCTCCGAGGAACTGTCGGCCTATCCCGGGCTCGAGACCGCCGCCGATGCCTCCATGACGCATCTGGTCGCAGGAATGGCAGGCGATACGCAACCCGTAACCACAGTCGCCTTCGGCACCGAGGCTGGCCTCTACGCAGAGGCCGGCATTCCCACGCTCGTCTGCGGACCCGGCGATATGGCTCGCGGCCACAAGGCTGATGAATGGATCGGTTTCGACGAACTCGCGGCTGCGAACGCGATGATGGATAGGCTGGCGGATTTGCTGCGTCGGCCGAGTGAAGAGTGGATAAGCGTATCATGAAGAACGAAGTGTCGACGATCATGTCGACCATGCAGGCGATCATCGCGACGCAAGCAGGCGGTCCTGACGTTCTGACGCAAGTCGAACGACCGGTGCCGGTGCCCGGTCCCGACGAAGTGTTGATCGAGGTCGCCGCAGCCGGCGTCAATCGCCCGGACCTGATGCAGCGAAGTGGTGCCGTGCCGCTGCCGCCGGGTGTCACTGACGTGCTCGGTCTCGAAGTCGCCGGCCGCGTGGTCGGCGGCGACGCTGCGTTGCAGGGGCAGGCGGTGATGGCCCTCGTGAAGGGCGGCGGTTATGCGCGCTATTGCATCGCCAAGGCATCTCATTGTCTTGCGGTGCCCGAGGGGCTGACGATGGAGCAGGCGGCGGCATTGCCCGAAGCGCTCTTCACCGTCTGGCACAATCTGTTCGAACGCGGCCGGCTGTCGAAGGGCGAGACCGTGCTGGTGCATGGCGGTGCCAGTGGTATCGGCACTATTGCGATCCGCATGGCCATCGCCCGCGGCGCGACGGCGATTGCGACCGTGGGCAGCGATGCCAAGAAGAAGGCGGTGGAAGCGCTCGGTGCCGTCGCAATCAACTATCGTACCGACGACTTCGTTGCCGCAGCGCGCGACGCCACAAGCGGGCGCGGCGTTGATGTTGTGCTCGATATCGTCGGAGGTTCCTATGTGGCGCGCAATCTCGATGCGCTCGTGCCGGGCGGACGGCATGTCAGCCTGTCCTTCATGGAAGGCGGCGTGGTGCCGATCGATCTCGGTTTGGTGATGCGGAAGGGATTGTATCTGACGTCGTCGACGCTGCGGCCGAAGTCCGACGAGGAGAAGACCGCAATCGCTACCGCGCTCCGCGCCGAGGTGCTGCCGCTGGTCGCGTCCGGCGAGGTGAGGCCGCTGATCTGGCGGACGCTGCCCCTCGGGGATGCTGCGCAAGCTCACCGCATTCTGGAAGCCAATGAAAACATCGGCAAAGTGCTGTTGCTGCCGGCAGACGCCGCATGAGCGGCGATGTCGAGCGCAAAAGCCGCATATCGATACAGGAGCAGTCCCATGGCGACGACTAAACCCTCTCTCAAGCTGACACATGAAGGCGCGCTCAAAGCGCTGGCGGGTGCCGTCGCCAAGGCAGAAGAGTTGGGCGTGGCGCAGAACGTCACGATCGTTGACGACGGCGGCAATCTGCTGGCTTTTGTTCGGATGGACGGCGCCAAATTGCTGTCGCGGGAAACCTCGATGTCGAAGGCCATCACCGCTGCGTCGCATCGGCAGCCAACGTCGCGGCTCAATCCCGCCGACGAGATCAAGCTCGCCATCGCAGGCGGCGGCCGGCTCACCAATCTCGAAGGCGGACTGCCCATTATGATTGCAGGCCAGTGCGTCGGGGCAGTCGGCGTCGGGTCGGGCACCGGCGCGCAGGATGTCGAAGTCGCGCGCGCCGCACTGGCGGCCATCGACGCGGAGGATCAGAAGCCATGAGCGACAGGATCGAACTGTTCTACGCGCCAACATCGCCCTACGTCCGCAAGGTCATGGCCTGTGCGATCGAGCTCGGGATCGCCGATCGTATCGTGAAGCTGCCCAGCGCCGCGCATCCGTTGAAGCGCGACGCGCGGATCGCAGGTTTCAACCCGCTCGCCAAGGTGCCGGCGGCGAAGCTGGCGGATGGCACGCTGCTGTTCGACAGCCGGGTGATTTGCGAATATCTCGACGACCTCGGACGCGGTTCGCTGTTTCCGCGCGGCGCGGAGCGCTGGCAAGTGCTCACCGAACAGGCGCTCGGTGACGGTTTGCTCGATGCGGCGCTGCTCACGCGCTATGAAAATACCTGCCGTAGCGACGAGATCAGATCGGCGGAGTGGATCGATGGTCAGATGACCAAGATCGCCGCGGCGCTCGATCAGATGGAAAACTCTGTCGCATCGTTCGGCGCCCGCATCACCATCGGCAGCCTCACTATTGCCTGCGCCCTCGGCTATCTGGATTTCCGTTTCGCATCGTTCGACTGGCGCGGCTCGCGGCCGGCCCTGACCGACTGGTTCGCAGCCGTGTCGGAGCGGCCGTCACTGCGAGATACGGTTCCGGCTGAGGGATAATTCTGTCGTCAGCTTTCTGCCTCGACCCAGTTCAGTGTCATTCGCATGGCATGGCTGTGCCGGGCGTCGATCAGCCACTGTTCTTCGCGATAGCAGATCGAGCGCAGCAGGCTCTCGATGGCGAAGGAGGCGAAGAACCGCGGCGTGATTTGCTCGACCTCAATGGGACCGAGCGGAAATGCGATAATCGACGCCGCCTTGAGGTGGCTGTCGTTCGGGAGAGGTTCTGAGGCGCGCAGCAGATTGAGCGTCTCTATGGCGATGGTTTTCTGACCGGGCATCGGGGCATTCTGCCGAAAAACCTTACGCTGCCAGCCAGTGCTTAATTTTTCGTGGAACCGGGTGTCGCGCGGCTCAGGCGGCCAGATGAAAATCAGAAATCTGCACGCGATTTCGGCCCGCCGCCTTGGCTTGGTAGAGCGCCGCATCGGCACGGCTAAGCAATGCCTGCAGCGTTTCAGGCTCGGTTGACCGGATCGCGATTCCCACGCTGACCGTGGCATGGATAACACCGGCGGAAGTCGGGAACGTCTTTGTCTCCAGCGTTGATCGGATGCGCTCGGCGACAGCGGCTGCTGCTTTTGGGCTCGACGCGGCTAGGACAATGCAGAATTCCTCGCCGCCCAGACGCGCGGCAACGTCTTCGGCGCGAATGTTCGAGAAGATGACTTCGGCAAAGGCGCGCAGCACGCGGTCGCCGGCGGCGTGGCCGAACTGATCGTTGATCGTTTTGAAGTGATCGAGATCCATCACCAGAATGGCGGTGTTGGATGCTGTCTCCGTTACCTTTTCGCCAAACAGCGCGCGCCGATTGAGCAGGCCGGTCAGAGGATCGGTCATGGCATCGGATTTATGCCGGTTCGACGTCCGGATCTGGTTGATTGTCAGTGATAGCGCACCGATCCCGGTCAGACCGACGATCACCATCAGTGAATTGAACTGTTCTGCCCAATTCATCGGTCGATCGGTCAGCACGAATTGCCCGGTACGCAAGAGTTCGGCACCGCAGGCCACGAACGATGCGGCCGTTACGAGATAGAGTAGCGCATTTGCGACCATCAGCAGCGGTGCTTCGGCGCGCGCGTGCCAATATTGTGCTGCCGACAGCGCAACGAGAAGGCCCGTGCCAAAATTCGCGGCCATCGTGCCGACGCCGGTGTAACCAAGCGCAAAGCCGATGATCATCGGAACGAGCCCTGCGGTGGTGACGAGGGCGGCGCGGATCCAATGGGCCTGGTTCGAGCAGAATTGCGTGGTGCCCGCATAGATCACCCCGAAGCCGACAAGCAGCAATATGAATGCAGCGAGCTGTAGCCTCGAATCATACTGCTCGAAGCCTGCATAGATGATGACGGCAACCACCGTGGTCGCGAGACCGATCGACCAAGTCAGCAGATAGGTCTCGGATCGCGCGACGAGCCAGGTGGCGAGCAATGTGAGCGCGAGCGCCGCGCTCGAGAGTCCGATCGCTGCGAAGATGGAGGACTGATCTAGCAACATGATGTCCGAACGCGGTGTAATTTATTTGATGCGCAATAAGCAGCACCCACTTACCACCGATCGCGGTCGGGGCCACCCATTTTGTATGGTGAGCAAAGCGTTACCAGGTCTGTGGACTGGATGTCCGGAGAGCGTCGTACGGCCGTTTTTTGCGACGATCTGTGCCGGAACGAGACGCAGCGACCGGCGTTTTCCTGAAGGGCGTTACAGAGGGTTGAACATGAAAAAGATTCTGGCGACGGCGGCAGCTGCACTGATGATCGCGAGTTTCACGGCGACGGCGGCTTCTGCGAAGAAAGTCCATCGTAGCTACAAGGCGCACCACGGCTATTACGGGAGTTATGGCCAGATGCGAGGTCCCGCAATCTTTCGTGGCAATGCCGCGATGAGCGGCAATCACGGCAATTCTGCCTATGGCAGCAACTCGCTCGGCCATATCAAGGGCGGCAATATCGGGGGCGGCAAGTAGCGCGGCATTACATTGGGGAAGACGAGATCGATCGTTTCAATGCGACCGATCTGGTTAACGTCTTTCTGATGGGTTGGTGGTAATTGGCTGTACCGCAACTTACAGTTCAGGTTTGTCATGCTCCCGGATGGCCGTTATTCGGCGTGGTTTCGTATTCCCGAGAAGGAAGGCATGGGGATTATCACGCTCGCTGATGGTCGATTGTCGGGCGGCGATACGGTGATCGCCTATAGCGGTTCCTATATCCAGAACGGCGATGCTTTCACGGCGACGATTGCGACCCGCCGGCATGCGGACGGCCAGCCGGCGATCTTCGGCATCGATGAAGTCGAGATTGATCTGGTCGGGACATCCAAGACCACGACGGCGTCCTGCAGAGGTGTCGTCAAGCAACGGCCCGGCGTGCCGTTTGAGGTCGTGCTGGTGCGCATGGAAGGCTAGGCCTCCGGTCTATTCGCGCAACTCGTATTGATGTCGCAACAGTTGGACCATGTCCTGGACCCGCTGCCGCCAGGCACGCGCGTCAGGCACCGCGCCGGCGGCCGGCGTGATGCGCAACATGGCGTTCCACGGGCGCGTGCCATAGACGACCACCTCGAAGCCGGCTGTCGGACAGCCATCGATACCTTTTAGCGCGCGCAGGATCACATCCGCGATTTCCGAGCGGCCAAGCGTGCGGGTGCTCTCGACTGCAAGTTGCGGCTCCAGCGATGCCGCCGGATTCTCCTCTGCGACGACCGGATCGAAACCGTCTCTGGTGTCCGCGTCTGGCTCAGGCCTGATCGGTTCGGGATCGCCTGGCCTCCTCATGAGTCGTTCGACCAGACCGAGCAGGCCTCGATCGCGTTCGGGCGTCTCTTTCACATCAACAGTCCAATATCAGCGGCGACGGGCGATTTCACATCCTCCGCGGGACGTTGTCGATGGGCTTGACGGTCATTGCGGTGCACAAATGCGCTGCGGGTTGGCTTTGTCGCAAAAGTTTCATCCGCGGCCTATAGTGGGGCGTCACGCATTCCCCTCAGACTTCTATGCGCCGGCCTTAAAGCCTGCGCCAGGATGGAGACGATCGCCGTGAAACCGTTCCGCTTGGTATTTGCTCTGTCCGCGCTGGCGCTCGCCGCCGTATCGCAGCCCGCCCGTGCTGCGGACGTCATCTGCTACAACTGTCCGCCGGAATGGGCCGACTGGGCGTCGATGATCAAGGCGGTGAAGACCGACCTCTCGATCGAGATGCCGCATGACAACAAGAATTCCGGCCAGGCACTGGCTCAGATCCTCGCCGAGAAGGCCAATCCGGTTGGCGACATCGGCTATTTCGGCGTCACCTTCGGCATGAAGGCCAAGGCGCAGGATGCGCTCGAACCCTACAAGCCCGCTGGCTGGGATCAGGTCGATGCCGGCCTGAAGGACTCCGAAGGCTACTGGACCACAATCCATTCCGGTACGCTCGGCTTCTTCGTCAACAAGGATGCCCTGGCTGGCAAGCCGGTGCCGAAGTGCTGGAAGGATCTCGCCAAGCCCGACTACAAGGGCATGGTCGGCTATCTCGATCCGACGTCGGCCGCCGTCGGCTATGTCGGCGCTGTCGCGGTCAATCTCGCGCTCGGCGGTTCGGACCAGAATTTCGATCCGGCCATCGCCTTCTTCAAGGAGCTGAAGAAGAACGATGCGATCGTGCCCAAGCAGACGTCCTATGCCCGTGTCGTCTCCGGCGAGATGCCGATCCTGCTAGATTATGATTTCAATGCCTATCGCGCCAAGTATTCCGAGAAGGGCAGTTTTGAATTTGTCATTCCCTGCGAAGGCTCGGTCGTGTTTCCCTATGTGGTCGGTCTGGTGAAGAACGCGCCGCACAAGGACAAGGCCAAGAAGGTTATGGACTATCTCCTGTCCGACAAGGGCCAGGCGATCTGGACCAACGCCTACCTCCGTCCGGCCCGCAAGATCGAACTGCCGGAAGCCGTGAAGGCCAAATTCCTGCCGGACAGCGAATATGCCCGCGCCAAGAGCGTGGACTGGGGCAAGATGGAGCTGGCGCAGAAAGGCTTCAGCGACCGCTATCTCGCCGAAGTCCGTTGATGCACAATGGTGCCCCGGCGGGGGCAGGGGCACCATAATTTCATGTCGCATCGTAATTTCATCTGGATCTGCCTGTTGCCGCTCGTGGTGGTGACAGCAGCCTTCTTCCTCTTGCCGATGGCGCAATTGCTCGCCGTCGGTGCCGGCGGATCGCGCGGCGCGTCCGCCTATCTGGCGATCATTACAGAACCGCGCTATCGCGCCACGCTGATCAATACGGTCGTACTAGCTGCCGCGACGACCATCGCCACGCTGGTGATTGCCACCATCGCCGGCCTGTTCCTGCAGCGTCATCGCTTCCCCGGCCGCGCCGTGCTGATCGCCATGCTGACATTTCCGCTGGCATTTCCCGGGGTCGTGGTCGGCTTCCTGATCATTCTGCTGGCTGGGCGTCAGGGCCTGATCGGCGCCATCACGGCGGCATTGACGGGCGAGAAAGTCGTGTTCGCCTATTCAATCTTCGGTCTGTTTCTCGGCTATCTCTATTTCTCGATTCCGCGCGTGATCCTCACGGTGATGGCCGCGGTGCAGAAGCTCGATATCGGGCTGGAGGAGGCGGCGCGTTCGCTCGGTGCGAGCCCGTGGGCGGTTCAACGCGATGTTGTGCTGCCGGCGCTCGGTCCGGCCTTCGTCGCCTCGGGCGCGATTGCCTTCGCGACGGCGATGGGCGCGTTCGGCACAGCCTTCACGCTTGCGACAAACATCGATGTGCTGCCGATGCTGATCTATACCGAGTTCACATTGGCGGCGAATTTCGCGATCTCGGCGGCGCTGTCGATCGGACTCGGCGTGATCGCCTGGGCGATCCTTGCGCTGGCCCGCTCGATGAGCGGCGGCGCTGTCGCGGCGGCGGGGTGAGCCGATGCGCGATCGCCTGATTTTCGCTGGCCAACTCGGCTTCACACTGCTCGTCGCGGCGTTCCTCGTTGTGCCTGTTGTGCTGTCGATTTCCGCTGGCGTCACGGTCAATTACTTCCGCGGCATCCAGTCGGGCGTCACGCTGCAATGGGTGGTGCAGGTCTGGAATCTGTATGCCGGTGAAATCGGGCTGTCGTTTCTGATCGCCTTCGCGACCCTGGCGGTGACACTGATTGTCGGCGTGCCCGCGGCTTATGGGCTGCACGTGAAGGGCGGGAGGTTGTCGCGTGTGATCGAGGAGATCATCACGCTGCCGCTGGCGATCCCCGGCCTCGCCATCGCGCTGGCGCTGCTGCTGACCTATGGCGGCTTCGGTGGCTTCCGGCAGTCGTGGCTGTTCATCCTGACGGGCCATGTGATCTTCACCATGCCCTTCATGGTGCGCTCCGTGATGGCGGTGTTCGCTTCGGTGGACATCAAGACGCTGGACGAGGGGGCTGCCTCGCTCGGTGCGTCGCCATGGACGCGGTTTTGCAATGTCATCGTGCCGAACGCCATGCCCGGCATTCTCGCCGGATCGCTGATGGTGGTGACGCTGTCGCTCGGCGAATTCAACCTGACCTGGATGCTGCACACGCCGCTCACCAAGACGCTGCCGGTCGGTCTCGCCGACAGCTATGCGTCGATGCGGCTGGAAGTGGCGTCAGCGTATACGTTGATCTTTTTCATCATGATTGTGCCCCTTCTGGTGGCGATGCAGATGTTTGCCGAGAAGGGCGAAAAGAAATGAGCGCTATCTCAGGCCACGGTGCGGCCGTTCACATCCAGAATTGCGGCAAGACCTTTCCGGACGGCACGCAGGCGCTGGCGCCGGCTTCACTGGATATCGTGTCAGGCGAGACGCTGGTGCTGCTCGGCCCTTCCGGTTGCGGCAAGACCACCATGCTGCGGATTATCGCCGGTCTGGAGACGCCCGATGCGGGCGGCCGTGTGCTGTTCGACAAGACCGACATGACCGCGGTGCCGATCGAGCAGCGCCATGTCGGCATGGTGTTCCAGTCCTACGCGCTGTTTCCCAACATGACCGTGGCCGAGAACATTGGCTATGGGCTGAAGATTCGCGGCGTCGACAAGGCGGCACGCGCGGCGCGTGTCGCCGAGATGGTGGCGCTGACCAATATCGGCGGGCTCGAAAACCGCCGGATCGATCAATTATCTGGCGGCCAGCGTCAGCGCGTAGCTTTGGCGCGCGCGGTGGCCGTGCGTCCACGGGTGCTGCTGCTGGATGAGCCGTTGACGGCGCTTGATGCGTCGCTGCGCGACCGGTTGCGCAGTGAACTCAACAGCCTGCTACGCTCGCTCGGGATCACCGCGATCTATGTGACTCACGATCAGGCCGAAGCGATGGAGCTCGGCGATCGTATCGTTGTCATGCGCAAGGGCGCCATCGCCCAGATCGGCACGCCGCGGGAGATTTACTTTGCTCCCCAGAACCGTTTCGTCGCCGAATTCGTCGGTGCGGCCAATATCGTAGAGGGGCCGGTGAGCGGCGGTCGGCTGACGCTGCCCGGCGGCTGGCTGGCGCTCAGTGATGCCGCCGATAACGCTGCGGCAGTGGCGATGATCCGGCCGGAAACCATCGGAATTGTCGCCGAGGCGGACGCCTTCCTGCGCGGCACGGTCGAAAGCGTCGCCTTTATCGGTGATCGCCAGCGTCTCGTGGTGACGGGTGCGGCGAACAAGCCGTTGACGGTGGACGCGCCGAACACCATCAATGTACGTGCAGGGGAGCGCGTCGGCCTGTCGGTCACGCCTCAAGCGGTTCGCGTGTTGCCGAAAGAAGACTGATGTCGAAGCCCAGGCCCACCATCATCGCGCAGATCTCCGATCTGCATATCAAGGCGCCGGGCGAGCTGGCCTATGGCAAGGTCGACACGGCCAGGGCGTTGGAACGCTGTGTGGCCGAGCTGAATGCGCTCGAACCGCGGCCTGACCTTGTTGTCATCTCCGGCGATCTCGTTGATACGCCGACACCCGGCGAATACGAGCATCTGTGGCGTTTGCTGGCACCGCTCAAGATCCCGTTCATCGGCGTTCCCGGCAATCATGATGCTCGCGACATGATGCGCGCGGCATTTCCCGATTGGGCTTATGCCAAGTCGTCGGGCCCGCTCGATCAGGCGCGGACGTTTGGCCCGCTCGATATCATCCTGCTGGACTCGCATGTGCCGGGGAAGCCGCATGGCACGCTGGAAGCAGCGACGCTCGATTGGCTGGATGCCACGTTGGCATCATCGCGCGAGCGGCCGGCATTGTTATTCCTGCATCATCCGCCGTTCCGCACCGGCATCGAGCACATGGACGTACAGGACCTGTTTAATGTGGATGAGCTCGTCGCCATCGTCCGCAAGCACCCGCGTGTCCGGATCGTCGCCGCCGGCCACGTCCATCGTGCGACGCTGACGACATTCGCCGGAACGGTTGCGACCATTTGCCCGGCGCCGAACCATGCGGTCGATCTCGACATCGCCGAATTGCGCCCGCCGTCGTTTCGTGTCGAGCCGCCCGCTTTCCACCTGCATGTCTGGTTTCCGGATGGCGAGGAGGGCGGCCATCTGGTGACCCATCAGGTGTCGATCGGCGACTTCGACGGTCCGCATCCGTTCTTCGGAGCCGATGGGAAGTTGCTGTAAAACTCTGTCATTCCGGGGCACGCGCATCTTCGCGCGCGAACCCGGAATCTCGAAATGTGAGCTAACCAGCGTTTCAACTATCTCCAGGTTCCGGGTTCGCTCGCTGACACTCGCGCCCCGGAACGACGGTGCAGACTAAACCAGTGCGTTCGCCGCGATCAGGTTGCGGTAGAACTCCGCGCTGAGCTTCGGTGTTCGCTTCTGCGTCGTGAAGTCAACGTGATAGAGGCCGAAGCGCTTTTCATAGCCATCCGACCACTCAAAATTATCCATCAGGCTCCAGTGGAAATACCCTCTTACGGGGATGCCTTCCGACGTCGCGCGCTGCAGATGCGTGAGATAGTTCCTGAGATACATGACGCGGTCGAGATCGTGGATATTGCCGTCGCCGGCCGGCCGGTCGGCGGCCGATGTGCCGTTCTCGCTGATATAGATCTGCTTGACGTTCCAGACCTTGGCGACATTGCGCGGAGCCCAATACAGCGCTTCCGGCCCGATTCGCAGCCAGTCTGAATCCATGCGCGGGAACGAGGTTGGGAACGGCACCAATGCGAAGCCATGCTGATCACCACTCGCCACCACGTAATGTTGCGGCATGTAGACGTTGAGGCCGACGAAATCGACGGGCGAGGAGATGGTCTTCAGCTCCTCTGCCGTGAAGCTCGGTGCATTCTTGCCCGCATAGGCCAGGAATGCATCGGTATATCTGCCCTCGAGAATGACGGTCATATAGCCGCCATTCATCTCGCGCGTTGCGATTTCGGATGCGCGGATATTGGCCGGTGTTTCGATGGCCGGGACGCAGGACGCGACATTCTCGGCGAGGCCAACCCTGGTGTCCGGGCGCCCATTGGCGCGGATCGCCTGGACAGCCATACCATGGCCGAGTGCGACGTGATGGCGGATCTGATTGAGCTGCGCTTGCGACAGCTTCAGACCGGGCGCGAGCTCGACCGGGCCGCTGCCATAGCCGAAATCGACGAAGGTTGCGCATTCGTTGATCGTGAAAATGTTCTTCACACGGTCGGTAATCCGTTGCGCCACATGGGCGGCATAATCACCGAACGCCTTCGATGTATCTCGCGACGCCCAGCCGCCGACGCGGTCCTGCAGCGGCTGCGGCAGATCCCAGTGATACAGGGTGGCGTATGGCTCGATGCCGTTGGCCAATAGCTCGTCGATGAGGCGGTTGTAGAAATCGAGCCCTTGCGGATTGGGCGTGTTCATGCCGGTCGGAAACACGCGCGACCATGACATGGAGAAGCGATAGGCCTTCGCGCCCAACGCTTTCATCAGCTGGACGTCTTCCTTGTAGCGATGGAAATGATCCACTGCGTGGTCGCCGTTGCCACCGCCACGGATCTTTTTCGGTGTGTGCGAATAGCTGTCCCAGATAGAGGGGCCGCGGCCTTCGGCCGCGACGGCACCTTCGATCTGATAGGCCGACGTTGCGGTGCCCCAGACGAAATCCGCCGGAAAACGCCGGTCGTTGCCAAGCGTTGCCGGTGTGATCGGGGCTGTTTGGGCCTCGGCCTTTGCAGTCGGGACGGTGAGGCCGGCGGCGAGCGCGCCGGCCGCTCCGGCAAAATCGCGGCGCGTGAAACGATGGGACACCAGATCTCCTGCTAGTCCGGGACGCGACGGTCAGTCGTCATGCGGCTCATGATAGTTCTCTGCGCCGCCTTTCCAATAGCCCGATGCCTTGACCCATGCCTTGGGATGCTGGCGCTCGTCGACGAGAATCCTGCGGAGGCGCTTGGCAACCTCGGATTCGCTGGCGATGAAGGCATAGCCGTCTCCAACGGGAAGTTTGAGGTTGCGCAAGGCATCCTCCATCAGGGTGGTCGAGCCGGCGCTTTGCTGGCCACGATGCAGCCAGTTGATTGTGACGGATGCCCTGGATGCGAAGGTCTGCTCCTCGGCAGCATCGGCGACTTCTGCGATCACGATGGCCCGTGTGGCAGGACGCAGTTCTTCAAGTCGGCGGCCGATGGCGGGCAGGGCAGTTTCGTCGCCGATCAGCAGGTACCAGTCGAAGTCGTCCGGCACGACGAACGAGCCGCGCGGGCCGCCGATACCGATTTTATCGCCTGGCTTCGCTTGGGTGGCCCAGGTCGTGGCAGGCCCCGCATCGTGAATGGCGAAATCGAGGTCGAGCTCTTTCGCGGCTTCGTCATAGCGCCGCGGCGTGTAGTCCCGCGCGATTGGCCGCGCGCTTTCATCGACCAGCACGCGCCCTTCACTGAAGACCGGCATCAAAGGTTCGACTTCGCCGGGGCGCGGGAAGAATGCCTTGACGTGGTTGTCATAGGACGCGCTGACAAAGCCTTCGAGGTCGTCGCCTGTGAGGGTGATGCGCTTCATATGCGGCGTCACCGACGTCACGCGCTTGACGGTCAGCAGACGGCGCTTCAGCTCGTGACGAACGCGCGTGATGCGGTGAAGATCGTTGGAAATTGCTTCTGAAGATGTGTCGGTCATGTGGATTCCCGGGGAATCCAGATCGGCCTGTTTGACGCGGAGTCGCGCAGGTCGAGCCTGGATCAGGTTCGATCGGCGCGTTGGTTCACGTTAACGCTTACGTGCGGCCTCGCCGAGACAGCAATCACGGCAGACCTATCGAAACGTCCTTTTACGTGCAAGCCCGGGATTGTCGCACGCGCCGCACGATGGCGTGATGCCGGAAGCCTTCTAAACTGGCTGACGTCACCGCATGGACATTGCGGCCTTTCCGGGGGAGAACCGTTTCCGGATGTGGCGGCGTGGCCCCGAAATCGTTGGACGAGATAGACCTGATGAGCACTGAAGCAAAGTCTGCCACGCGCGTGGTCATTGTTGGCCTCGGCCCGATCGGCCGCAAGGTGGCCGAAGCACTGGACCGCGGCATCGACGGCCTGGTTCTGGCGGCGGTCGCCGTGCAGAATCCGGAGAAGCATCAGGCGTTCCTGGCTGGTCTCGGCAAGGCGCCGCCGGTGCTGCCGATCGCGGATCTCGTGGATGTCGCCGATATCGTGATCGAATGTGCGCCTGCAGCGTTGCTGCCCGAGATCGTCAAGCCGTTCGTCAGCAAGGGCAAGACCGCGATCGTGCTGAGCGCTGGAGCGCTATTGTTCAATGAGGATCTCGTCGCACTTGCTAAGCAGAACGGTGGTCAGATCGTGGTGCCGACCGGCGCGTTGATCGGGCTCGATGCCGTGACTGCTGCCGCCGAGGGCAAGATCTCGTCGGTGAAGATGGTAACGCGCAAGCCGGTGAAGGGCCTCGCCGGCGCGCCCTATATCGTCGAGAACAAGATCGACATTGAGAGCATCACCGAACCGATGAAGATTTTCGAGGGCACGGCGCGCGAGGCCGCCAAGGGCTTCCCCGCCAATCTCAATGTCGCCGTTGCGCTGTCGCTCGCAGGCGCAGGCCCCGACGCCACAACACTGGAAATCTGGGCCGATCCGGCGCTCACCCGCAACGTCCATCGCGTGGAAGTGGATTCGGATTCTGCACGGTTCTCGATGCAGATCGAAAACATCCCGTCGGAGAATCCGAAGACCGGCCGCATCACGGCGCTGTCGGTGATCGCCTATCTGCGCAAACAGCGCGCGGCATTGCGGGTGGGGACGTAAGGCCTATTTGCCGCTTTCGACTTGATGCGCAGGGGCCATCTGCTGCGCAGTCTCGATTCCCTGGGTCCGGGCGATCCTGGCAAGCTCGCAGCCCTCGCAGTAGCGGCGATCCTTGTAGTCGATCCAGTTATGGGCGAAGACGCGCTCATTCGGGATGTCGTAGCGGGCCTGCAACACGCGGACAAGCACGCGCCAGGCTGCGATCTGCGCGTCGGTCGGCGGCTTGCGGACATTGGGGTAGTTGCCGACGAACTCGACCCCGATCGATGAGTCATCGTCGATCTGCTGATAGGTCCCGCTGTTGTCGATATATTTGTTGTCGTTGCGATTGCCGCGGTTGAGATGTTTCGGTACCGCCCATTCGGGCGTCGACCAGTAAGCCGTGCCGTCGGTCTCGATCCAGATGGCGACGCCGCGGCGATCGGGTTTCTGCATCTGCGCGACCGCGTTACGCCAGGCGGATCCGACCGCGCCTTCCGATTGATGCACGACGATGTTGCGCCATTCCCGGGCGTGGCGGAGATCGGTCCATGGTCTCAGCCAGACCATGTTGAGACCGGGAATGTCGGGGGTGCCGCGGGAGCGGGCGGCGATCTCGAAGCTCGAAGGCGTCTGGGCGGTCGCCGGTGTGGCGATCGCACACAAGACCAGCAATAGCCCGGCGACCTGACCTCTCATATCCCTCGTTTCCGAAGGCGTCTCATAACGCCTCCGGAAAGCGTAACCGAGCCGCGCTGGGAGTCAAATCCGCGGCTGGGTATGATCGTCGCGCTAGGGCTGCCTGCGCGCGCAGGTTGTGCTCAGTTGAAGTATTCGGGCAGGGTGAAGCCGGCGTAGAACTTGTCGCTCCGGATAGCGGTCTTGAACGTGTCCGATTGATAGGCGGCAACGATGTCCTTCGCCCACGGCGTCTCGGCATTGCCGCGGCGGACGGCCACGACATTGGTATAGGGCTTGGTCATCTTTTCCAGCGCGAAGGCCTCGGTCAGTTTGAGTCCGCTATAGATCGCGAAATTGCCCTGCACGGCGGCGAAGTCGGCATCGCCGAGGGCGCGCGGCGCCTGCGCGTTCTCCAGCGGGACGATCTTGATGCCCTTTGGATTCTTGATCACGTCGAGCTCGGTGACATCGACGGGGTTGTTGTCCTTGATCTCGATCCAGCCGAGGTCGCGCAGGATCCACAATGCGCGCTGCAGGTTCACGGGATCATTGGGCACCACCACGGTGGCACCGGCTTTCACGGCATCGGATGTCTTGTGCTTGGTCGAATAGAGACCCATCGGCGGCGTCGGCACCGTGATGATGCCGGTGAGGTCGGTCTTCTGGCGCTGGTTATAGCTGTCGAGGAACACCGTATGCTGCATCACATTGGCGTCGATATCGTTCTTGAATACGGCGGTGTTGGCTTCCAGGCCCGTCGAGAACTCATAGTATTTGACGGTGTAACCCTTCTTTTTCAGCTCGGGCTCGACGCCCTTCTTGAAGCCGTCGATATAGGGGCCGGGCACGAAACCAACCTTGAGTTCGGGTTTGGTGGCGGACTGCGCGTCGGCATGATCACCAAAGGAGACGAGGGCGAGCATCGCGGCGGCGATGACGGAGAGGGCGGTCTTCATCTTTGTTGTCTTTCAGGGAATGTCAGAATGGGATTACTTCGGCGCCCAGATCTTCACGTCGCTGGCATCGACCTTCACGGGGATCAGCTTTTCGTTGAAGAAGGCGTCGGCGATGATCTGCTGTTCGGACAGGCCGGCTTTGGTGACGGCGCCGACCTTGTAGGAGCGGTGGCTGTTGGCTTCCTCGACGGTGGCGGCGTCGATGCCCCACAGGCTTGAGAGGAGCTTGGCGGCTTCCTTCGGCTCGGCCTTGGCCCACTTGCCAGTCTCGTCCAGCTTCTTGAAAATGACGTTCAGGACGTCGCCGCGCTTGTCCGCATAGGCGGCCGACGACAGATAGTAGCGCTTGTAGCTGGCAAGTCCGTTACTGCCGTCCGCGAGCACGCGCGCGTTGGACTGACGCTGCGCGCTGGTGAGGAATGGATCCCATGCCACCCAGGCATCGACATTGCCGCCGACAAAGGCGATGCGGCCGTCGGCCGGCGGCAGATAGGCCGGCTGGATGTCCTTGAAGGTGAGGCCGGCTTTGCTCAGCGCGGCGAGCAGCAGGAAGTGGCTGCCGGCGCCTTTGGTCACCGCGACCTTCTTGCCCTTGAGATCGGCGACCGTCTTGAGCGGCGATTCCGCCGGGACCACGATGGCCTGCGCGGCAGGCGAGGCGGCTTCCTCGGCGATGTAAGCGAGTTTGGCGCCGGCGGCCTGCGCGAACAGCGGCACGGTGTCGGCGACATCGGCGCCGAAATCGACATTGTTGGTGTTGATGGCCTCGAGCAGCGGCAGGCCGCTGGTGAATTCATGCCACGAGATCTTCACGCCGAGCGGCGCGAGCGCCTTCTCCAATTCGCCATTGGTCTTCAGCACGGCGATCAGCGTCGACGACTTCTGATAGCCGATGCGCACCGTGTCCGGCGTCTGCGCGCAAGCGAACGAGACCGACAGAATGGAGGCTACGGCAGCCAGTTGCAGCGCCCGGGTGCGCCGGAACACGAAGCGTTCGATGAAGCGGGCGATGTGAATCGGAAGCATGTTGGCACTGCTTTGCTGATGATGTTTCGTGAGCAGCAAAGGTGCGAGAGCGGCGCGTTTCCGTCAATGAAATGGCCAACTGTAGTTCCGGGCGCGGCGATGCAGGCATGCTGCGGTGGCCTTGTTGTGCAGCGGAAACGTTCTCCGCGTGCCTTCCGGGTGGCTCCGGAAGAGCAGGTTATTTCCCTGCGGCGGAGACGAAGCTGCTCCCGGAGCTGACCTTCGGATTGCAAAACTTGCAGACTGCCCGCGACCTTTGAAAGCACAATCTTCGCAATCGCGCGTAGCGTTTCACCATCACGCCCTTGCATCGCCCGGGCGCAAATGGAGCAACAGCGCATGTCCTATTCCCGACGATCTATGGTCGCAGGTCTCTCCGCAGCACTGTTGCTGTCAGCCGGCTTGATCGCATCACCAGCCGCGGCGCAGGAGCTGAAGGAAATCCGCATCGGCTTTCAGAAGGCCGGCATCTTTCCCGCGGTGAAGCAGCGCGCCACGCTCGAAAAAGTGTTCAAGGAAAGGGGCATCAGCATCCGCTGGGTTGAGTTCCAGTTCGGGCCGCCGATCCTCGAAGCGATCAATACCGGCAATGTCGATTTCGGCTATGCCGGCGACGCGCCGCCGATCTTCGCGCAGGCTGCGCGTGCCAATCTCGTCTATATCGCCGCCATCCCGTCGCGGGGCTACAATCAGGGCATCATCGTTCCCGAGAATTCGCCGATCAAGACGCTCGCCGATCTCAAGGGCAAGAAGGTTGGCTTCGGCAAGGGATCGAGTGCACACAACACCATTATCGCCGCGCTGGAGAAGGCCGGGCTGACCTATGCGGATATCACGCCGGTCTATCTCGGCCCCGCCGACGCCGTGGCGGCATTCGCCAGTGGCAATATCGACGCGTGGTCGATCTGGGATCCGTATCTGGCGCTCGCCGAGAACAAGCAGGCGCGGGTGATTGCCTTCTCCAAGGACGTGCAGGATTCGATTTCGTTCTTTCTCGCCAACAAGGATTTCACTACCAGGCATCCGGACATCGTCGCGCTATTCAACAAGACCTTTGCCGATGAAGGAAAGTGGGCCGAAGCCAATCGCGCCGAGGTGGCGACGCGGCTGCAGGAGGCGACCGGTGTCGACAAGACCGCCACCACGCGCGCCGTCGAACGGTCGAACTACACGGTGGTCCCGATCAATGACCGGATCATTGCCACCCAGCAGGAAACGGCGGATCGCTTCCACAAGCTCGGCCTGATCCCCAAGGCGATCAATGTGAAGGACATCGTCTGGACCTGGACCCCGGGCTCCTGATCTCCCGAAAACTCGCCGGGAGACGATTAGCGCTGTCACCAGCCGTCTCCCGGCACTCTTTTCCTCCCGCAGGCCATTGAAACCGCTGGATTTTCCTCATTTGTGCAGTGCGGTTGAAATGTTGCCCGAAATCAGTAGGTTGCAGCCACGGCGCCCGCGATACGCAGGCCGGCCCCGTGCTTCACAACTGCGTAGAAACGTCATTCAATGAACGCTCCCCTGTCCAAGCCGACCGGAGCGCCCGTGCCAATTCTTGATCCGCAAGATTCTGGCGAACGAGGGCGTGCCATCATCTCCTTCGATGGCGTTAGCAAGATCTTCCCGTCGCGGAACGATTCCGCCGAGGTGAAAGCGGTCGACAATATCGACCTCGTGGTGCCCGAAGGCGCCATTGTCGGCGTGATCGGCAAGAGCGGCGCCGGCAAGTCGACGCTGATCCGCCTCATCAACGGGCTGGAGCAGCCGACCCATGGCAAGGTCACCGTCGACGGCCTCGACATCGGATCGCTGGACGAGAAGGCGCTGCGTCAGGCGCGCCGCTCCATCGGCATGATCTTCCAGCATTTCAACCTGCTGTCGTCGCGCACCGCCTTTGACAATATCGCGCTGCCGCTGGAGATCGCCGGCACGCCGCGGAAAGATATCAAGGGCATCGTCGAACCGCTGCTCGACATGGTCGGCCTCGCCGACAAGCGCGACCGCTATCCCGCTGAACTCTCCGGCGGCCAGAAGCAGCGCGTCGGCATCGCGCGTGCGCTCGCCACCAAGCCGAAAGTGCTGCTGTCGGACGAGGCGACCTCGGCGCTCGATCCGGAGACCACCGCGCAGATCATCGCACTGCTCAAGCAGATCAATGCCGATCTCAACCTCACCATTCTCTTCATCACCCATGAAATGTCCGTGGTGAAGAAGCTGGCGCAGCGCGTCGCCGTCATGGAAGGCGGCCAGATCATCGAGCAGGGCACGACCTACGAGATCTTCTCCAAGCCGACCCATGCCACGACCAAGCGTTTCGTCGGCGAAGTCACCGGCGGCAATGTGCCGGAATGGCTGCAAGGCAAGCTGCTGGCCGATTACGCGCCCGGCCGTCAGGCTGTGATCCGCATCGCCTTCACCGGCGCCGATGCCGATGAGCCGGTGCTATCCAGGCTGACGCGCGCTTACGGCGTCGATTTCAACATCATGCATGGCCAGATCGAATATGTCGCCGACCATCCGTTTGGCACGCTGATCGCATCCGTCGCAGCCGAGCCGGAATTGCAGGCCAAGCTGATCGCCAATCTCACCGCGACCCGCAACACCGTGGAGCATCTCGGCTATGTCGCCTGAACTGATCAACATGATCCTGTGGTCGACGCTGGACACGCTCACCATGGTGGCGCTGGCCGGCATTTTCGGCACGCTGGCCGGACTGCCGCTCGGCATCTTCCTGGCGACCAGCCGCAACGGTGAACTGTTCCCGGCGCCGAACGTCAATCGCATCCTTGGCCTCGTCGTCAATGCCACGCGCTCGACGCCGTTCATCATTCTCGTCGTCGCCATCGTGCCGCTGACGCGCCTGATCGCCGGCACCTCGATCGGCACCAGCGCCGCCGTGGTGCCGCTGACCATCGCGGCGACGCCGTTCATCGCGAGGGTCATCGAAGGCGCCATCCGCGAAGTGGATCAGGGCTTGGTCGAGGCCGCGCGTGCCTTCGGCGCCAGCCCGCTGCAGATCGTCTGGAAGGTGCTGCTGCCCGAGGCAATGCCGGCGGTGACGCTGGCGCTCACGCTCGCGACTGTCAGCCTCATCGGCTATTCCGCCATGGTCGGCGCTGTCGGTGGCGGCGGGCTTGGCGATCTCGGCATCCGCTACGGCTATCAGCGCTTCATGCCGGAAGTCATGGCGACCGTGGTCGCCGTGCTGATCTGTCTCGTGCAGGGCGTGCAGAGCCTTGGCGACTTCATCTCGCGCCGCCTCGACAAGCGCACGCGACATTCCTGAACGACCGCCCGCATCAGCGGGCCCGTTCACACTCGTTTACTCACAATGGAAAACACCATGTCTCTTCGTCGCTATCTTCTCTCCATCCTCGCCTTCGCCGCACTCACCGGCGCTGCGTCAGCCGAGACCATCAAGGTCGGCGTGACCCCGGGTCCGCATGCGCAGGTGCTGGAAGCCGCCAAGGCCGTCGCCGCCAAGAAGGGCCTCGACATCCAGATCGTCGAATTCTCCGATTACGTGGTGCCGAATGCGGCGCTGGAAGCCGGCGACCTGCAGGCCAATTCGTTCCAGCATCAGCCCTATCTCGACAACCAGGTCGCCGATCGCAAATACAAGATCGTTGCTGTCGGCAACACCATCAACTTCCCGATGGGCATCTATTCGAAGAAGGTGAAGACCTGGGACGAGGTGAAGTCAGGCGCCACGTTGGCGATCCCGAACGATCCGACCAATGGCGGCCGCGTGCTGATCCTGCTGCGCGACAAGGGCATCATCAAGCTGAAGGACGGCGTCGGCTTCAAGCCGACCTTGCTCGACATCACCGACAATCCGAAGAAGCTGAAGATCACCGAAGTCGATGCCGCGCAGCTCCCGCGTACGCTGCCTGACGTCGACGTTGCCGGCATCAACACCAATTACGCGACCCAGGCCGGACTCGATCCCGTCAAGGACGCGATCCTGCGCGAGGATCCGAAGGGCCCGTATGCGGATCTCATCGCCGTGCGTGCGGTGGACAAGGACAAGCCCTGGGTGAAGACGCTGGTGGAAAGCTATCAGTCGCCCGAGGTGAAGGATTTCATCGAGAAGACCTTCAAGGGCTCGGTCCTCGCGACTTGGTAAGGTGAGGAAAGCGCTTCGCTGAGCAGGCGAGGCGCTTCTAGCGGGAAGAGGCGGTCCCGCTCTCTCTCTACGTCATGGCCGGGCGGCGCTGTGCGAACGTCGCGGTGATCCCGGACCTCTCCTCACGTCATGGCCGGACTTGTTCCGGCCATCCACGCCTTTCGCCGGGGCCAAGGCGTGGATACGCGGGACAAGCCCGCGCATGACGGCGTTTGGTTTGGGCGTGCGCGCGTCACGCGATTTCCGATTCAACTGTCAAACAGCCACTGCGCTTCAGACATGCGTCATCGCCCCCATTATTTGCGGCGCGGGGGCGCCGTCGTCTGTCGCATTCCCGCCCCTTGTGAGAGGGCGTGCGGAACGCCGGGTGCCCGTTGCACCCTTGGGCCTGATGCGAATGCGGTCTTCCGCAATAGTGAGTGCATCAGGACTTTCGGAGGCGCCGAGCAAGTGCCCGACGTTCCGCCTGCGGTGTTTTTTCAGCCTGCTTGCGCGTTGCCATGGCGAACGATCCGATCACCAAAATTACAGTCCCAAGGCGAATGGGACAGGGTGCCTCAAGCGAGTAAGCCGGACGCGTTTCGATTTGGTCGTCCGTCACACTGTCCAGAGATCTTTCCATCCGAAGGCCAAACGTCTCCTTGCCAGTGGCAGTGCTGGCGCAGATCCGTCCTGCCCGAAGACAGACGTCACCCGTGAACCGCGTAACGCCGCATCTCCGGCGTCCACCGCATCCCACCCCGCGAACGTGACGATCGCGATCGCCCCTCTCGGTGGGGCAGGACGAAGGAGAATATAGTCCAGGGAGAGATGCTGTCAACGGGAAATAGGAAAAAATGTTTAGTGCCATCCTGCTGCCTCACACTGTCATTCCGGGGCGCGGCCGGCACTTGCCGGACGCGAACCCGGAATCCCAGCATGAGAGTCTCTAGTCAGCGCTGAACATTCCGGGATTCCGGGTTCGCGCTCTGCCGGCTTCGCCGGCGGCGCGCGCCCCGGAATGACGAGTGTGGGGCGGTTCGTCCTGCCCTCAGGCAAACCAATTGATTTGCAGGGGAATGACGAGGAGGGCCGCCCGGCATCTACGGCCAGCCTCAAGCCTCAAACCTCATGTCCACACGTCATCCCCTTGAAATCCAACCGCAATCCGCCGGTCGCATCGGGCAGGGGATGCGACCTCACATGAGGTTGAGACCCGCCGCGCAACGTGTTACCTGACGCGGCACGCGGGTATAGCTCAATGGTAGAGCAGCAGCCTTCCAAGCTACTGACAGGGGTTCGATTCCCCTTACCCGCTCCACTCTCTACTCCACGAAAATCGCTTACGATTCAACGAGTTGCATGGTGTGGAACCCCCGTCAAGAGTCGCTGATCAGACTGTCCACGGTATTCTTAGGGCGCTCATCGGGCGCACTTCAAATTAAGCCAAAAATTCTTGAGTCAAATCAGCGGCTTGTAGAAAAGCTTATGTAGCCGCGATTCACGTGTGTGTACGTTTTCCCCTGATTTATGAGCTTCCGTGATTTCTAGTGAAGTTCGGGGGCAATAGATCAACAGACTGCGGGGATGATTCTTGCGCCCTGCTTGGTGCGCGTCGCAATCACGCAACATCACTGCTTAGGTAATCGGATTTTGAGGATGGTGTGGTCATGACCAGTGACGAGCCTTCAGAAGCGGCTGGGGTCGAAAAGTTTCGTGCCGAACAGCAGCGGTTCTATGCGCTTGTTGGACACTGCATACTCAGGTTTCAACACGTGGAGGACTATCTGGAAGATATCTTCGCCGCCGTTCTCGGAGGATCGCGAGCGCGGGCGGATGCCATCTTCGCATCTGTTCGGGGCATTGATCGAAAAATTCAGATAATCAGCGCCGCAGCAGTCGGTTTGCAGGGTGAGCCATGGCCCCAGTTGCTTCCCTTACTAATCCGAGCAAAAAAGGCTTCCGATGTACGGGGGCAGATCGCTCACGCAAACCCTGTTCGGCATGGAGGCTCTTTGAAAATTAAGGTCCGGATGGACGGGGGCCGAATTGTAGAAACAGTGGGTGTCGAGCGCGTAGAGGACGCGCGCTTCGAGTTGCATAAGAGGGCCAAGGAGACGACCGTTTTTAAGGTCGAAGACCTCATGACAGAGTACGACTTCGTAGATCGTATTTTCATGGACATGATTGCGTTTGTGAAAGCAATCGCAGGCACGGAATCAGAGATATCCGGTCAGATTAATCAACCATGATCGACTTGGATAACGAGGTCTGCACTGGTTGCCGGTTTGAATTCAGCATCGTAGGAAGCAATCTCATCCTTTAATGATCTGCTTTCAGGTGCATCCTTGCTCGATACGTAAATGACGTAGTCCGGCTCGAGCTCGAGATATCGGAGCAGACGACGCACGGCGACCGCTTCGACGATCACAGGACGCGGTTTAGAGAGCCGGCGCGCAATGACATGCTTCAGTGCTTCCTTGAAGTAGACCAGCTTGCCTTGGCTCGGGATCAGAAACAGGTCCGTCTCGATAAGCGAAATGTTGAACCGCCAAGCTAGATAACGCCCGAGCGTTGTCTTCCCAACGCCTGAATGCCCGTCGATCGCGATCAACTTGCCGGGTAAATCGTAGAGCACTGGTGTCAGGGCGGTCATGACATCGTTGTATTGAGGTAACTCTTCTGCATTCATGATTGTTGCTGCTCCGATACACGGCGATCCCGCAACATCACTACTTCACACGCGAAGCGATTAATCAAATACAATACGTGACATCAACATCAAAGCCACGAACCAACGTGGCAAAAATCCAATGTCTACTACTCATAATATCGTGTCTGTCTCCGGCGGAAAAGACAGCACCGCGCTGCTGCTTCTCGCGATCGAGCGCGGCGCAGAAAACTTGCAGGCCGTGTTCGCCGACACCGGCCACGAGCACCCGCAGACCTACGAATACATCCAGTATTTGAACGACAAGGTTTTCCCGATCCGCACTATCAAAGCGGACTACACCGAGGCCATTGAGAACCGCCGCAGATTTATGGAGCGCGTCATTGCCGGAGAACACAAGGAGCGCGCTGGTAGCCGTCACACGTGGACGCCAGAGGTTGCTACGCAGGCCCTGGAATACCTGAAGCCGACCGGCAATCCCTTCCTGGATATGTGCCTGGTGCACGGTCGCTTTCCATCGACGCGCGTGCGCTTCTGCAGCGAGGAGTTGAAGAGGAATCCACTGCTGGAGCAGGTCCACATGCCCTTGATGGAGGCTGGGCATGTCGTCATCTCATGGCAGGGCGTCCGCGCCGATGAAAGCCGGAGCCGCGCAGCGCTGCCCGAGCGCGACCTTGTCGGCGGCGGAGCTGATGGCGGCGAGCTGTGGAACTATCGGCCAATTCTTCAATGGAACGTCGAGCAGGTGTTCGCAATGCATGACAAGCACGGCGTCGCACCGAACCCGCTTTACAAGCAGGGTATGGGTCGGGTCGGCTGCATGCCATGTATCCATGCGACGAAGAATGAGCTGCTGGAGGTCGCGAACCGCTTTCCAGAGGAACTGGAACGTGTCGCCAGGTGGGAAAGCCTGGTCATGAAGGTGAGCAAAACGGAAACTGCAACGTTCTTTGCGATGGATAAAACGGGCTGGAAAGACGGGCGCACTGCCCTTGATGCAACTCCTGAAAACCATGGCATTCACGCCGTGGTGCAGTGGGCTAAGACCAGTCGCGGCGGCAAGCAGTTCGATTTCTTCCGGGTCGGCGGCGAGCAGGAAGAAGGCCCGCTCTGCAGCAGCATTTACGGCCTCTGCGAATGACTGTGTCGTGATGCGACAATCCCGGCATGATCCTCTTCCTCAAAACCCTCGACGGCTCCCACGAGAAGCTTCCGCTCCGCGACAAGCTGATCATGATTTTCAAGGATCGGGTGAAGGATGCGGATGATGATGAAGGCCGGGCGAGGGCGCAGCGGGATTTAGCGAAGATGCAGGCAACGCCGGCTGAAACCTAGCCCAATAAAATGTTAGTCGAGAAGGCGCCAAGGCTTGACCTGGCGCCTTTTTCTTTGCCCGCATTCTTGCGGCGCCCCAAATTCTAGGGCGCTCATCGGGCGCAGCGAGGGGTGATTTGAGCGTCGATTTGGGTAATTTGAGTGAATACGCGGGAGTCTCAAAAATCAGAAAAGTGCTTGTTTTACGCTGTTTGGTGAACTTCAGTGATGTTGCGTGCTAGATATGGCGCCGACTTCCAAGCTGAATACGAGGGTTCGATTCCCTCTACCCGCTCCAATAATTTCAATCGGTTAGTCGAGTCGATTTCTGATTTTCAGAAGTTGGTGGCAACTTCGGCGGCAAGTAATCTACCTGAAGTATGCATCAGAGAAAAATAAAGCCGCTTTGCAGGCGACTTGATTAGAATAGCGCTGAGTGATTCTCCACCGTGAGGCGCTATATGCAAAAATCGCCTTTTGTACCTGAAGTCAAAGAGCGGCAGGCAGATCAGCCGTGTTTCGTCATGCTCAATACGGATAAGGATATTGGGCTAGGCGGAAAGCAGATCATCTTCGACCTGCCCGATGGTACTGGCATCGAACAGGCCCAAGAATTGGCACGGCTGCTACGCGGAAGCAGGGCTACTGTTCGCGTTGGGTGACTCCGCATCGCCTTCGCCAACTTCAATTTGCCCGCAACCGCCGCATTCGTCGCAATAGTTATCGAAGCGAGCGTAGCCCGGATGAGCGTTTGCGATATGCGGGTCGGGTGTGTCGGCCAAGACCCCTGATATTGCTCCGCTCATCCGGGCTACGCTTGCTGAAGTCTGGCGTTTAACTCCTGCGGCTCCCATCATCGATCGTCGTCCCCACCTAAGTCGGCATAGCCCTTTATCGTCTGGTGATGCTGATGGCGGCCGGATATCTCCTGCTGCATTGTGATGGCAAGTGGGAGATGTTCGGTCCGGTCGAATCTAGAGTACGCATTTTAGGGAATCGCCAAGCACAAGATTTGGCGCAGAACGAGGAGGAATAGCCATGGATCTTAAGCTCATCTCGACGACGACAGCAGCTGCGATGCACTCAAAAATCCAAGAGTGCCTTGATGCGGACGATCAGAATGCACTGCTGGGTCAGAAGCGAGATTGGTGTGTCCGGGATACCCCCGACTGGAAACAGATGGGCGATGAACTCGAAGAAATTCTACGATCCCGCAGCATCGGTTTCAGAGCGATCAATTGGTCGGCAAAATGACAGGCGACGAATTGAAACAGCTGCGCGAGGATCTCGGCTTAGCGGTCGGCCGCCGGCTGTCGCTCGATGACATGGCGAAGCTGTGCGGCTTGGCGTCGGCCAACGGTGCCGACACCATTCGGAAGTGGGAGGACGGTGACGGACCGAGTGGGCCGGTTACCGCACTTTTGTCGCTGCTCCGATATGCAACGATCACCGGTGGTGAACTCGTGCCCGATGAGTCTATTGCGCTTTGCGCGGAGATCGTCCGACAGGCCGGAGCTGACCATGAAACAACTGCTGTGGCTGTGTTGAAAGCCGCAATGATGTGTGAGGTAGTCATTCGTTTGCGCGATTAGCGCTCAAGATCAACGATCGAAACGAGGATGGGATGTCCAACTGGCAAGTTTTCTTTTCAAATTACGGTTCGATTATAGCCGGCTTTTTTGCAGCCGCTGGTGTTGTTGTTGGCATCATATCGAGCGTTGCGAGTTCTCAAATGGCCGAGAAGTCGAAGACAGATCTTACTCGCGCGGTGCAGGTGATCGAGCGGCTTGAAACTGTCATCGGCGATCAGTGGGACGCTCTGGATACCGAACAGGTAGAAACGCTACGGAAGGCAATCGTTGCAATGCCATTCAAGGGGTTGGTTCATGTGATGTACCTCAACTCGCTTGGCAAAAGTTTTGCGCAGAGCATAGCGACTGCATTCAGAGCAGCGCAGTGGGAAGTGAAGTACAGCACCGGCGGAGGTTTCGAAGTCGGCGTTGAATACGGTCGAGGAGCCAAATCCCCGGAAATCATGAAAGCACTCTCGTCGGTGATCAATCCTGGTTTGCTTGTTGGAAGGGGCACCGATGAACCACCAGCCGACTTCTTCTTCGTGGGGGTCGGGTCAAAACCGCCAAAAAGGTGATCTTTCAAGTTCGTGCGAGACCGTGATACCGTGATCCGCCCCCGTCACCTCAGCCAACGCAGCGCAGCGATAGCGATCGCAACAATCACGAGTGCGAAGACGAGCTTCCGCAATGACGGCCGCGATCCCCGGGCTACGCTCGCCAAAATCACTCGCGCCGCAATCGGTTGCCGCCGATCTCTATCCGGTCAATAACCGGGGCCTGTTGTTTAAAGCGAGCCCGATGCCCCGATGACCGACCCTCATTACTTCCCCGCCGCCAGCGCCTGGGACAAGATCGATCCGCGCGCCGCCGGCTACGTCCCGGACAAGCTCGCCGCAGCAGTCGCCTTCGCGCAGGCCAATGAAACGCCGTGGCCGCGCGGCTTCTATTACGACGACGGGCGCTATGCGCCGAATGTGGACTGGAATGAGACCGGGCCATGGAGCGCGGTGCTGGGGCCGGTGCGCGAGCGCGGCGGCTCGGCGGGCATGGTGCTGCAGAATGGTCACGTGCTGGCTGCGTGGGGCGAGATCGCCCGGCCGGATATGACCTTCTCCATCGCCAAGAGCTATCTCGCCACGCTCACGGGCCTCGCGGTCGATGACGGGCTGATCGGGGATATCGACGAGCCCGTGGGTACGCGCGTGCCGGGGCCGCTATTTGCAGATGCGCATAATGCTCCGATCACCTGGCGGCATCTGCTGCAGCAGACCAGCGAATGGCGCGGCGAGCTGTTCGGCAAGCCGGACCAGATCGATCATAACCGTCTGGTGGCGCCGAATGCCGACAACAGCCGCAAGGGCGAGCTGCGCGAGTGGCAAACGCCGGGCAGCTTCTACGAATATAACGATGTGCGCGTGAACCTGCTGTCGCTCTGCCTGCTGAATCTGTTCAAGCACCCGCTGCCGGATGTGCTGCGTACCCGCATCATGGATCCGATCGGCGCGTCCAAGGACTGGGAGTGGGTCGGCTATGACAATTCCTTTGTCGAGATCGACGGACAGCGGATGCAGTCGGTGCCGGGCGGCGGCCATTGGGGCGGCGGCATGTTCATCGGCGCGGAGGATCATGCGCGCTTTGGTCTCTTGATGGCGCGCGGCGGCGACTGGAATGGCCAGCGGCTGCTGTCGCAGGCCTGGGTCGATGCCATGTGGGCGCAGTCTTCCCAGCAGCCGAATTACGGTTTCCTGTGGTGGCTGAACCGCGGGCCACATGCCAACAAGGCTGCGCCGGAGACGGCCGTCTATGCGCTTGGTGCCGGCGGCAACATGATCTGGATCGATCGGGATGCTGACATGATCGCGGTGACGCGGTGGCTCCCCAGCGCGAAGGCGCCGGAATTTATCCGGCAGTTGATCGCGGCGCGGACCTGAAGCGCGTCATGCCGGCGACGACGCCTGCGCCGCGGCGTCGCTACGGCCCGACAGCCACGAACACAGGGCGGCCGGAATGGCACAGATGAGACCGAGCGCCAGGACCTGTTTGCTCCACCCGAGCAGCAAGCCCATCACCAGCACGGTTGCTCCGTAGGTCAGAAGCGTCGTGATGATGACAGCAGGAATGGACGATCTGGCGGCCAGCCAGTCGAGCAAAGCGACGAGAAGCCCGGGCACGATAAAGACGAGATAGATGAGAACCGGCCCTGTGCCGCTGTCCTGCGCCGCGCCCGTCAGGATGTAGGTCACGACGTAGAACGCCGCCGTGGCAATGGCGGGGAAGAGCACAAGGAAGATCAGCAACCGTTTCATGACATCGTCTCCAGGACCGTTCGGTCGGTACTGGGTCAGTCCCGGGCGGTTTTTCGTTCAACGGACCCGGGCGATATCGGTCATCGTCCCGATCGGGACATGCGCTTATGCAACGGATCGCGTGTGGTGGCGTTGACTCGCAAAGGGAGGCACCGGCATGAACGGACGCAAGCCAGCGGAGCGAGGCCCCGAAGGTCCGGGCGAAAAGCCGGACCCGCTCACAATCCCTGGCGACCATCCGCCGCCGGAGGATCAGTTCGGTGGCGGCGACATCTGCTCGCCGGAAGCGGAGCCTCCGACCGAAGACGACAAGCCGCTCGACTGATCCTCCTAGCGCAATGTGCGCTTCGCGCGGGCTACATCGGCGGCACGACGCCATTGGTGCCGGCGACCACGTTGCCGGTGGAGAGCGTTCCGTCGTCCGCCTTCTGCGACGGCACGAACACCGCCGTGCCCGGCTTCAGGTCGGCCTGCGCGGCAGCGGCAAAGGTGACGACCGTGGTGTCATCCGCAACCGAGATGGTCTTTTCCTTGCCGTGGAAGGTCACCGTGATGTTACGGCCGTCGACGTCCTTGACGGCGTTGGTGACGGTGGCGTTGGTCATGGTGCTGTTGGGCTTCAGATCCCAGGGATAGCTGCCTTCGCCGGTGCCCTTCATGCCCGCCGGAAAGATCAGGACTTCGAGGGCGCCGTCGCCGCCGCGCGATTTGGGCAGTGAGGCGATGCCGACGAAGTCGCCGGGCTTGATGTCATTGAGCGAGGCCTTGGCCACGCCGGTGACTTTCCAGTTGTCGTTCAGCTTGATCGCGGTGGAATTGCCCTCGCGGGTTTTGACCGTCAGCTTCGCGCCGTCGACACTCTCGACCGTGCCGCGCACGCGAACCGTTTCGGCTGCGCTTGCGGCGGAAATGGTGGCTGCACTCAGCAGGGCAATGCCCAGCCCGGTGATTACAGCAGAAAACGCTCTCATATTTCGTCCTTTCACGTGACGCTCTGGCTTGGTGCCGGGAGAGTTACGTTCGGGGATCGCGATGATTACGCGGGGGAGGATCACGACGCGGTGATCGGGAACGCGGCTACGCGGTTGCAGCCTCATTTCAGGTGCCAGGTGATTATCGGAACGATTTTGCCTTGCGCTGCTTGCTCAGGTCGGAGAGGTTCGAACTATGACCATCATGTCAAAGAAAGCTGCGCTACTCATCCTGGCTGCCGTTGCTGAACTCGCGCTCGCTGATGCTGCATCTGCCCGAGGCGGTGCCAGTAACATTATGAACTCGCCGGGCTACCAGCGCCGACTACAGGAATCCCGCGGCTACGTCACAAACCAATCGGGCTCGATCTTTCCAAAGCCAACTGCCTCTGCGCCAGTCCACCACGCACGGAAATGGCGGCGCCGATAGCCGGTGGCAGAGCGGGCGTCAGCCCCTGGACGATGTCGGGTGAACTGGTCGTGAGCGAGTTCGCGCATTCGCCATCACGAGCCGGTATGGCGCTTCGCTTCCAGTGCAGGCCCAGCGATGGCGCCCATTTCATCCAGCAGCGCCTGTGCCAGTCCCTTTTGCGCATCCGGCAGCCCGCGATTGCGCGCGGCTTGCTCCAGCGCGAAGGTTGCTTCCATGTGAATGCGGAAATGCGCGGCGTTCTGCTCGACGCCGGTGCCCTTGGGTACATCGCCGAACACCACGTCATGGCAGCGCGCCACCGAGCGCGAGGTGAAGGCGCGGCAGGTCAGCGGGCGGACCTCGTAGACCGTGCAGCGATTGTCGGCGCCGAGCAGCGCGCAGCGCATGCGAAGTTTCATGACATCGGCGGCATCGCGCGCGGCAGCCGCGGCGATTTCGAGGCGGGCGCGGAGTGCCGTCTGTTCGTCCGGCGTGAAATGCGCGGCGATATGCCTTGCCATCACGGTCGCGGTGCCGGGCGGCACCTGGACATAGAGATGACAGCAGGCGGCGCAGCCGCTGGTGCAGGCATTGCCGGGCTGGTTCGGGATGTGGTCGCGAATGGCTGTCGTGGCGGCATCGGCAATGGCGGACGCATCGCGGGCGGCGTCGGCGATGCTGTCGGCCTGTTCGAAGGCGACGCCATAGGCGGCGCGCAAATTGCCGAAGATGCCTTCATAGCGGCCGGACAGCGAGCGCATCAGCGTGCCCACTTCCGTGATATTGTCCGACACGAAGTCGATGGCGTCCTGTGCGCTCATGCTGGGGTCCCGATCCGCCCCCGGAATACGCTGCGAATCGGCGGGACGTCACCAGCAATCTGAGCGGGAACCGGGCTTTACCGTTCAGGCGCGCGCTTTCGCTTTGGCCGGTTCCTTCAGCGGGGCCTTGGCGGGTTTCCCCGTCAGCGCCATGACAGCGACCGCAACCACGCGGTCGGTGATCGCCTGCACATCGTTGAGGTCGCACAGCCCGTCGGACATCCGCGTCAGGCGTTCGCTGTCGCGGATGGTCTGGTGCGCCATGGCCAGCGCGAAATGCAGCGCCCAGAAGATGTCGGCGGGGTCCTGATCGGGCAGGGACCGGCGCATCGCCGCGGCGAAGCGCTTGAGGTGATCGACCTCGCGGTTCTTGATCTTGCGGATCGGCGGCACGGATTCGATCGAGGCGCGGATCATGAAACGTGCGGCATCCGAGCGCTGCTTCTCCGGGCCGAGACAGCCGCGCAGCGTCGGGCCGACCAGCGCGGCAAAGATCGCATTGATGTCGGCGCGGCCGTCGCCGGCTTCCTCCGCCGCCTTCAATTCGCGCAGGCGCTCGCGATTGGTGGCGAGGCTGCGCGTCACGAACAGTTCGGCGATCAGTTCGTCCTTGCTGCCGAAATGATAATTCACCGCCGCGAGATTGACGTCCGCTGCGGCCACGATGTCGCGCATGGTCACATCCGCAAAGCCGCGTTCGGCATAGAGCCGTTCGGCTGCGGTGATGATCGCCGTCCGTGTGTGGTCTGCTGCCATGCGATCGTCCTGATCAAAACCGGTCCTTTTGCAACATGGCCCCATGCAAGTGGCGCGGATCGGGGTCATTGCATTTCAAACGCGTGTATGAAACTATCGTTTGAGCGTCGGGAAATGTCAATGTGCGCCTGATGGCATATTGCATCTGCTCAACGCCATCGCCCCCGCGCGGATCTGTGCCGCATTTGCAGAGACAAATTTGCTCTTGCGGTGATCCAGCGACGGGACAACAGTGCCGCCAACAATTCTAAAAAACGCGAGGATCGCCCCATGGATTTCAATATGTCGGACCGCCAGCGCGAATGGCTCGAGCGCGTGTCCTCCTTCATGACCAAGCATGTCCGCCCCGCCGTGCCGATCTATCGTCAGCAGGACGAAGCGGGCGAGCGCTGGAAGGTGATCCCGATCGTCGAGGACTTGAAGAAGAAGGCGAAGGCCGAAGGCCTGTGGAACATGTTCATGCCGCCGTCGTCGCATGAAGACGACGAATTCCACGGTGCGGGACTGAGCAATCTGGAATACGCGCTGCTCGCCGAACAGATGGGCCATATCGGCTGGGCCTCGGAAGTGTTCAACTGCTCCGCGCCGGACACCGGCAATATGGAAGTGTTCATGCGCTATGGCTCGAAAGAGCATAAGCAGAAGTGGCTGAAGCCGCTGATGAACGGCGAGATCCGCTCCGCCTTCCTGATGACCGAGCCGGATGTCGCGTCGTCGGACGCGACCAATATCGAGACCTCGATCAAGCGCGACGGCGACGAATACGTCATCAACGGCACCAAATGGTGGTCGTCGGGCATGGGCGATCCGCGCTGCGCCGTCATGATCGTGATGGGCAAGACCGATCCGAGCGCGGCGAAGCATCAGCAGCAGTCGCAGATCCTGGTGCCGCGCGATGCCAAGGGTGTGACAATCGAGAAGATGCTGCCGGTGTTCGGCTTCGACGATGCACCGCACGGCCATGCGCGGGTGAAGCTGGACAATGTCCGCGTGCCTGCCAGCAACATCCTGCTCGGCGAAGGCCGCGGCTTCGAGATCGCGCAGGGCCGTCTCGGTCCGGGCCGCATCCATCACTGCATGCGCACCATCGGCAAGGCCGAGGAAGCGCTGGAGAAGATGGTGCGCCGTCTGTCATCGCGCACGGCCTTCGGCAAGAAGATCATCGAATATTCGATCTGGGAGCAGCGCATCGCTGAAGCCCGCACCGATATCGAGATGAACCGTCTGCTCTGCCTCAAGGCCGCCGACATGATGGACAAGGTCGGCAACAAGACCGCCCAGCTCGAAATCGCGATGATCAAGGTCTCCGGCCCGAACATGGCGCTGAAGATCATCGACAATGCGATCCAGGCTTACGGCGCCGCCGGCGTGTCCGACGATGCGGGCCTCGCCCGTGACTACGCGTCGATGCGCACCATGCGGCTTGCGGACGGTCCGGACGAGGTGCACAACCGTGCCATCGCCCGGCTCGAACTGCGCAAGTATGCCAATGAGTCGAAGCACTAAGAAACGCTAAGCGGAGACTGACGTGACCGATGGTGTGAAGCGCGACGACGAGTATAACGGCACGAGGCCAGTCGAGGAGCGGCATCGCTTCGACGAGATGAGCCTCGAGGCCTGGATGCGCGAGCATGTGGAAGGCTATGAGGGACCGCTGACTGTCCTGCAGTTCAAGGGCGGACAAAGCAACCCGACCTATCGGCTGAATACGCCGAAGCAGTCCTACGTGATGCGGCGCAAGCCGTTCGGCAAGCTTCTGCCATCGGCGCACGCCGTCGATCGCGAATACAAGGTGATCGCGGCATTGGGCAAGCAGGGCTTCCCGGTCGCCAAGGCCTATGCGCTCTGCACCGATGACAATGTCATCGGTTCGGCGTTCTACATCATGTCGATGGAAGACGGCCGGATCTTCTGGGACCCGGCGCTGCCAACGGTGCCGAAGGAAGATCGCCGCGCGATCTTCACCGCGAAGATCGAGACGCTGGCGCAACTGCACAGCTACGATCCCGAAAAAATCGGGCTCGGCGATTTCGGCCGTCCCGGCAATTACTTTTCGCGTCAGGTCGATCGCTGGACCAAGCAGTATCGCGCCTCCGAGACGCAGCTCATTCCGGAAATGGAGCGGCTGATCGAATGGCTGCCGACGTCGGTGCCGGAGCAGGAGCGGGTGTCGGTGGTGCATGGCGACTACCGCATCGACAACATGGTGTTCCATACGACGCAGCCGAAGGTGCAGGCGGTGCTCGACTGGGAGCTGTCGACATTGGGCGATCCGATGGCCGACTTCACCTATCTCCTGATGCAGTGGATCATGCCGGGCCTCGACGGGCTCGACTTCAAGGCGCTCAACATCCCGACCATGGATGAAGCCGCCAGGATCTATTGCGACAAGGCCGGCCGCAAGAGCGTGCCGGATCTGAACTGGTACTATTGCTACAACCTGTTCCGGCTCACCGGCATTCTGCAGGGCATTGCCGGCCGCGTCCGCGATGGCACCGCGTCGTCGGCCAAGGCGATGGAGTCAGCCAAGCGCACCGTGCCGCTGGCGCAGGCGTCGTGGAAATACGCGCAGCTCGCCGGCGCGAAATAGACGATAGGAGGCGCGACCGACTGGGGATCGCGCCTCTTTCATGATCGCTTCAGAGATGCCCCGCTAAGAGGGCCGGCCGCAGCAAGTGCTGCTGCGTCGATCGACCTGGAAACGCACTTGCCTCTCTCTCCCAATCTTCGCGGCAGCGTGCTGATGGCCACGGCCATGGCCGGCTTCAGCCTCAACGACGCGCTTACGAAATTCCTGACGCTGCACATGAACTTCGGCCAGGTGATGCTGGTGCGCGGTCTGTTCGCTGTCGTGCTGATCGGCGCGCTCGCCACCCAGCAGAAGGCACTGCGTCCACTGCGCATCCTGTTCGTGCCGTCGGTGGCGCTGCGCGTATTCGGCGAGATCGGCGGCACCGTGACTTTTCTGGCGTCGCTCGCACATCTGCCCCTTGCGAATGTATCGTCGATCTTTCAATCGCTGCCACTCGCGATCACGCTCGGTGCGGCACTCATCTTCGGTGAGCAGGTGGGCTGGCGGCGCTGGCTGGCGATCGCCGCGGGCTTCGTCGGCGTTCTCATTGTGGTCCGGCCCGGCGTGGAGGGCTTCAACCAGTTTTCACTGCTGGCGCTGTTGTCGGTCGCGTTCTGTACCGTGCGCGATCTCGCGACCAAGCGCATTCCGGCCGAAATCCCTTCACTGTTCGTCACGTTATTGACGACGATCGTTGTGACGATCGTCGGCGCCATCCTGCTCGTTCCGCTGGGCGGCTGGACGCCACCCTCGAACCGGTCGCTCGGCCTGCTGGCCCTCGCCGCTGTGCTGGTGCTGATTGGATATCAGTGCGTGATCCTGGCGCTGCGCGCCGGCGATATCTCCGCTGTTGCGCCGTTCCGGTACTCGCAACTGCTGTGGGCCATGTTGCTTGGCTACCTCGTGTTCGGTGATGTGCCCGACGGCCCGATGGTTCTCGGCGCGTCGGTGATCGTGCTGTCCGGTCTTTATGCGTTCCATCGCGAGCGTGTTCGCAACCGGTTGCCGGCGGCCAGTGCGCCGAGCATGCCGCCGGATGGGTTGTAGGCTTGGCGCCGGGCCATCAGGCCAGCGCGCAGTGAATGGCAGGGACGCGTGAGCCATCTGGCTCGCTTGTCCGTTTTGGTGCAGATGACGCGCAATCATTTGGCCTGAGTCTTGCTCTGTTCAGAGCCTGTCTGCTCTGACCGTAACTCACCCAGGATTGTCTTGCCTCTCTCTCCCAATCTGCGCGGCAGCCTGCTGATGGCTGTCTCCATGGCTACTTTCAGCATCAACGACGCCATTGCCAAATTCCTCACCGTGCAGATGCATTTCAGCCAGGTGATGATGCTGCGCGGGCTGTTTGCCAGCGTCATGATCGGTGCGCTGGCGGCGCATCAGGGCGCGCTGCGGCCGCTGCGGCTGCTGTTCGTGCCGTCAGTGGCGCTGCGCATCTCCGGGGAGATCGGCGGCTCGGCGCTGTTCCTGGTCGCGGTCAGCGCGCTACCGCTCGCCAATGTGACCGCCATCGTTCAATCGCTGCCGCTGGTGATGACCTGCGGCGCCGTGCTGATCCTGGGCGAACCGGTGGGGTGGCGGCGATGGCTGGCGATTGCCGCGGGCTTCATTGGCGTGCTGATCATCGTGCGGCCGGGTGCCGAGGGGTTCAGCCAGTTCACTTTGGTGGCGCTGCTATCGGTGTTGTTCTACGCCACGCGCGATCTCGTCACCAAACGCATCCCGGCCGAGATTCCCACGCTGTTCGTGACCTTTCTCACCGCCGTTGCGGTGACCCTGGCAGGGGCCGTGTTCACGCTGCTGCACGGGGACTGGAGCGTGCCATCGGTTCATCTGCTCGCTTTGCTGGCGCTGGCGGCGGTGATGACACTGATCGGATTCCAGTGCGTCATCCTCGCGCTGCGCGTCGGCGACGTCTCGTCGGTCGCGCCGATGCGCTATTCGCAGATGTTGTACGCGATGCTGTTGGGCTATCTGGTCTTCGGTGATGTACCCGACGCCATGATGGTGCTCGGCGCGGGCGTGATCGTGTTGTCCGGCATCTACACGTTCCACCGCGAGCGCGTGCGCGACCGTTTGCTGGCGACGAATTCGTCGAACGCTCCGCCTGACGGATTGTAACGCTCTGCGTTATTTCTTGACCGCCATCCGATACGCAGCGATGGCATGGCGCTGCAATCATAGGTAGCGTTCTATGGAGACGCATTGAGCGCGGCGGTGGGGAAATGCAAACGCATGCGATGGCCGAGACCGATCCGGCTGACGAGACGTCGTTGCGCTATATGGGCTGGCGGATTGTTGCCGCCCTGTTTCTGGTCCAGATCTCGATCTTCGGTTTCGGCCTGTACGGGCAGGGCATCTATGTCGCCGAACTCCGCCGCCTCAACGATTGGCCGACCGGGCTAATCGCAACGGGAAGTACGCTCTGTCTCGTACTGGGCTCCCTGCTATCGATGTTCGTCAGCGATCTGTTGCGCTGGATCGGTCCGCGCAGCCTGGTCCTTGCGGGCGTCGCCGCGCTTGCGGCAGGTCTTGTATTGCTGGCATCGGCGGACTCTCTCCTGCATCTCTATGCGGGCTTTGTCGTGCTCGCGCTGGCCTGGGTCGGCCTCGGGACGATCACTGCTGCGGCGATCGTCGGTGCGTGGTTCGACCGCAAACGCGGCCTGGCGATCAGTCTCACCTTCACCGGGGCGACGTTCAGTGGCATCTTGTTAATGCCCGGTCTGGTCCTGCTAGTCGAAGCCACCGGATTTCGTCACGCGCTGGATATCGCCGCCGCCGTGTTGGCCATCATGCTTGTGCCGGTCGTGGCAATCATGGTTCGATTCCCGCGCGCAGGGGAACGGCGGATTGCCGAAGCTGTACATGCGGCTCCGCCATTGTCACGTGCAGACCTCCTGCGCGATCCCGGCTTCTGGAGCTTGACCGCACCATTCGCGTTCGCGATCCTGGTGCAGGTTGCGTTCATCGTGCATCAGATATCGATCCTGACGCCGGTAATCGGATTTCAGTCGGCGGGCGGCGCGGTCTCGCTCACAACCGCCATGTCGCTGGTCGGGCGCATTGCGCTTGGTCTCGTTGCCGACCGCGTCGACCCACGCCGCGTTGCCGCGGTATCGATCCTCAGCCAGGCTGCGGCACTGAGCGTATTGGGGTTATCGACCAGCACGACCGGGCTATTCCTTGCCTGCGCGGTGTTCGGCTTTTCGATGGGCAATCTCATCACGCTGCCGGCGCTAATCGTTCAGCGCGAATTCCCGTCGAACGCGTTCAGCGTGGTTCTCGGACTGTCCATCGGGATTGCCGGCGTGATCAATGCCTGTGGGCCGGCAACCATGGGGCTTCTGCGCGACATTACGGGCGGCTACGCGACACCGATTTTCATCGGCGTCGCCATTCAGGTGGCCTCGGCGCTTGCCGTATTGGCCGCACCGCGAGGAGGCCATGCAGCAGTTGTTCTGGATCGCAGGATGAGTTGAGCGAAGCCAAACCCATCCCGCGTTCCGTCTTAGATCGGCTTGCCCGCGTAAGGCATCGATGCTGTCAGGCCGCCGTCCACCGGGATCGCCTGACCGTTGACGTAGGACGCGTCGTCGCTCGCCAGAAACAATCCCATCGCCGCGAGTTCATGCGGCTGGCCGGCGCGCTTCAGCGGATTGAGCTGGCCGATCTTGCCCTGCGTGCCGCGTTCCTTGGCGTTGTCGAAGATCGGCTTGGTCATGCCGGTCTCGATCAGGCCGGGGCATACGGCATTGATGCGCACGCCGGTGCCCGACAGCGAATAGGCCGTGGTCTGCACCAGGCTGATGACGCCGGCCTTGCTCGACGCATAAGGATGGCCGGACGCGCCGGACTTCAGGCCTGCGACGGAGGCGGTGAGGACGATGGAGCCGTGCCCCTGTTTCACCATATGCGGCATGGAATGTTTGATTGCGAGAAACGGCCCGATCAGATTGATGCGCAGGATCTCCTGCCATTGCTCGACGGTCTGTTCCAGCAGCGGCACGAGGCCGCCCGATACGCCGGCATTGGCCCAGATCGCGTCGAGCTTGCCGTATCTTGATAATGCCTTTTCGACATAGGATTTCACATCGCTCTCGGAACCGGCATCCGCCGTGATCGCTTCAATGGTGCCGCCGGCATCGCTCACAAGTTTGGCGGTCTCATGCACGCTCTCGCTGCGGTCGACGATGATGAGCTTCGCGCCTTCCAGCGAGAACAATTGCGCCGCGGCGCGGCCGATGCCGCTGCCTGCGCCGGTGATGATGACGGATTTGCCTGCGAGGCGGCCCATAACTCTCTCCCTGTATGTTTTTTGTGCGGCGTGCCGCCATATGGAATTCAATGATGCGTGCCAAGCTGCGAAGATGCTTGAGGCGCTTCGCGCTCTGACGTAGGACGGATGAAACAGTATTGAAGGGTGGTCACGATGTCCAACGCCGAGAAACCGTTCGTGGCGCAGCATACAGTCCCTCAAGGTGTGACGGCGACGCGGTGGTGGTGGGTGCGACACGCGCCGGTGCGGAGTGACGGCGGCAATATCTACGGCCAGAAGGACATGGACTGCGACTGCAGTGACCGCGTGGTGTTCGATGCGGTCGGCAAGATCCTGCCGCGCAATGCCGTCTGGGTCGCCAGCAATCTCAAGCGCACGCATCAGACGGCGAGTGCGATCTGGGCCGCAGGATTTCCGAAGCCCGACGCGATGCCGCATGAAGCGGATTTCGCCGAACAGCATCTCGGCGACTGGCAGGGCATGAACCGCGCCGCGTTCTTCGCCAGCCGTCCGATCAATGTCGGCAGTTACTGGTTTGCGCCGATCGACGAGCCATCGCCGAATGGCGAAAGCTTCATGGATCTCTACAACCGCGTCCGCCGCGGCATCGAACGCATCAATGCCGAACACGCGGGCAAGGATATCATTGCGGTCGCCCATGGCGGCACGATCAAGGCAGCCATCGGCCTCGCGCTCAACGATCAGCCGGATCGCGGCCTCGCTTTCACCATCGACAATTGTTCGGTGACGCGGCTCGATCATCTCGCCAGCGACGGCCACAGCGGCTGGCGCATTCCGATGGTCAACCAGCAGCCCTGGATCGCCGATCCGTCGCATGCAGCGATGCATCAGCCGGCGGGGCCGGAAGTGACACCGACTAAACTCGCGTAAATCAAAAACAACCGGCTCATGCCGGATCAAGGGGAGAGAAACATGAACCTGTTCGACATGACCGGAAAAGTCGCCGTCATCACCGGCTCGACGCGTGGCATCGGCCGCGCCATTGCCGAGCGCATGGCGGAGCACGGCGCCAAGGTGGTGATCTCGTCGCGCAAGCAGGATGTCTGCGACGAGGTGGCGAAGGAGATCAACGCGCAGTTCGGTAAGGGGACTGCGGTGGCGATTGCTGCGAACATCTCCAGCAAGGAAAACCTGCAGAACCTGGTCGACGAAAGCAAGAAGGCGTTCGGCAAGATCGACGTGCTGGTGTGTAACGCCGCGTCGAATCCGTATTACGGGCCGCTGGCCGGCATTTCCGACGATCAGTTCCGCAAGATTCTCGACAACAACATCGTCGCCAATAACTGGCTGACCAGCATGGTCGTGCCCGACATGATCGAACGCAAGGACGGCTCGGTGATCATCGTGTCGTCGATCGGCGGGTTGAAAGGCTCGACCATCCTGGGCGCCTATGCGATCTCGAAAGCGGCTGACATGCAGCTCGCGCGCAATCTCGCCTGCGAATATGGCAAGTTCAATGTGCGTGTAAACTGCATCGCGCCCGGCCTCATCAAGACCGACTTTGCCAAGGCGCTGTGGGACAATCCGGAGAACCTCAAGGCCTCCACCGCACGCTCGCCGCTGCTGCGCATTGGCATCCCCGATGAGATCGCGGGCGCCGCGGTGTTCCTGGGATCGGCAGCCGGGAATTTCATGACCGGGCAGACGATGGTGATCGACGGCGGCGCGACGATTAGCTGAGATCAATCTCGTCGTTCCGGGGCGGGGACGTCGCCGAAGGCGGCGGCCACGAACCTCAGCCACTCCACTTGGAGTGGCGGGGAACCTCGACATGGGAGTCTCCGACAGCGCCAGGCCATGTCGGGATTCCGGGTCTGAGCTTCAGTCGGCTATGCCGACTTACGCTCATCCCGGAATGACGAGTCCTCTGTTTGGCTACTCCACTGCCGCGTAGACCAGGCTCCGGATCAGCGTCCTGAAATACTCGCGTTGCCCCGGCCCCTGCGACATGAACACCGCGAACAGTTCTTCCTGCGGATCGATCCAGAAGAACGTGCCGGCGACGCCGCTCCAGAAGAACTGACCCTTCGATCCCGCATAGGGCGCGTGGCCCTCGTCCGTGCGCACGGCGAAGCCGAGGCCGAAGCTGTGGCCGGGCGGCACGAGATGTGTCTCCAGCTTCACGTTGGGGCTGAGGTGATTGGACGCCATCAGATGCAGCGTGCGGCTGCCACTCTGACGCCGTCCAGCGTGCCGCCGTTGAGCAGCATCTGGCAGAAGCGCGCATAGTCCATGGTCTTTGATACCAGGCCACCGCCGCCGGATTCCATCTTTGGAATCTCCAGCGGATCGAACAGCGCGACTTTCTCGCCGGTCCAGGGATCGGTGGGGAAGGGCTGGGCAATACGGTCCTTGTTCGCGCTTGCTGTGTGGAAGCCGGTTTCGGCCATCTGCAGCGGCGCCAGAATGTTGTCGGTGAGATAGTTGCCCAGCGACTTGCCGGACACGACCTCGATGACGCGGCCGAGAATGTCGGTGGAGCGGCTGTAATTCCATTCAGAGCCGGGCTGGCAGATCAGCGGCAGGCCCGCGACGATCTTCGCATGTTCTTCATTGGTGATGTCGCGATTGCGCAGATCTCGACTTCTGGTACATCCGCTGCACCATGCCGTTGCCGGTGATCTCATAAGAGATGCCCGACGTGTGGCGCAGCAGGTCCTGGATCGTGATCGGGCGCAGCGGCAGCGCCAGTTCAAGCGCGCCGTTGCGCTCGACGCCGACCTTGGTGTCGGCGAATTCGGGGATGTATTTCGCCAGCGGGTCGTTCAGCAGGATATGGCCGTTCTCGACCAGCTGCATGATGCTCAGCGAGACGATCGGCTTGGTCATGGAGAAGATGCGGAACAGACTATCGCGCGACATCGCGGTCGCGCCGTCCGGCGTCTGCTTGCCGAAGGCCTCGAAATAGCCGATCTGGCCGCGGCGGGAGACCAGCATGGTGACGCCCGGCGTGGTGCCCTTGTCGATCTCGCGCTTGAACGCGTCCGACATGATCTGAAGACGGTTTGATGACAATCCCAGTGTTTCCGGCCGGGCCTGCGGCAGCTCGGGGGTCTCGAGGGAAATGGCGTGTTTTGCGGCAGTTTGGGCGTTCATGTGGGCTCCCGATAGTGCTTTGATTGATCTTGTCATTTGCCGGCTTACATAGGGGGCTCGCCGGCATGGTTGGACGAGCTTGGCCCAGAAGTTCGGGCTTGAACAGGGCCGTTTTCCCTTGTAACCAGCCGCCGGTTTGGTGCTGCGCACGGGCGTGGCTTAACAGGTGGATCTATGGCCAAAGCAAAATTTGAACGTAACAAGCCGCACTGCAATATTGGTACGATCGGTCACGTTGACCACGGCAAGACGTCGCTGACGGCGGCGATCACGAAGGTGCTGGCGGAGACGGGTGGTGCGACGTTCACCGCTTACGACCAGATCGACAAGGCGCCCGAGGAAAAGGCCCGCGGCATCACCATTTCGACCGCGCACGTCGAATACGAGACCGCCAACCGCCACTACGCCCACGTCGACTGCCCAGGCCACGCCGACTATGTGAAGAACATGATCACCGGCGCCGCGCAGATGGACGGCGCGATCCTGGTCGTGTCGGCTGCCGACGGCCCGATGCCGCAGACCCGCGAGCACATCCTGCTCGCGCGCCAGGTCGGCGTGCCCGCCCTGGTCGTGTTCCTGAACAAGTGCGACATGGTCGACGATCCGGAGCTGCTCGAGCTCGTGGAAATGGAAGTCCGCGAACTGCTCTCGAAGTACGACTTCCCGGGCGACGACATTCCGATCGTCAAGGGTTCGGCACTGGCCGCTCTCGAAAACTCGGACGTGAAGCTCGGCCACGACGCCATTCTCGAACTGATGAAGAACGTCGACAGCTACATCCCGCAGCCGGAGCGTCCGGTTGATCAGCCGTTCCTGATGCCGGTGGAAGACGTGTTCTCGATCTCGGGCCGTGGTACGGTCGTGACCGGCCGCGTCGAGCGCGGCATCGTCAAGGTCGGCGAGGAAATCGAAATCGTCGGTATCCGCGCCACGCAGAAGACGATCTGCACCGGCGTTGAAATGTTCCGCAAGCTGCTCGATCAGGGCCAGGCCGGCGACAACATCGGCGCACTGCTGCGCGGCACCAAGCGTGAAGACGTCGAGCGCGGCCAGGTGCTGTGCAAGCCGGGTTCGGTGAAGCCCCACACCAAGTTCAAGGCCGAGGCTTACATCCTCACCAAGGAAGAGGGTGGCCGTCACACGCCGTTCTTCACCAACTACCGTCCGCAGTTCTACTTCCGCACCACCGACGTGACCGGTGTGGTGCATCTGCCGGAAGGCACCGAAATGGTGATGCCGGGCGACAACATCGCCATGGAAGTGCACCTGATCGTGCCGATCGCGATGGAAGAAAAGCTGCGCTTCGCCATCCGTGAAGGCGGCCGCACCGTCGGTGCAGGCGTGGTGGCCTCGATCATCGAGTAATCGACAAAAACGGCGGGCAGGGGATTTGTCCCTTGCCCGCTGTTTTGATTCCCGGCCCTGGTTTCGCCTCTTGCAAATCAGGCGTCGCATATGCTTCAAACAGCGCGGAATGACGGTGCGCCGTTTTCCTGTAGGGGTGTAGCTCAGTTGGTAGAGTACCGGTCTCCAAAACCGGTTGTCGTAGGTTCGAGCCCTACCGCCCCTGCCATTTTAAGTATTTGAAATATCAATAAATTATGGCATCGAGGCGTTTTTCAGGCGAGCCTCCTGTTGCCGCTCAGCTGAACTGCCGCTTTTGCGGCGCTGCCACCACGCGGTCGCGGCCGGTATCCTTGGCTCTGTAGAGCGCAAGGTCGGCGCGCGCCAAAATGTCTTCCGGCGTATCATTAGGCCTGATGGCGCTGATCCCGGCGGATATCGTCAGAGCGAGATCCTGCGCAATCGCCGACCAGTTCAGTTCCGTGATCAGGCTGCGCAATCGATCCAGCGTCTGGATCGCAAGATCAATGTCGGTGTCCGGCAGGATCAGCAGAAACTCTTCGCCGCCCTGACGGCCGAACCTGTCGATGGTGCGGATATTGGCGAAGACGGAGATGGCAAAGGCGCGCAGCACTTCGTCGCCGACGGGATGGCCAAAGCAGTCGTTGATCTTCTTGAAATGATCGAGGTCGATGATCGCGATGCAGCAGGTTGTGGCGTTGCGCTGGGCCTTGGCGATCTCGTCGTTCAGGCACTTCATGATGTAGCGCCGGTTCAATGCGCCGGTGAGTTCGTCCAGTTGGGCGAGTTCCTCGATCCGCGCATTGGCGGCCGCGAGGTCGTTGCTGCGACGATACAGCAGTTCGCGCATCGAGCTGCCGTAGAGGCCGGCGCTGGCACAGCGGCCAAGTGCGCTGACGAAACAGGCCAGCGCCAGAGCGCGCTCGGTTGCGGTGGCCATGGGAATGCCGATCGGCTTGTCGGTCATCAGAAAAAGCAGTGCGAGGCCCAGCGTTGCGGTGGACCAGACGATGCCGGTCTGGCGCGCACTCATGCGGAGTGCGGCGAAGCCGAGCACGACGAAGATGATGGAGATGAAGTAGAAGCCGATCTGCGGCACGAGATAGATCGCGCCGATCTGGACGATGATGCTGACGATGGAGAGAGGGACCGTGAGGTACGGGTCCTTGAAACGGTCGTTGACCTGGATCTCCGAGAGATAGGCAGCAATGCCGACCACAGCGAGCCTGATGGCCAGATACACGACCCCCGTCGCCACGGTGGTCACGCCGATCACGGCGTAGAGCAGCAGGATCGCAGCATCGATCAGATAGCTCGACGCCTGCGCGATATAGGCGGTCCGGCGCCGCGCGATCCGCAATGCCGAATCCTTGCGGAGGTTTCTCGTGGAGGCGTCGGTTCCCTCTGACAGGGTGGTGATGCTGGTCATTCGCTGATGCCCGTCGCATTGCCGATCAAACAAGCAATCTGCCGATCAAAACATTTAGGTCTGCTAATACATCCACTTACTGGAGTACCCGGGTAGCTTCTCGCGTTTTAGTCTGGCCGCGGGGTTAATGGAATCTGACGATCCGCGGGGCAATTTGCTCAATAGGCTGATGGCCATGTCCGACATCGGCTTTGCCAATCATGCGCGATTGTGCTGCTCCCCGCGTTTGCGTTGCGCTGCGTCCCTGCGGCGTGCGGTCGCGGCGATGAACCTGGCTTGCCGCGCGTGCGACACACCCGTTGGGAATTCAGCCGGAAGTCGAGAATGAAATTACTTGTGACGTTCGTCGTGGGGGCCACGACGTTGCTGTTGTCGTCCTTTGGACATGGTGCTCACGCTGCCGATCTGCTCTGGCAGGTGGAAAGTCCATTTCGCTTCTTCAAGAATGCCGCATCCTTCGCGATGTATGAGCGCGGCTATCCGGCCGCTCGCAATGAATTAGTGCTGCCGCCCGCCGATGTGGTGTGGCGCACCGAGCGGCGGCTGAACGATCCCGATTGCCGCGACGTGACCAGCCCGACCAGCTGCGCCGACACCGCGCGGGCGCGCTACGATCGCTCGCGTCTCGGCTGGGCGTCGCAGACCATCGACGCCGTCTGCTACGACAGTCGGCAGGGCCGCTATCTCGCGAGTTGCGACCGGCGCTATTCATGGGGCACGGCCAAGGAAGACTACGTGCTGCCGGATGCGCATACGGTGCTGATCCGGCTGTCGCCCGAGCGCATTGCCGAAGCCGGCGCGTATGATTGCGTCTGGAGCTGGACGCCGCGGCGGCCGGGCAGCAGGACCGAGACCGCAACGCAATCCTGCGCGACGCCGCTCAAGATCACGCGCCTGCCTTATGCCGTCGATCGCAGCCTGTCCGGTGCATCGGTCCAGGTCAAATTGCCCGACGGTCGTACGTTGAACGACCCGCAGGTCGTCGTCGAGGATCTGTTCATCGTGGCGCTCGGCGATTCCTTTGCCTCGGGCGAGAGCAATCCGGACGTTCCGGTGACATTCAGCGCCGTCCGCGAGATGGTCTACGATCCAACCCTGATGCGCGAGGAGATGGCGACACGCAGCACCGCCAAGTCGCTGCAGAAATTGACCCCCGCTGCCCCGGCAGGAAGTTTCGACTACAAAAACCTGCCGCGGCGCAAGCTCGCCGACGAGGAGCAGGAGCTTTATTTCCCGCTCGCATCGGCGCAGTTCGACAAGGCGTTCAACGCCGCCAATCCGCGCTGGCTCAGCCCCGATTGCCACCGCTCGCAATACGGCTATCCGTTTCGCGTCGGCCTGCAACTCAGCTTAGAGAATCCGCACCGGTCGATCACGCTGGTCAGCCTTGCTTGTACCGGCTCGGAGGTCACCGAAGGTCTGTTCCTCGAGAAGAAGGCACGCGAGGGCGCCGGCAACGCGATGGTGCGTTCGCAGCTTGATCAGCTCGCCGATCTGATCTGCAAAAGCCCCGCGGGTCGCACGCAGCGTGCGACTTACAATCTGCCGACCTATGCCAGCGGCAGCGTGCAGGTCGCCAATATGCCGGTGACAAAATCCTGGTGTGCGCCGAATGAGCGCAAGCGGCCGATCGACACGCTGCTGCTGTCGATCGGTGGCAACGATGTCGGCTTCTCGCCGCTGATGGTCTATGCGATGACCGAGTCCGCCGGCGATCTCGCGCCCATCGCGAGCCTGCTCGGCAAGCAGATCCGGTTCTCGCCTGATGTGTCGCGCGCCTACATGGAGCAGCTCGACGAGCGCATGGTGGCGCTCCGCGATGCCTTGCGCGACGGTTTTGGCGTGGCGCCCGCGAAGGTACTGCAGACGGCTTACGAGCCGATCCAGTTCGACGAGACGGGGGCGCTGTGCGGCGCGCAGCCGACGCTCGGTCTCGACGTCCACAAGAAACTGGTGCTGTCGCGCGAGCGGCTGGCCGAGACGGTGAGCTTTCTGAACGATTTCTTCACCCGGACCGCCTGCATCACCAACGGTCGATCAAGCGGCTGCCCGGCGCTAGCCACCGGCGCCGGAACCGGCTTCCAGCTCATCACCGATCACCAGAGCGAATTCACCAAGCGCGGGCTCTGTGCGCGCGATCCGAAGCGGCCGCAGGCGGACGGCGAGGCGATGGCGATGCCGCGGCGCTGGATCGGCAAGGAGGAGTTCACGCCGTATTCGCCGGCCGCCTATCTGCCCTATGCGTCGCGCTGGCGCCTGTTCCGCACCCCGAATGACGCGTTTCTGACCGCAAATGTGCATGCAGTGGGCTTTACCCAGTTCGACATCCTGCAGCCGGTCTATGCGGCCATGTATAGCGGCGCCGTGCACCCGACCGCGGAGGGCCACGCCATCGTGGCCGATCACGTGGTCCGGCACGTCCGGGCGGCGGTTGGCAAGCCGTCGCTGGGGGTGGGCGGGCGCTGATCGGGGTGGTATCAGGGGCGGGACGGGGGCCCCGTCTGTCCGGCCCGGATACCTTGACCTTTGGCCCGGTCCGAAGTAGGAAGCTGCACTCGCTGTCGGCCCGGTGACCGGATATCCGACGCGGCAAATCCCCGAACGAACGAGCCCGCTTGGCGGCTCATCCTTGAAAAAGGGTTGGGCGCAAAGAGGGCTGTTCGGATTCCTGAAATCAATTCAATCGTCTCACGACGGATGCGGATCATATAACGATGGCGTTCAGCCCGTTCAAATTCCTGCAGGAAGTGCGCACCGAGACCAACAAGGTCACGTGGCCCTCGCGTCGCGAGACGACCATCACGACCATCATGGTGTTCGTCATGGTGGCGTTGTCGTCGATCTTCTTTTTTGCGGCGGATCAGATCATTCGCTACCTCGTCGCCTTTTTGCTCACGATGCACTGACGGAACAGAATTATGAGCATGCGCTGGTACATCGTTCACGCCTATTCGAATTTCGAAAAGAAGGTGATGGAGTCGATCAAGGAACAGGCCAAGCAGCGTGGCCTGGAAGACCTGTTCGAACAGATTCTGGTTCCGGTCGAGAAGGTCACGGAAGTGCGCCGCGGCCGCAAGATGGACGCCGAGCGCAAGTTCTTCCCGGGCTATGTGCTGGTGAAGATGCAGCTCACCGACGAAGCGTTTCATCTGATCAAGAACACCCCGAAGGTCACGGGCTTCCTCGGTGCGGAAAACAAGCCGATGCCGATTTCGGAAGCCGAAGCCATGCGCATTCTGCACCAGGTGCAGGAAGGCGTGGAGCGCCCGAAGGCGTCGGTGTCGTTCGAGATCGGCGAGAACGTGAAGGTGGCCGATGGCCCGTTCGCGTCGTTCTCCGGCGTCGTCGAGGAAATCGACGAGGCACGCTCGCGCGTGAAGGTCGCAGTGTCGATCTTCGGCCGCGCCACGCCGGTCGAACTGGAATTCGGTCAGGTCGAAAAGGTCTGATCGCAATAGCGCGAGGTTCGCCTCGCGTTTCTAAGGCCGTGGGAGGAAGAGGGCGGTTGCCAACCGCTTGTCGACCGAACCACGAAACCTGAAACAGCCGGTCGATGACCGGCACAACAGGAGTGACACATGGCAAAGAAAGTGACCGGATACCTGAAGCTTCAGGTGCCGGCCGGTGCGGCGAACCCTTCGCCCCCGATCGGTCCCGCGCTTGGTCAGCGCGGTTTGAACATCATGGAATTCTGTAAAGCGTTCAACGCGCAAACGCAGAAGGAAGAAAAGAACACCCCAATCCCGGTGGTGATCACGATCTACGCCGATCGTTCGTTCACCTTCGCCCTCAAGACCCCCCCGATGTCCTTCTTCATCAAGAAGGCCGCCAAGCTCACCTCCGGCTCCAAGCTGCCGGGTCGTGACAAGGCCGGCGCGGTGACCAAAGCGCAGGTGCGCGAGATCGCCGAAGCGAAGATGAAGGATCTGAATTGCGACACCATTGAATCGGCCATGAAGATGGTTGAGGGCTCTGCCCGTTCGATGGGTGTCGAGGTCGCGGGGTAAACGGTCATGGCAATTGGAAAACGTTTGAAGAACGCCCGTGAGGGCATCGACCGCGAGAAGCTCTATCCGGTCGCCGAGGCCATCAAGATGGTCAAGGAACGCGCCAAGTCGAAGTTCGATGAGACCATCGAAATTTCGCTGAACCTCGGCGTCGATCCGCGTCACGCCGACCAGATGGTCCGTGGCGTCGTCACCCTGCCGAACGGCACCGGCCGCACCCTGCGCGTCGGCGTGTTCGCCCGTGGCCCGAAGGCTGAAGAAGCCAAGGCTGCCGGTGCAGACGTCGTCGGTGCAGAAGACCTGTTCGAGAAGGTCCAGGCCGGTCAGATCGATTTCGATCGCTGTATCGCAACCCCCGACATGATGCCGCTGGTCGGTCGCCTTGGTAAGGTGCTCGGTCCGCGCGGCATGATGCCGAACCCGAAGATCGGCACCGTGACCATGGACGTCACCGGCGCAGTCAAGGGTGCCAAGGGCGGTTCGGTCGAGTTCCGCGTCGAGAAGGCCGGCATCGTGCAGGCTGGTATCGGCAAGGCATCTTTCTCGGAAGAGAAGCTCGTCGAGAACATCAAGGCTCTGGTCGACGCCGTCTCCAAGGCGAAGCCGGCTGGCGCGAAGGGCACCTATCTGCAGCGCGTTGCCGTGTCTTCGACCATGGGCCCCGGCGTCAAGGTTGAGACGGGCACCGTGCTCGGCTAAGCCGGAACAAGGCTTGCAAGAAACCAGGGCGGAATCGGGCAACCGGTTCCGCCCTTTCTTTTGTCTTCCGCTCTTTAGACCCGGCAGGAATGCCCCAAAGGATCGTCACGATGGCCGAGAAGGTTCTGATCTATTCGCGTTTCCCGAAGTCCCAGATGGTGCGCATCGGCGAGCACTTCGATCTTCTGGACGCTGCAGGCAAGCCACCGCTGCAGACCTTTTCCGCTGACCAACTGAAAGACGTGCGCGCGCTGATCACCGCGGGCGGTCAGGTGCTCAAGGCAGACGTGATGGACATGATGCCGGCGCTCGGCGCCATCATCTGCTACGGCACCGGCTATGACGGCGTCGACTTCACGGCCGCGGCCGAGCGCAAGATCGTAGTCGGCAACAGCCCGGGCGCAAATGCGGCTTCGGTTGCCGATCTGGCACTCACGCTGATGCTCGCGGTGACACGCCGTCTGCTACCCGCGGATCAGTATCTGCGCGAAGGCGGCTGGTCCTCCGCAAAGCCGTCGCCGCTGATGTCGCCGCAGCCGGGCAATCCAGGTCGCAGAGTGGGCGTCTATGGCATGGGCGAGATCGGCCGCAAGATCGCATCGCGCGTCGCGGCCTTCGAATGCGACGTCGCCTATCACAGCCGCAGCAAGCACGATGTGCCGTATCGCTACGAGCCGAGCCTCGACGCACTCGTCGAATGGTGCGACGTGCTGATGGTCGCGGTGCGCGCTGGCGCGGACACCCATCACATCATCGATGCCGCGATGCTGAAGAAGCTCGGCGCCAATGGCGTGGTCGTGAATATCTCGCGCGGCTCGGTGATCGATCAGGCTGCGCTGACCGCGGCGCTGGCCGACAAGGCCATCGTCGGCGCCGGCCTCGACGTGTTCGAGAAGGAGCCCCACGCGCCCGACGCACTCACGGCCTTGCCGAATGTCGTGCTGACGCCGCATATCGGCGGCCACACGCTCGACTCGCATACGGCGATGCAGGACTGTGTCATCGCCAATCTCGACGCGTTTTACGCGGGCAAGGGGCTGCCGTACGCGGTGGCGGTTTAGGGCAGCTATTCGGTGATCTGGAAACTGGTGAACAGGTCAACCACGCTCTGAGGCGCGTTGTCGTTGAAGAACAGCTTCAGATTCTGGTCGGTCTCCGCGGCAACAGACGCGCTGCGGGGAAAGAGCTCCGTTTCATAAGCGACAAGCGCGGCTTCGACGTCTTCCGGATTGGCGGCAAGTGCCCGTCCGAGTTCGGCGCCATCATACATTGCGAGATTGGCGCCTTCGCCGGCGAATGGTGACATCAGGTGCGCGGCATCGCCGAGCAGCGTCACGCCGGCTACGCGATCCCATCGGTGTTCGATCGGCAGCGCATAGATCGGGCGAAGCAAAGGGGCGCCCTCGCTGTTGGTGATGAGCGCTGTCAGCTCCGGAGCCCAGTCGTCGAATTCCGCGGCGATGCGGGCGAGGGCATTCGTCCGGTCCGAGAAGTCGATGCGGGCGATCCAGTCCTCCGGCCTGTTCAGGGCCACGTAGCCTTGCAGTGTTCCATCGGCGTGTCGGTGCGCAAAGATTCCCTGGCCCGGTGCAATCGCCATCAGCGTGCCGCCGCCAACCGCGTCCGCGCTGGCTTTGTGACGGGTGTCGGCGTCGAAAAGAAACGTCTCGATGAATGACGTGCCGACATAGGCCGGCTTCTCCCCGGAGAGGAGCGGGCGAACGCGTGACCACGCGCCGTCGGCACCTATGAGGAGATCGGTCGATACCGTTGAGCCATGGGAGAAAGTCAATGCGTGCCGCCCGTCGCCGAGCGGAGACGCCGCTGCAAGTTTGTGTCCCCAACGGATCGTGTCGGCGGGCAGAGAATCGAGCAGAAGCCGACGCAATTCTCCTCGATCCACCTCAGGTCGACTGCCGTTACCCATGTCGGGTCTGTCAAACAGCAGCTTGCCGTCCTTGTCGCGTATCCGCTTGGCATCAGCACCGACGATGACGATGTCGCGGAAAGCTTCGAACAATCCTGCAGCCTTGAGTGCAAGCTGCCCGTTGTATTCGTGAATATCGAGCAGGCCTCCTTGTGCCCGCGAGTCGGCCGAGGCTTCAGCTTCATAGATCGTCGCTGCGATACCGTGAACATGGAGCACGCGGGCAAGCGTCAGCCCGCCGAGCCCCGCGCCGACAATCGCCACATGAGTATTCATCTCGCCACCTTTGCAGTCACAGGCGGGCCCGGGACATTCCCCAAGGCCTCGATGGAACGGAATTCCATTCTATTGGAACGGTGTTCCATTTATGTCAAGATAAGCCATGATCAAAAAAAAGCGCAGTAGCCCACGACGCGAAGACTCGCTCACGCGGGATCGCATCATCGAAGCGTCGATCGCGATTCTGGACGGCAGCGGGGAAGATGGTCTGACATTCCGCGCCCTGTCGGAACGGCTGGCCACGGGCCCCGGCGCGATCTATTGGCACGTGCCCAACAAGGGCGAACTGCTGACCGCCGCCTGCGACGCCATTATCGCGCGCACGCTGAAGGCACCTCTGGTTGGTGCGACGCCTCAGGCCATCATTCGCGCCCTCGCGCTGGATATGTTCGACGCGATCGACGCGCATCCGTGGGTTGGCTCCGCGCTCACACGGGCTCCGGGGCAGTTGCCCATGGTGCGAATACTCGAACGCATCGGCCGGCAGGTGAGCGCCCTTGGCGTGCCTGACGAGCAACAGTGGGCGACGGTGGGTGCGTTGCTGAACTACATCCTTGGCGTCGGTGCGCAGAACGCGGCCAACGGGCAGCTCGGCCGGATGCGAGGAATCGACAGGTCTGACTTTCTGGACGCGGTCGCGATCTCTTGGTCTCAGCTCGATCCGGACGCCTATGCATTCACCCGCAGCATGGCTGCACATTTGCGGGGGCACGACGACCGCCAGGACTTTATCGCCGGAATCGATCTCATCCTGAGCGGCATCGAAGCGTCGCGGCGCCTCTGACCGGCTGGCGACTGGTCTGCAAGGCCGTTTCGCAAGAGCGAATTTCGTTCCCGGCCGGTACAAAAATAATTGAATGGGTTATTCCGCAATGCGGATGTAGATGTCGGCTGTTTAGAACAACTCGAATGTAGGCGTACATTCGACGACATAGGACATCAGCGATGGCTGCGTTCACTCTCAAGATCAACGGTCAGGCCCGTCAGGTCGACGTCGATCCCAACACACCTCTGCTCTGGGCAATTCGAGATGGGGCCGGTCTCACCGGCACCAAATATGGCTGCGGGGTCGCGCAATGCGGCGCCTGCACGGTCTATGTGGACGGTCAGACCGTCCGCTCCTGTTCGATGCCCGTCTCGGCCATCGGCACCAGCGAAATCACCACCATCGAAGGTCTCGACTCCAAGGAAGCCAAAGCAGTGCAAGCCGCCTGGGTCGCGCTTGACGTGCCGCAATGTGGCTACTGTCAATCCGGGCAGGTGATGAGCGCCACGGCGCTGCTCAGCGTCAATCCGGCCCCCACCGACAACGATATCGACCTGGCGATGAACGGCAACATCTGCCGCTGCGCCACCTATGTCCGCATCCGCGCCGCCATTCATGGCGCCGCCAAATCTCTGGAGGGTTGAGCCATGACCGTTCATGACACCAAACTCTCCCGTCGCACGCTGCTCAAGGGCAGCGCTGGCCTCGTGCTCGGCGCTTATGTTGCGCGCGCCGACAAACTGTTCGCGCAGGCGGCGGCAAAGCCGTCGATCAATATCGCGCCGAACACGTTCCTGATCATCAAGCCCGACAACACCGTCACAGTGCTGTGCAAGGGCATCGAATTCGGGCAGGGGCCGTTCACCGGCATGGCGACTTTGGTCGCCGAAGAACTCGACGCAGACTGGGCGCAGATGCGCGCCGATCACGCGCCGTCGAATCCGCAGCTCTACAAGAATCTGGCGTTCGGCATGCAGGGCACCGGTGGCTCGACGGCCATCGCCAATTCCTACATCCAGATGCGACAGGTCGGCGCCGCGGCGCGCCAGATGCTGGTCGCGGCTGCTGCCGATGCGTGGCAGGTGCCGGCGGGCGAGATCACTGTCGATAACGGTGTGATGAAACATGCGTCTGGCCATGAAGGTCGCTTCGGTGAATTCGCCGACAAGGCGATGGCCATGCCGGTGCCGGCTGATCCGAAACTGAAGGATCCGTCGCAGTTCAGGTTGATCGGCAAGGAAGGCGTCGTGAAGCGCCTCGACAGCGCCGACAAGACCAATGGCAAGGCATTCTACACGCTCGATATCAACGAGCCGGACATGCTCACGGTGGTCGTGGCGCGCTCGCCGAAATTCGGCGGCAAGGTCGCGTCCTTCGATGCGACGGCTGCGAAGGCCGTGGCGGGTGTCGTCGACGTCAAGCAGGTGTCGAACGGTGTCGCTGTCTACGCCAAGGGCTTCTGGCCCGCGAAGATGGGCCGCGATGCGCTGAAGATCACCTGGGATGACAGCAAGGCGGAGAAGCGTGGCAGCGCCGAACTGCTGCAGCAATTCCGCGGACTGTCGAAGACGGCCGGCAAACTCGTAAAGGCCGAGGGCAAGTTCGAAGAGTCGATGGCCAAAGGTGGCCGCGTCATCGAGGTTGAATATGTCTTCCCGTATCTGGCCCATGCCGCGATGGAGCCGCTCAACGCCTATCTGAAATGGGACGGCGACACCGCCTATGCGCGCTACGGCTGCCAGTTTCCGACGCCTGACCATATGGCGATCTCCAAGGTGCTCGGGCTGCCGATCGAGAAGGTGAAGATCGACGTTCTTCTTGCCGGCGGCAGCTTCGGCCGCCGCGCCCAGCAGAGCACGCATCAGGCCATCGAGCTCGCCGAAGTCGCGAAAGCGATCGGACCGGGCAAGCCGGTCAAGCTGGTGTGGACGCGCGAAGACGACATGCGCGGTGGCTACTATCGGCCGTATTGCATCCACCGCATGCGCGGTGCCGTGCGCGACGGCAAGATCGAAGCCTGGAGCGACACCATTGTCTCGCAGTCGATCATGAAGGGCTCCTTCTTCGAGTCCATGATGTTCAAGGACGGCCTCGACCCAACGTCCTATGAAGGCTCGAACGAAATCCCGTATGACGTCGAGAACTTCCGCTGCGACATGCATCAGGTCGATGTCGGCGTGCCCGTGTTGTGGTGGCGCTCGGTGGGCCACACCCACACCGGTTATGTCGTCGAAGCCTTTGTCGATGAACTGCTGGAAGCCGCCGGCAAGGATCCGATCGAAGGTCGCCTCGAGCTGCTGAGCAAGAAACCGCGCCATGCCGGTGCGCTGAAGGCTGTCGCCGAACTCGCCGACTGGAAGAACTACAAGGTGCCGGCAGGCCGTGCGCGCGGCGTTGCGGTGGTCGAAAGCTTCAATACCTTCGTCGCGCAGGTCGTCGAACTGTCCATGACCGACGACGGTCCGAAGGTGCACAAGGTGTGGTGCGCGGTGGATTGCGGCGTCGCCGTGAACCCCGACATTATCCGCGCGCAGATGGAGGGTGGCATCGGCTTCGGCCTCGGTCACATCCTCTATGCGGAACAGACGCTGGATGCCGGCGCGCCGGTGTCCGGCAATTTCGACACCTATCGGTCGCTGCGCATCAATGAGATGCCGGAGATCGAAGTGGTCATCGTGAAATCGACCGAGAAGCCATCAGGCGTCGGCGAACCCGGCGTGCCTCCGCTCGGGCCTGCCGTTGCCAACGCGCTGGCGAAACTCGGAGTGGGAAGACCGCGGCAGTTGCCGATCGTACCTGGAGCCTCAGCATGAGCTTGTTCAAACATTCGATGCTGGCGCTGGTTGCCGGCGGCCTCGCGGCGGGTCTCCTCGCATTCGCGGAACCGGGCTTTCAGGAGGCCGATGCGGCGGTCAGCAATCCGACCAAGCTGCAGTCGGTCTCGGCCTTCGCCAAGATCAAGAACAAGAACGAGCGAGCCGTGGCGCTGTTTACGGAAGCCGGCAAGGTCATCCAGTCGCCGCGCTGCATGAACTGCCATCCGGCCACCGAGCGTCCGACCCAGACCGACCGCATGCGGCCGCATATCCCGCTGGTCGTGCGCGGCGAGGGCGGTGTCGGCGCGGCCGGTGGTCTCGCTTGCGCCACCTGTCACCACGAAAACAACTTCGATGCCGCCAACGTCCCCGGCAATCCGAAGTGGGCGCTCGCTCCGGCGGAGATGGCCTGGCAGGGCAAGACGCTTGGCCAGATCTGCACCCAGATCAAGGACAAGGAGCGCAATGGCGGCAAGGACATGGCCGCGCTTGTGAAGCACATGGCCGAAGACGAACTGGTCGGCTGGGGCTGGCATCCCGGTGGCAACCGGACCCCGGCGCCGGGTACCCAGAAGCAGTTCGGTGAGCTGATCAAGGCCTGGGCCGATGCCGGAGCGGCCTGCCCGAAGGGGTGATATAGACGGGAAGTGGAGCCGGCTCGGCCGGTTCCGCTTTTGCGCTCCGGGCGCCTAAAAGGTTCCCCTGCAGAAAAGATGCCACATCGGCATTTCGCGCTTGGCAACACGAAAAAGACTCGTTAAACAACCGTTTCCGGGCGGGCTGGCTGGTAGCTGGCGCGTCTGTGTTCGCACTCCGACAACCCACATCGCAGGAGACTTTTCCTTTCAGGCTATCCATACGGATCGCTCGAAGGGGATGGGACGCGCGACGCGGATTTGAGGAAGGCGGGCAGGGGTCACCAATAAGTCAGATGATGGCTTATCGATGATCTTGAATCCTGTCCGAGACTGCTGGCGCCTTAGATAAACGCAAGTTTCATCAACGGCTTAATCGTAAAACTTGATGCAGCCAGCATAGACGGGTGAAGACTGGATTTCGCCAATGTCGTTTTGTGCGACATGACGCGTATTTGGTTCGAACCTCGACACCCCGCGCCAGTGCTGGTTCGCCAGGAAGGTTCGGGAGGGCAGGCTATCATATCGTCTCGCCCGACGTGTCTTTGGACTGCGTGTTTTAATGAGCACGTGTCTTGAGGTCAGGTTCAGGTGGGGCGGTGGGTGTAACCCGGCGGTCCTATCTCGATAGAGGCCGCCAACCGGAGAGAGCTTGCTGTGGAAAGAGCGGCTAAAAAGGACGCGGTCGACGCGCTGAACGGGGTCTTCAAGACCACCAGCGTTGCGGTCGTCGCCCATTATTCCGGCCTCACCGTTGCCCAGATGCAGAATCTGCGTTCGCAGATGAAGCTGGCCGGCGCCTCGGTGAAGGTCTCGAAGAACCGTCTCGCCAAAATTGCTCTTGAAGGCACGGATGTTGCTGCCATCGGTTCCCTGTTGAAGGGCCCGACTGTGATCGCCACCTCGGACGATCCGGTAGCGGCACCGAAGGTTGCCGTCGAATTTGCCAAGGCGAACGAGAAGTTCATCATCCTTGGCGGCTCGATGGGTAAAACCGTCCTGAACGTCGACAGCGTCAAGGCTCTGGCCGCGCTGCCCTCGCTCGACGAACTGCGCGCGAAGATCCTCGGCCTCCTTGTGGCGCCGGCGACCAAGATCGCTCAGCTCTCGACAGCTCCCGCGGCGAAGCTCGCGCGTGTTGTTCAGGCTTATGCCTCAAAGAGCGAAGCGGCCTGACGCCCTTCGCATTCAAACCCTGGTTCGAACCAAATACGCTTAAGGAAATAGACAATGGCTGACCTACAGAAAATCGTTGACGATCTCTCGAGCCTGACCGTGCTCGAAGCTGCCGACCTCGCCAAGATGCTCGAAGAAAAGTGGGGCGTTTCGGCTGCTGCTGCTGTTGCAGTTGCTGGTCCGGCTGCTGGTGCCGGTGCCGCCGCAGTTGAAGAAAAGACCGACTTCACTGTCGTTCTCGCCGCCGCAGGCGACAAGAAGATCGAAGTCATCAAGGAAGTCCGTGCGATCACGGGTCTTGGCCTCAAGGAAGCCAAGGACCTGGTCGAAGGTGCGCCGAAGCCCCTCAAGGAAGGCGTTGCCAAGGACGAAGCCGAAAAGATCAAGGCTCAGCTCGAGAAGGCTGGCGCCAAGGTCGAGCTCAAGTAAGACCCTTTGGGTTCCCTCGAGGAGCGGCTTTCTTGGCCGCTCTTCGAACGGGAACCCGATGTACTACACAGGAATGTGTGGGGATGCGCTGGGAACCACCCTCGAATCTCCATGATTGCCATCCCATATCGGGACGGCAGCACGAAAACGCGGTCTGACAGCAGGAGCGGCGACGCCTCTGGTTAAGCCGTTGGGAGACAGGCAATTTCGGGCTTTTCGGTCCGTAGCTAGACGGTTTGGACGGGCGAGATGCAGTCGGGCATCGCGCACGTCGTTTTGCGTTCTGCGATTCAAATGCTCAGGAGGGGGATTTTGTTCCTCATGTTGAGCGCCGAATTCGGGGCGTTCTTGGAAATTCAACCCGGAGGCGATGGCAGTCGCGCTCTGGAAGGTTCGCCCCTTTCGGGCGACGCAATGAGAGGCCACGATGGGTCAGCAGACGTTCACAGGTCGCAAGCGCGTTCGCAAGTTCTTCGGTCATATTAAAGAAGTCGCAGAGATGCCGAACCTCATCGAGGTTCAGAAGGCGTCCTACGACCAGTTCCTGATGGTCGATGAGCCGACCGGCGGTCGCCTCGACGAAGGTCTGCAGGCTGTTTTCCGTTCGGTGTTTCCGATCTCGGATTTCTCGGGCACCTCGATGCTGGAATTCGTGCGCTACGAATTCGAGCCGCCGAAATATGACGTTGATGAGTGCCGTCAGCGCGGCATGACCTATGCTGCGCCGCTGAAGGTGACGCTGCGCCTGATCGTGTTCGATATCGACGAAGAAACCGGCGCCAAGTCCGTCAAGGACATCAAGGAGCAGGACGTCTACATGGGCGATATCCCGCTCATGACCATGAACGGCACCTTCGTCGTCAACGGCACCGAGCGCGTCATCGTTTCGCAGATGCATCGTTCGCCGGGCGTGTTCTTCGACCACGACAAGGGCAAGACCCATTCGTCGGGCAAGCTGCTGTTCGCCGCCCGCGTGATCCCGTATCGCGGCTCCTGGCTCGACATCGAATTCGACGCCAAGGACATCGTGTTCGCGCGTATCGACCGTCGCCGCAAGATTCCGGTGACGTCGCTGATGTTTGCGCTGGGTCTGGACGGCGAGGAAATCCTCTCGACGTTCTACAAGAAGATCCAGTTCAAGAAGATCAAGGAAGGCTGGCGCGTTCCGTTCGATGCCACCCGTTTCCGTGGCTACTCCACCGTCAACGACCTGATCGATGCCGACACCGGCAAGGTCGTGCTCGAAGCCGGCAAGAAGCTCACCGTGCGCGCTGCCCGTCAGCTCGCCGAGAAGGGCCTCAAGGCGCTGCGTCTGACCGATGAAGAGTTGGTCGGCAACTATCTCGCCGAGGACCTCGTCAACGTGAAGACCGGTGAAATCTACGCCGAAGCCGGCGAGGAGATCACCGAGAAGTCGCTGAAGGCGCTGAACGAGGAGGGCTACAAGGAACTCCCGCTGCTCGACATCGACCACGTCAACATCGGTGCCTATATCCGCAACACGCTCTCGGCAGACAAGAACTTGACGCGTGAAGACGCGCTGTTCGACATCTATCGCGTGATGCGTCCGGGCGAGCCGCCGACGCTCGAATCCGCGCAGAACATGTTCCAGTCGCTGTTCTTCGACAGTGAGCGCTACGACCTCTCGGCCGTGGGCCGCGTGAAGATGAACATGCGCCTCGAACTCGACGCGCCGGACACTCATCGCACGCTGCGCAAGGAAGACATCCTGGCCGTCATCAAGACGCTGGTGGATCTGCGCGACGGCAAGGGCGAAATCGACGACATCGACCATCTCGGCAACCGCCGTGTGCGTTCGGTGGGCGAGCTGATGGAAAATCAGTATCGCGTCGGCCTGCTGCGCATGGAACGCGCCATCAAGGAACGTATGTCGTCCGTCGACATCGACACCGTGATGCCGCAGGACCTGATCAACGCGAAGCCCGCGGCTGCCGCGGTGCGCGAGTTCTTCGGTTCGTCGCAGCTGTCGCAGTTCATGGACCAGACCAACCCGCTCTCGGAAATCACCCACAAGCGTCGTCTCTCGGCGCTTGGACCGGGCGGTCTGACCCGCGAGCGCGCCGGCTTCGAAGTCCGCGACGTCCATCCGACCCATTACGGCCGTATCTGCCCGATCGAGACGCCGGAAGGCCCGAACATCGGTCTGATCAACTCGCTCGCCACCTTCGCGCGCGTCAACAAGTACGGCTTCGTCGAGACCCCTTACCGCAAGGTCAAGGACGGTCGCGTCACCGATGAGGTCGTGTACCTCAGCGCGATGGAAGAGGGCCGCTATTCGGTCGCGCAGGCGAACGTGTCGCTCGACGCCAAGGGCAAGTTCACCGAAGACATGGTGATCTGCCGTCACGCCGGTGACGTGTTGCCGCTGCCGGCCGACAAGGTCGACTACATGGACGTGTCGCCGAAGCAGCTCGTTTCGGTCGCTGCGGCGCTGATCCCGTTCCTCGAGAACGACGACGCCAACCGCGCGCTGATGGGCTCGAACATGCAGCGTCAGGCTGTGCCTCTGGTGCGCGCTGAAGCGCCGTTCGTCGGTACCGGCATGGAAGCCGTCGTGGCCCGCGACTCCGGTGCTGCGATCGCTGCCCGCCGTTCGGGTGTCATCGACCAGATCGACGCAACTCGCGTGGTTATCCGTGCGACCGAAGATCTCGATCCGACCAAGTCGGGCGTCGATATCTATCGCCTGATGAAGTACCAGCGTTCGAACCAGTCGACCTGTATCAACCAGCGTCCGCTGGTGAAGGTTGGCGACGTCATTCGCAAGGGCGACATCATTGCCGACGGTCCGTCGACCGATCTCGGTGAACTCGCACTCGGCCGTAACGTGCTCGTCGCGTTCATGCCGTGGAATGGCTACAACTTCGAAGACTCGATCCTCCTCTCGGAGCGGATCGTGAAGGAAGACGTCTTCACCTCGATCCACATCGAGGAATTCGAAGTCATGGCCCGCGACACCAAGCTCGGCCCTGAGGAAATCACTCGCGACATTCCGAACGTGTCGGAAGAAGCGCTGAAGAACCTCGACGAAGCCGGCATCGTCTATATCGGCGCCGAAGTACGCGCCGGTGACATCCTGGTCGGCAAGATCACGCCGAAGGGCGAAAGCCCGATGACGCCGGAAGAAAAGCTTCTGCGCGCCATCTTCGGTGAAAAGGCGTCGGACGTTCGCGATACCTCGCTCCGCGTGCCTCCGGGCGTGCAGGGCACGATCGTCGAAGTCCGCGTGTTCAACCGGCACGGCGTCGACAAGGACGAACGTGCTCTGGCGATCGAGCGGGAAGAAATCGAACGTCTCGCCAAGGACCGTGACGACGAACAGGCCATCCTGGATCGTAACGTCTACGGCCGTCTGGCTGATCTTCTGGAGAACAAGGTCGGCATCGCCGGTCCGAAGGGCTTCAAGAAGGACGGCAAGATCACGCGCGCCGTGCTCGACGAGAATCCGCGGTCGCAGTGGTGGATGTTCGCCACCGCAAACGACAAGCTGATGACCGAAATCGAAGCGATGCGGAAGCAGTACGACGAGTCGAAGAAGGGCCTTGAACAGCGCTTCCTCGACAAGGTCGAGAAGTTGCAGCGTGGCGACGAACTGCCGCCAGGCGTGATGAAGATGGTCAAGGTCTTCGTCGCGGTGAAGCGCAAGATTCAGCCCGGCGACAAGATGGCCGGACGTCACGGCAACAAGGGCGTGGTGTCGAAGATCGTTCCGATCGAAGACATGCCGTTCCTTGAAGACGGTACGCATGCGGACATCGTGCTGAACCCGCTCGGCGTGCCATCGCGCATGAACGTCGGTCAGATCTTGGAGACGCATCTTGGCTGGGCCTGCGCAGGCATGGGCAAGAAGATCGGTCAGACCATCGACGCCTACTACCAGAAGCAGGATCTGAAGCCGCTGCGCGACACCCTGAAGAAGGTTTACGGCGAAGACGAAGTCATCAAGTCGCTGAACGACACCGAGCTGCTTGAACTGGCGCGTAACCTGAAGCCCGGCGTGCCGATTGCGACGCCGGTGTTCGACGGTGCGAAGGAAGCCGACATCGAAGAGATGTTGAAGATGGCTGGCTTCGACGCATCCGGTCAGTCCACCGTCTATGACGGCCGGACCGGCGACCAGTTCGATCGCAAGGTGACCGTGGGCTACATCTACATGCTCAAGCTTCACCATCTCGTGGACGACAAGATCCACGCGCGTTCGATCGGTCCGTACTCGCTCGTCACGCAGCAGCCGCTGGGTGGTAAGGCGCAGTTCGGCGGTCAGCGCTTCGGTGAAATGGAAGTGTGGGCGCTCGAGGCTTACGGCGCGGCGTACACGCTCCAGGAAATGCTGACGGTGAAGTCGGACGACGTCGCAGGCCGTACCAAGGTCTACGAGGCGATCGTGCGCGGCGACGACACGTTCGAGGCCGGTATCCCGGAATCGTTCAACGTGCTGGTCAAGGAAATGCGCTCGCTCGGCCTCAACGTCGACCTGCACAATTCCAAGCTGCCGGGGCCGACCTCCGAAGCTGCCGAGTAAGAACAAGCGTTACGCCCGGCCTGATGGCCGGGCGTCCGCACCCAGCCGGGACGTGAGGCAGGGTGTGTGGCTCTAAAGAATTTCGAATTTGCTGCTGATGGCGATCGGCACGCGAGGAGAAGACGATGAACCAAGAAATTATGAATCTCTTCAATCCGACGACTCCGGCTCAGGTCTTCGACCAGATCCGGATCTCGATTGCGTCCCCGGAGAAGATTCTGTCGTGGTCCTACGGCGAGATCAAGAAGCCGGAAACCATCAATTACCGTACCTTCAAGCCCGAGCGCGACGGCCTGTTCTGCGCCCGCATCTTCGGGCCCATCAAGGATTACGAGTGCTTGTGCGGCAAGTACAAGCGCATGAAGTACAAGGGCATCATCTGCGAGAAGTGCTCGGTCGAAGTGACCTTGTCGCGCGTCAGACGCGAGCGCATGGGTCATATCGAACTGGCCGCTCCGGTTGCGCATATCTGGTTCCTGAAGTCGCTGCCGTCGCGCATCGGCCAGTTGCTGGACATGACGCTCAAGGATCTCGAGCGCATCCTGTACTTTGAATACTACGTCGTTCTCGAGCCGGGTCTCACCGCGCTTAAGGACCGTCAGCTGCTGTCTGAAGAAGAGTATCTGAAGGCGCAGGACGAATACGGCCAGGACTCGTTCACCGCGATGATCGGTGCCGAGGCGATCCGTGAACTGTTGAAGGGTCTGGAGCTTGAGAAGCTCGACGAGCAGCTGCGCGTCGAGATGAAGGAGACCGAATCCGACATCAAGCACAAGAAGCTCGCCAAGCGCCTGAAGATCGTCGAGGCCTTCCGCTATTCCGGCAACAAGCCGGAATGGATGATCCTCACGGTGGTGCCGGTGATCCCGCCGGATCTGCGTCCGCTGGTGCCGCTGGATGGCGGCCGCTTCGCGACGTCGGATCTGAACGATCTGTATCGCCGCGTCATCAACCGTAACAACCGCTTGAAGCGTCTGATGGAGCTCCGCGCGCCGGACATCATCATCCGCAACGAAAAGCGCATGCTGCAGGAGGCCGTCGACGCACTGTTCGACAACGGCCGCCGTGGCCGTGTCATCACCGGCGCCAACAAGCGTCCGCTGAAGTCGCTGGCCGACATGTTGAAGGGCAAGCAGGGTCGTTTCCGTCAGAACCTGCTCGGCAAGCGCGTCGACTATTCGGGCCGTTCGGTCATCGTCGTCGGTCCGGAACTGCGTTTGCATCAGTGCGGCCTGCCGAAGAAGATGGCGCTCGAACTGTTCAAGCCGTTCATCTATTCGCGTCTCGACGCCAAGGGTCTGTCCACCACGGTGAAGCAGGCGAAGAAGCTCGTTGAAAAAGAACGTCCCGAGGTCTGGGATATTCTCGACGAGGTCATTCGCGAGCATCCCGTGCTGCTGAACCGCGCGCCGACGCTGCATCGTCTGGGCATCCAGGCGTTCGAGCCGGTGCTGATCGAAGGCAAGGCGATCCAGCTGCATCCGCTGGTCTGCTCGGCCTTCAACGCCGACTTCGACGGCGACCAGATGGCCGTGCACGTTCCGCTGTCGCTTGAAGCGCAGCTGGAAGCGCGCGTCCTGATGATGTCGACCAACAACATCCTGCATCCCGCGAACGGTCAGCCGATCATCGTGCCGTCGCAGGACATCGTGCTGGGTCTGTACTACCTGTCGACCATGCGTGCGGGTCTCCCGGGCGAAAACAAGCTGTATCGTGAGATGGCGGAGATCGAGCATGCGCTGCATGCGAAGGTCATCCACCTCCACACCAAGATCAAATACAGCTGGTCCGGTCTCGACGCGGACGGCAAGCCGGTCACGCGCATGGTGGAAACCACTGCCGGTCGTGCGATGCTCGGTCAGGTTCTGCCGAAGTCGCCGAAGATGCCTTTCGACGTCATCAACAAGCTGATGACCAAGAAAGAAATCTCGGGCGTCATCGATCAGGTCTACCGTCACTGCGGTCAGAAAGAGACCGTGATCTTCTGCGATCGCATCATGGCGCTCGGCTTCTACAACGCGTTCAAGGCCGGCATCTCGTTCGGCAAGGACGACATGGTCGTGCCGGGTTCGAAGTGGAAGATCGTCGACGCCACCCGTGCGTTCGCGAAGGACTTCGAACAGCAGTACAATGACGGCCTGATCACCCACGGTGAGAAGTACAACAAGGTCGTCGACGCCTGGTCGAAGGCGGGTGAAGAAGTCGCCAAGGAGATGATGAAAGAAATCTCCTCGGTGAAGAGGAATGCGGCGGGTGAAGAAGCCCAGATCAACTCGATCTACATGATGGCGCATTCCGGTGCCCGTGGTTCGCCGGCCCAGATGCGTCAGCTCGGTGGTATGCGCGGCCTGATGGCCAAGCCGTCGGGCGAGATCATCGAAACGCCGATCATCTCGAACTTCAAGGAAGGTCTGTCGGTTCTCGAATACTTCAACTCGACCCACGGCGCTCGTAAGGGCCTCGCGGACACCGCGTTGAAGACCGCGAACTCGGGCTATCTGACCCGCCGTCTCGTCGACGTGGCGCAGGACTGCATCATCACGCAGACCGATTGCGGCACCAATCTCGGCATCAAGATGCGCGCCATCATCGACTCCGGTTCGGTGGTCGCATCGCTGGCGTCGCGTATCCTGGGTCGTTCGGCCTGCGAAGACATTCGCGATCCCGCGACCAACAAGGTGCTGATCAAGCGCAACACGCTGATGGAAGAGAAGGACGTCGATCTGCTCCAGCAGGCCGGCATCCAGGAAGTGAAGATCCGTTCGGCTCTGACTTGCGAACTGGTCAACGGCATCTGCGGCACCTGCTACGGCCGCGATCTGGCCCGCGGCACGCCCGTCAACCACGGTGAGGCCGTCGGCGTCATCGCGGCGCAGTCGATCGGCGAGCCCGGTACGCAGCTGACGATGCGTACCTTCCACATCGGCGGTGCGGCGCAGCTCAACGAGCAGTCGGTGATCGAGTCGAACTTCGACGGCAAGATCACGATCAAGAACGAGAACATCGCCAAGAACGGCGAAGGCCACATGGTTGCAATGGTGCGCAACATGGTCATCGCCATCTCTGACGCCGATGGCACCGAGCGTGCGACGTACCGTATCCAGTACGGCGCTCGCGTTCACGTGGCCAACGGCGACATGATCAAGCGTGGCCAGCGCATCGCGGAATGGGATCCGTATTCCCGTCCGCTGCTGACCGAAGTCGACGGCACGATCGGGTTCGAGGACCTGGTCGACGGCCAGTCGATTGCGGAAACGCTCGACGAGTCGACCGGTATCGCCAAGCGCGTCGTTACCGATTGGCGTTCGTCGCGTGGCGGTGCGGATCTGCGTCCGGCCATCGTCATCAAGGGCAAGGACGGCAAGGTCCTCAAGCTCGCACGTGGCGGCGATGCCCGTTACATGCTGTCGCCCGACGCCATTCTGTCGGTCGACGTCGATGCCAAGGTGACCTCGGGTGACATTCTTGCCCGTGTCTCGATGGAAAGCGCGAAGACGCGTGACATCACCGGCGGTCTGCCGCGGGTGGCCGAACTGTTCGAGGCGCGCAAGCCGAAGGACGCGGCGATCATCGCGGAAATTGGCGGCACCATCCGCTTTGGACGCGACTACAAGAACAAGCGTCGCATCTCGATCGAGCCGCTCGACAAGAACGAGGAGACCCGCGAGTACCTCATTCCGAAGGGCAAGCAGATCCATCTGCAGGACGGCGACATCGTCGAAAAGGGCGATTACATCGTCGAAGGCAATCCGGCGCCGCACGACATTCTGGCGATCAAGGGCATCGAGGAACTCGCTGCCTATCTGGTCAACGAAATCCAGGAAGTTTACCGGTTGCAGGGCGTGCTCATCAACGACAAGCACATCGAAGTGATTGTCCGTCAGATGCTGCAGAAGGTCGAGATCACCGATCAGGGCGAGACCGACATGATCTCGGGCGAGCAGATCGACAAGATCGAGTTCGACGCGCTGAACCTGAAGGCGAAGGAAGAAGGCAAGAAGATCGCGACCGGAAACCCTGTGCTGCTGGGCATCACCAAGGCCAGCTTGCAGACCCGTTCGTTCTTCTCGGCAGCGTCGTTCCAGGAGACCACGCGCGTGCTCACCGAAGCTGCCGTCAACGGCAAGGTGGACCCGCTCGAAGGCCTCAAGGAAAACGTCATTGTCGGCCGCCTGATCCCGGCCGGTACCGGCGCCTCGATGGCGAAGATCCGCGAAGTCGCAATGAAGCGCGACAAGATGATCCTCGACGAGCGCGAGAAGCAGGCGGCTATCGTGCCGTCGGCTCCGGCAGAAGAACCGCTGATGCTGCCGTCGGCCGAGTAATCGGTCACTGCAGATCACATCAATGCCATGGAAAAGGCCGGCGAAAGCCGGCCTTTTTCGCGTCTGACGTGTGTTGCGGCGCACTACATGCTTTTGTTCATCTTTCCTTCAGCTGAAAAATGTTTTCACTTGGAGGGGGTTAGCGCGAGTCGACGGGGTCGACGGGCCAGCCTTGCAGCGTCAGCGGATTCCGCTTTGGCTGGGAATACGTTACATCGACCATTGCCGGATATTGCCGCCGGCAAACACGACGCGTGAAAGAAACCTATGCTTGATCTTGCAATTGTTGGTGGTGGTCCAGGCGGCCTGATGAGCGCCTGGTATCTCAAGAAGAAGCTCGGCGATCTCTGTCGTGTCACCATCTACGAAGCGTCCGACCGCGTCGGTGGCAAGATTCTCACACGCAAGTTCGATACAGCGCCAGCCATGTACGAAGCTGGCGTTGCGGAAATCTACGATTACTCGATGACAGGGCCGGATCCGCTGCGTGAGCTGATCCAGCATTTCGGCCTGCAGACCATTCCGATGGATGCCGAGCAGGTGCAGCTCGACGGCGAGCTGCTCAACGACGTGCCAGGCATGCGCAAGAAGTACGGCCCGAAGACTGCAGCGGCGATCGAGGCGTTTCGCAAGAAGTGCGCGAGCATGGTGTCGCCGATCGAATATTACGAAGGCGTCGGTTCGCACGACAACGAACACCCCTGGGCATGGATTAATGCCGAGGAGCTGCTTGATAAGGAAGTTAGCGATCCCATTGCCAAGCGCTTCCTGAAGGTGATGGCGCGCTCCGACATCGCGACCGAGACACACAACACCAACGGCCTCAATGCGCTGAAGAACTTCGTGATGGATGTCGATGGCTATATCGGCCTCTATTCGATCCAGAACGGCAACGAGCAGCTGATCTCCTGCCTGCAGTCGGAAGTCGATGCCGACATCCGGCTCAATCACCGTGTGCTCAAGGTCGGCAAGACCGAGCAGGGCCGCTATCAGCTCGACATGATGAACGGCAAGGGGCCGGACACCCGCGATTTCGATCTCGTGGTGATGTGCCTGCCGCATTCATGGCTGGCGACCATGCGCTGGGACGGCGAGCAGCTGCGCAAGTCGATGGTCAAGCATGTCTCTTACTTCGACCGCCCGGCGCATTATCTGCGGATCTCGCTGCTGTTCGATACGCCGTTCTGGGGCGAGCAGATTCCCGGTGCCTGGTTCATGTCCGAAGCCTTCGGCGGCTGCTGTGTCTATAACGAGGGCGCGCGCCACGATGTCGGCAAGCACGGCGTGCTGAACTGGCTGGTGCCAGGCTCCGACGCGCTGGCCTTTGCCAACCTCACAGACGATGAGTTGATTGATGCCGCGCTGAAGTCGTTGCCAGCCTCGTTTGGCGATGCGCGTGCGCATCTGCTGGAAGGCAAGATCCATCGCTGGCTGTCGTCCGTCAATGCGATCCCTGGCGGCATGCCGGTGCGCGATGTCATGACCAATCACCGGCCGGAGCCGAAGGAGCACCCGGGTCTCGTCGTGGTCGGCGACTATCTGTTCGACTCCACGCTCAATGGTCTGCTCGACTCCTCCGATGCCGCCACCGACATTATCCTCACCGAGATGATGCGCCTGCGCCGTGCGCAGGGTCAGAATGGCACGACGATCTCCGACAAGATCGATCGCGACTATTTCCAGAACTATCGCGGTGTCGGCCCTTATAGCGAAGTCTGGAGCCAGTTCACCGATCCGGCGTATCTGACAAATCTCATCAAGATCGTCTGGGGCCGCGCCAAGGGCTACAAGCTGCTGGTTGCCGGCTCGGCATCAGGCGAACTGGTCGGCGCGCTGCGTGCCAGGGGGATCGACGCCTGGGGTGTCGAGAATAACAAGGCGATCCACGCCAGGACGCCAAAGGCGCTGCAGAAGTTCAACAAGCTCGGCTCGATCACCGATCTGCCCTTCAAGGCCGGGCAGTTCGATTTCGTGTTCGAGACCAGCCTGTGTCACGTGAGCGACAAGCAGGTGGTGACGGCGGTGCAGGAGCTCAACCGCGTGGTGAAGACCGGCCTCGTGTTCGGTTCGGTCACGTCCGACATGGCGCCGGCGGTGATCGATCGCTACGACCTGCTGCGCGGCGTCAAGAAGCTCGGCACCTGGTGGGAGTGGTCGGAACTGTTCTTCGGCAACGGCTTCGACCTGTCGATGCATCGCCGCGACTGCACCGAGGCGGTGTGGGAAGCGACACTGGCCGCCGGCAAGGGGCCGGGCCATTGGTATGCCGACGCGGACAGCCTGCGTTACTCGTTCTTCGACAAGGTCGATGCCGAGGATTGATCTTTGGCATCCGCCCTTGGTTGCTTTGCCGAGGACATTCTGATCGCATAGGATCATTGCCGTGGCTGTCCGGGCCGCTTCATTGATTCTTGCGGTCGAAGACCGTGCAGCAACGGTTCGTTCCATGGCGTCGAAGCCACCTCCAAAGCCTCCATCTGACGACAAGAACGCGGCCGAGCCGGCCACGCCGCTCGATGACAAGTTTGCGCTCCCAGTTGGCGCTGCCGCCGCTGCGGTTCCCAGCACGAAACCGCCGGCTGTCGAGAAGACGGCAAAAGCCAAGCCCGCCGTCGATGATGACGACGAGGATGAAGACGACGAGCTCGATGACGATGATGACGAGGAACTCGTCGTCTTCACCGCGCGCGAGGCGGCCGGCGCATTCGGAACGGTCTATCGTTTCACGCGGCCGTTGCTCGGCAAGTACCGCAAGCTGCTTGGCTTCGTTGGCTTCGGCGTTCTGGTCGAGACGCTGTTCAACGTCATCATGCCGCTCAGCCTCAAATATCTGATCGACGACGCGCTCGGCGAGGAAGACTTCGACGCGCTGTTCAAGATCCTGTCGGTGCTGGCGGTCGCCGGCATTGTCACGTCGATCGTTGCGATCTGGTACGAGCGCTGGGACGCCAAACTGGCAGCCTCAATCATCACGGACGTCCGCTCACGCCTGTTCGATCACGTGCAGGATCTGCCGTCGGCCTATTTCGCCCGCACCAAGCGCGGCGAGATCCTGTCCCGCTTCTCGATCGATCTGTCGTCTTTCGAGACGGCCATCAAGAGTTTCGCCAACAGCGCATTGCTGCCGTTCCTCGAACTGATCGCCGGCATCGGGCTGATGCTGTATCTGAACTGGCAGCTGGCCGCCGTCGCGCTACTGATTTTCCCGATCACGCTGATCGGCCCGCGCATCCTGACGCCGAAGGCCGTGCAGGCCAATTACGACCAGAAGCTCAGCGAAGCTTCAGTGCTCGGTATGGTGCAGGAAAACATCGCGGCACAGGCGGTGATCAAGGCCTTCAGCCTGCAGCGGCGTACCATGGGCTGGTTCCGGCTACGCAATAACGAAACGCGCGACAGGATTGCGGCGGCGACCTTCCTGTCGACCATGGTCGAGCGCTCGGTCACCGTCTCGGTGTTGTTGCTGCATTTGGTGGTGCTGGCGATCGGCGCCTATCTCGCCACCAAGGGCCAGATTACCGTCGGTACCTTCGTCACCTTCGAAAGCGCGTTCTGGGAGGTGTCCTACAACATCGCCCATGTGATGCATTTCATCCCGGTGTCGATCCAGGCGGCCGCGGCCGTGCGGCACATGGAGGAGATGCTCGACGAGCCCACCCGCGGTGCCGACAAGCCGGGCTCACCGGAGCTGCCGCGCATCGTCAACGACATCACGTTCGATCGCGTCTCGTTCAAGTATGAGAACAGCCAGCAGCCAGTGCTCGACAATCTCAGCCTCAAGATCAATGTCGGCAAGACCGTCGCCATTGTCGGCCCGTCAGGTTCCGGCAAGAGCACGCTGCTCAACCTGATCCTGCGGCTCTATGTGCCGGACGAGGGCAGGGTGACCATTGACGGCGTCGATATCCGCAAGATCACGCGCGAGTCCCTGCGCGGACACATGGCCGTGGTGTTCCAGGAGAACATGCTGTTCAACATGTCGATCCGCGAGAACATCCGGCTCGGCAAGGAAGGCGCCACCGACGAGGAAGTCGAGCAGGCGGCACGCAAGGCCGAGATCCATCGCTACATCATGAGCCTGCCAGACAAATACGATACGCAGGTCGGTGAACGCGGCGATACGCTATCCGGCGGCCAACGCCAGCGCATTGCGATCGCGCGGGCTGTCGTCCGCAATCCGTCGGTGCTCCTGCTGGATGAGGCGACATCCGCCCTCGACCAGACAACCGAGGCGGCGCTCAACAAGACGCTGTTCAAACTCGCCAAGGGCCGCACCCTGATTTCGTCGACGCACCGGCTGGCCGCCGTGGTGGATATGGACGAAATCATCGTCATCAATGGCGGCAAGGCGATCGAGCGCGGCTCGCACAAGGAGCTGCTGGCGCTGAACGGTACCTATCGCCAGCTCTGGGACGACCAGCGGCACAGGTCATCAGCCAACGACGATGATGATGACGAGGATGACGACGACGAGTGAGCGCATCTGACAATGCGCGAGGCGGTCATCCCGCCGTTCGCAGCAAGCCCGCCGCGAGCTGGCGGAAAGCCTCGACAGCTTTCGTAAGAACCGCGTGGGGATCGTCGGCGGCAGCGATCCAGAGGGCGGCGTTGAGCGCCGCGCCATTGATCAGACGGGCTGCCGCTTCGGCATCGACAGGCTTGACCGTTCCATCGTCGATCAGCCGTTGAATCGCCTGTGTTGTCGTGCGCAGACACGCCGTCTGGTTCGGCCATTGCGAGGGATCGCCGAGCACGGCGGGGCCGTCCAGCAGCATGATGCGCTGGATCTCCGGCTCGAGGGACATTTCGATATAGGCGACGCCTTCGTTGAGAAACCCGTCCCATGCGGTGTCAGCCTGACCGCGGGCAGCGCGCATGCGCGCCAACATTTCCGAGTCGATCTGATCGATGACGGCCTGCAGCAAACCCTTCTTGTCGCCGAAGTTGTGATAGAGCGCGCCGCGCGTCAGGCCGGCTTCGGCGGTCAGATCGTCCATCGATGCCGCCGCATAGCCTTTGGCGGCGAAAGCCGTCCGGGCCGCCCGGATGAGTTTGGCCCGGGTTTCCTCCACCATTTCCGCTCGTCGTCTCGCGACCACTGTCATCTTCGCAAAATAACATACGCGCTGTATGTATATTGACATACGTGGCGTATGTCAGATTATGCTGACATACGAGGCGTATATAATCTCTGAACAAGGACTGACACCATGACCAAACGCGACGCGATTTTCCCGGCCGGCCGGCAGGCGCTTTACGAGATCAACCGGTATTCGGCGGCGATACGCTCGGGCGACCTCCTGTTTGTCTCGGGCCAGGTCGGCAGCCGGGAAGACGGCTCGCCGGAGCCGGTCTTCGAAAAGCAGGTCCAGCTGGCATTCGATAACCTCGCGGCCGTGCTGAAGGCTGCAGGTTGCACATTCGACGACGTGGTCGACGTCACCACCTTCCACACCGACCCGGCCACCCAGTTCGCGGCGGTCAATGCCGTCCGATTGGCCGTGATTGGCGAGCCGCCTTACCCGAACTGGACCGCGGTCGGGGTCAACTGGCTCGCGGGCTTCGATTTCGAGATCAAGGTCATCGCACGCCTCCCTGCATCCGCCTGATTGGCTGACCGTGGGCGTCGAATGAGCGGCGGCGTACCGCTCCACTCGACGCTCCGGTAACATTTGCTCCTGATCGGCCGCTGCCCGGTGTGTCGATTCGGGACACGATACGGTTTGCATCGGATGCGGGTCGGCGGGGCAGGGCGCAAAAAATCCGCAACCCAGGCGATTCTCTTTCATCAAACTGCAACGAATCCGAGTCGCGGATTCTTTCGTGGATGACATGGCGGGCGTCGAAATCGCGTATGTTCTGTCATGATCCACATGCTAGAAGATGCAGTGCGAGAAGCGTTTCTTTCATCGCGCTTTGTTGTTGACTTGGGTATCCCCTGCGGATACAACCCGGCCATTCAACGACAGGCGGTGAGCTTCGCCAGTGTCGGAACGGATCACCCAATCGGCTTTTCGGAGCTAATCGGGCACCAACCTCGACCAAGAAGCTCAAACGCTGTCGCTATATCAAGGCAATGCCAAAACGACGTTTGTCTCCTGAGAGACTTCTCTCTTGAGATTAAATTCGAATGCATGACCTCGGTGCAGACCTAAAGACGTAAGTCTGGCGGTCATGATCGCGGTCCTCTGTGGCGTTAAGCGCTTTCCGTTCAGCAATGAATGGTTGGCGTGATTTCGTTTTGCGTGAAGCTTTTCACGTGATGCGAACCGTGGGGCAGGTTGCTCCGAGTGATTTTGAGGAAGCCGTTACGGCTTCGAGCGAACTAAAGGGTGAAGGCTGACATGCCGACGATCAACCAGCTGATCGCTACTCCGCGCGCAATTCAGAAGTCGCGCAAGAAGGTTCCTGCGCTGCAGCAGTCGCCGCAGAAGCGCGGCGTTTGCACGCGCGTCTACACGACGACTCCGAAGAAGCCGAACTCGGCGCTTCGTAAGGTTGCCAAGGTGCGTCTGACCAATGGCTTCGAAGTCATCGGTTACATTCCGGGTGAAGGTCATAACCTTCAGGAGCACTCCGTGGTCATGATCCGCGGCGGTCGCGTCAAGGATTTGCCCGGCGTGCGTTACCACATCCTCCGCGGCGTGCTGGATACCCAGGGCGTCAAGAACCGTAAGCAGCGTCGTTCGAAGTACGGCGCGAAGCGTCCGAAGTAAGCCGGGGTCTGATCGATGTCTCGTCGCCATTCAGCTGAAAAGCGTGAAGTTAACCCGGATCCGAAGTTCGGGAACGTCATCGTCACCAAGTTCATGAATTCGATCATGTATGACGGCAAGAAGTCTGCCGCCGAAACCATCGTTTACGGTGCTTTCGAAATGATCGAAGCGAAGACCAAGCAGGGTCCGCTCGGCGTGTTCGAGCAGGCTTTGGAAAATGTGATGCCGACGATCGAGGTTCGTTCGCGTCGCGTCGGTGGCGCTACCTATCAGGTGCCGGTTGAAGTCCGCAGCATTCGGCGCCAGGCGCTGGGCATTCGCTGGCTGATCACCGCTGCGCGCGCTCGCAACGAGAAGACCATGACCGAGCGTCTCTCGGCTGAGCTGCTCGATGCGTCGAACAACCGTGGTAACGCCGTGAAGAAGCGGGAAGACGTGCACAAGATGGCGGAAGCCAACCGCGCATTCTCGCATTATCGCTGGTAACGGCGAAACTCCGGAATTTAAGGAACATCCCATGCCTCGCGTACATGCCATTGAGGACTACCGTAACTTCGGTATCATGGCGCATATCGATGCCGGTAAGACGACAACGACCGAGCGCATCCTCTATTACACCGGCAAGAGCCACAAAATCGGCGAAGTGCACGAAGGTGCCGCGACGATGGATTGGATGGAGCAGGAGCAGGAGCGTGGCATCACCATCACGTCCGCTGCCACCACTGCATTCTGGAACGGCCACCGCCTGAACATTATCGACACCCCCGGCCACGTCGACTTCACGATTGAAGTCGAGCGTTCGCTGCGTGTGCTCGACGGCGCTGTATGCGTTCTCGACTCCAACCAGGGCGTCGAGCCGCAGACCGAAACCGTCTGGCGTCAGGGCGACAAGTACAAGGTTCCGCGGATCGTTTTCGCGAACAAGATGGATAAGACCGGCGCTGACTTCTACAAGTGCCTTCAGGACATCATCGACCGTCTCGGCGCGAAGCCCGTTGCGATCCAGCTGCCGATCGGCGCGGAGAACGACTTCGTGGGCATGATCGATCTTGTGATCATGAAGGCCTATATCTGGAACAACGAAGCGCTCGGCGCGAAGTACGAAACCGTCGACATTCCGGCTGACCTGCTCGAGAAGGCCAAGGAATATCGCGAGAAGCTGCTCGAAGCCGCCGTTGAACTCGACGACGACGCGATGGCTGCTTACCTCGACGGCACCGAGCCGGACGAGGCGACCCTCAAGCGTTTGATCCGTAAGGCCGTGCTGACTGGCGCGTTCTATCCGGTTCTCTGCGGCTCGGCCTTCAAGAACAAGGGCGTGCAGCCTTTGCTCGACGCGGTTGTCGATTATCTGCCGTCGCCGGTTGACGTTCCTGCCATCAAGGGCACGGACGAAGACGGTAACGAGATCCTCCGCAAGGCAGACGACAAGGAGCCGCTGGCTCTGCTCGCATTCAAGATCATGGACGATCCGTTCGTCGGTACCATCACGTTCTGCCGCATCTATTCGGGTGTTCTGCAGAGCGGCACCGGTGTCGTGAACTCGACCCGTGAGAAGAAAGAACGTATCGGCCGCATGCTGTTGATGCATGCGAACAACCGTGAAGACATCAAGGAAGCCTTTGCCGGCGACATCGTCGCTCTGGCTGGCCTCAAGGAAGCCCGCACCGGTGATACGCTTTGCGATCCGGACAAGCAGGTCATTCTCGAGCGCATGGAATTCCCGGAGCCGGTGATCGAAATCGCGATCGAGCCGAAGTCCAAGGCCGACCAGGAAAAGCTGGGCGTTGCTCTGGCGAAGCTCGCTGCGGAAGATCCGTCGTTCCGCGTGTCGACCGACCACGAGTCCGGCCAGACCATCCTGAAGGGCATGGGCGAACTCCATCTCGACATCAAGGTCGACATTCTGCGCCGTACCTACAAGGTCGATGCGAATATCGGCGCACCGCAGGTGGCGTTCCGTGAGAAGATCACGAAGCGCGCTGAAGTCGACTACACCCACAAGAAGCAGACCGGTGGTACCGGCCAGTTCGCCCGCGTCAAGTTCGTGGTCGAGCCGGGCGAGCCGGGGTCGGGCTTCGTGTTCGAATCCAAGGTCGTCGGTGGTTCGGTTCCGAAGGAATACATCCCCGGCGTCGAAAAGGGTCTCAACAGCGTCATGACCTCGGGCGTGGTCGCGGGCTTCCCCGTGGTCGACGTTCATGTCCAGCTGGTTGACGGCGCCTATCACGACGTCGACTCGTCGGCACTGGCCTTCGAAATTGCTTCGCGCGCGGCACTTCGCGACGCGCTGCAGAAGGGCAAGTCCGTTCTGCTCGAGCCGATCATGAAGGTCGAATGCGTGACCCCGGAAGACTACACCGGTTCGGTCATCGGCGACTTGAACTCGCGGCGCGGTCAGATCCAGGGTCAGGACATGCGCGGCAACGCCAACGTCATCAACGCGATGGTGCCGCTCATGAACATGTTCGGTTACGTGAACACGCTGCGCTCGATGAGCCAGGGTCGTGCAACGTTCTCGATGTCATTCGATCACTACGCGGAAGCGCCGGCCAATGTGTCGGCAGAAGTCCAGAAGAAGTTTGCCTGATTGTCGTTAGCGACAGTTGACGACTAAACGGAGAGAGTCATGGCCAAAGCAAAATTTGAACGTAACAAGCCGCACTGCAATATTGGTACGATCGGTCACGTTGACCACGGCAAGACGTCGCTGACAGCGGCGATCACGAAGGTGCTGGCAGAGTCGGGTGGTGCGACGTTCACCGCTTACGACCAGATCGACAAGGCGCCTGAGGAAAAGGCCCGCGGCATCACCATTTCGACCGCGCACGTCGAATACGAGACCGCCAACCGCCACTATGCCCACGTCGACTGCCCCGGCCACGCCGACTATGTGAAGAACATGATCACGGGTGCCGCGCAGATGGACGGCGCGATCCTGGTCGTGTCGGCTGCCGACGGCCCGATGCCGCAGACCCGCGAGCACATCCTGCTCGCCCGTCAGGTCGGCGTTCCGGCGCTGGTCGTGTTCCTGAACAAGTGCGACATGGTCGACGATCCGGAGCTGCTCGAGCTCGTGGAAATGGAAGTCCGCGAACTGCTCTCGAAGTACGACTTCCCGGGCGACGACATTCCGATCGTCAAGGGTTCGGCACTAGCCGCTCTCGAAAACTCGGACGTTAAGCTCGGCCACGACGCCATTCTCGAACTGATGAAGAACGTCGACAGCTACATCCCGCAGCCGGAGCGTCCGGTTGATCAGCCGTTCCTGATGCCGGTGGAAGACGTGTTCTCGATCTCGGGCCGTGGTACGGTCGTGACCGGCCGCGTCGAGCGCGGCATCGTCAAGGTCGGCGAGGAAATCGAAATCGTCGGCATCCGCGCCACGCAGAAGACGATCTGCACCGGCGTTGAAATGTTCCGCAAGCTGCTCGATCAGGGCCAGGCCGGCGACAACATCGGCGCGCTGCTGCGCGGCACCAAGCGTGAAGACGTCGAGCGCGGCCAGGTGCTGTGCAAGCCGGGTTCGGTGAAGCCGCACACCAAGTTCAAGGCCGAGGCCTACATTCTGACCAAGGAAGAGGGTGGCCGTCACACGCCGTTCTTCACCAACTACCGTCCGCAGTTCTACTTCCGCACCACCGACGTAACCGGTGTGGTTCATCTGCCGGAAGGCACCGAAATGGTGATGCCGGGCGACAACATTGCCATGGAAGTGCACCTGATCGTGCCGATCGCGATGGAAGAGAAGCTGCGCTTCGCCATCCGTGAAGGCGGCCGCACCGTCGGTGCTGGCGTCGTCGCGAGCATCATCGAGTAAGGACGCGAACAGGAAGTCGTGAGTAGCGGGTCTCGCTACTCGCTACTCGCAACAACCATTCGCTTTCAAAGAAAGACACGGCAATGAACGGCCAGAATATCCGCATTCGTCTCAAGGCGTTCGATCATCGTATCCTCGATGCATCGACCCGTGAGATCGTAAGCACCGCGAAGCGCACGGGTGCACAGGTCCGTGGACCAATCCCGCTGCCGACGCGCATCGAGAAGTTCACGGTCAACCGTTCGCCGCACGTCGACAAGAAGAGCCGCGAGCAGTTCGAGATGCGCACTCATAAGCGTCTTCTCGATATCGTCGATCCGACCCCGCAGACAGTCGATGCTTTGATGAAGCTCGACCTGGCCGCCGGTGTCGACGTCGAGATCAAGCTCTAAGTATTTAGGTCCCGTCCGGTCAAACGGACAGAAAGAACAGGAAGCACGCCGATGCGCTCCGGAGTGATCGCACAAAAGGTCGGGATGACCCGGGTCTTCACAGACGCCGGTGAACATATCCCTGTGACCGTGCTCAAGCTGGGTAACTGCCAGGTGGTTGGCCACCTCACCAGCGAGAAGAACGGTTACGTCGCGCTGCAGCTCGGATCGGGCTCGCGCAAGACCGTGTATTTGCCAAAGGCTGAACGCGGCCAGTTCGCGGTCGCCAAGGTTGAACCCAAGCGGAAGGTCGCGGAATTCCGCGTGTCGGAAGACGCGCTGATCCCGGTCGGCGCCGAGATCCAGGCAGACCACTTCGTGGTTGGCCAGTTCGTCGATGTCACCGGCACCTCGGTCGGTAAGGGCTTCGCCGGTGGTATGAAGCGCTGGAATTTCGGCGGTCTTCGCGCCACGCACGGTGTGTCGGTTTCGCATCGTTCGATCGGTTCGACCGGTGGTCGTCAGGATCCCGGCAAGACCTTCAAGAACAAGAAGATGCCCGGTCACATGGGTGTCGATCGTATCACCACGCTCAACCTGCGCGTCGTGCAGCTTGATGTCGAGCGCGGCCTGATCCTCGTCGAAGGCGCCGTTCCCGGCTCCAAGGGCGGTTGGATTTCGGTTCGCGATGCGGTGAAGAAGGCTCTGCCGAAGGACGCGCCGAAGCCCGGCAAGTTCAAGCTGGCAGGAGAGGGTGCGGCCGTTGAAGCACCTGCCGCCGAGCAGGAAGGAGCGTGAGATGAAACTGAACGTCACCACGCTTGAGGGCAAGGACGCCGGCTCGATCGAGTTGTCGGATGCCATCTTCGGTCTCGACCCGCGCGCCGACATCATCCAGCGTTGCGTGAACTGGCAGCTCGCAAAGCGCCAGTCGGGCAACCACAAGGCCAAGGGCCGCGCCGAAATCTGGCGCACCGGCAAGAAGATGTACAAGCAGAAGGGCACCGGCGGTGCTCGTCACGGTTCGGCTCGCGTTCCGCAGTTCCGCGGCGGTGGTCGTGCCTTCGGTCCGGTCGTTCGCTCCCATGCGTTCGATCTGCCGAAGAAGGTCCGTGCGCTCGCGCTGAAGCATGCTCTGTCGGCGAAGGCCAAGGACGGCGGCTTGATCGTGATCGAGAACGCCAACCTGGAAGCCGCCAAGACCAAAGCTCTGCTCGGTCACTTCTCGGGTCTCGGCCTGACCAATGCGCTGATCATCGACGGCGCCGAGGTTCATGTCGGTTTCGCTCAGGCGGCCCGTAACATTCCGAACATCGACGTGCTGCCGATCCAGGGCATCAACGTCTATGACATTCTGCGTCGTCAGAAGCTGGTTCTGACCAAGGCGGCGCTTGATGCGTTGGAGGCGCGCTTCAAATGAAGAACATCGACCCGCGCCATTACGACGTGATCGTCGCCCCTGTGGTGACGGAAAAGGCCACTGTCGCTTCTGAATTCAACAAGGTTGTTTTCAAGGTCGACGGCAAGGCCACCAAGCCGCAGATCAAGGAAGCCGTCGAAAAGCTGTTCGACGTCAAGGTAAAGAGCGTGAACACGCTGGTTCGCAAGGGCAAGACGAAGATCTTCCGTGGCAACCTCGGTTCACAGTCGAACGTCAAGCGTGCGATCGTGACCCTCGAAGAGGGCCACCGCATCGACGTTACGACCGGACTGTAAGGGCGATCAACGATGGCACTTAAGACATTCAACCCAACGACACCCGGCCAGCGTCAGCTGGTCATGGTGGATCGTTCCGCGCTGTACAAGGGCAAGCCTGTCAAGGCTCTGACCGAAGGCAAGCACTCGGCTGGCGGTCGTAACAACACCGGTCGCATCACGGTGCGCTTCCGTGGCGGTGGCCACAAGAAGTCCTATCGTATCGTCGACTTCAAGCGTTCCAAGGTCGACGTTCCGGCCGTGGTCGAGCGTCTGGAATACGATCCGAACCGCACCGCGTTCATCGCGCTGATCAAGTACACCGATGGCGAGCAGGCTTATATCCTGGCGCCGCAGCGTCTGGCCGTTGGCGATACCGTCATCGCCGGCAGCTATGTCGACGTGAAGCCGGGCAATGTCATGCCGCTCGGCAACATGCCGATCGGCACGATCATCCACAACGTCGAGATGAAGATCGGGAAGGGCGGCCAGATCGCTCGTTCCGCCGGCACCTATGCCCAGCTCGTCGGTCGTGACCATGATTACGTGATCATCCGTCTGAACTCGGGCGAACAGCGCCTGGTTCACGGTCGTTGCACCGCCACCATCGGCGCTGTGTCGAACCCGGATCACATGAACATCTCGATCGGCAAGGCCGGTCGTACCCGCTGGCTCGGCTGGCGTCCGCATAACCGCGGCGTCGTCATGAACCCGATCGACCATCCGCACGGTGGTGGTGAAGGTCGTACCTCGGGTGGTCGTCACCCGGTTACGCCCTGGGGCAAGCCGACCAAGGGCAAGAAGACCCGGTCGAACAAGTCGACCAACAAGTTCATTCTCATCAGCCGCCACAAGCGGAAGAAGTAAGGATCGCCGGACATGGTTCGTTCAGTCTGGAAAGGCCCGTTCGTCGAGGGTTCGCTGCTCAAGAAGGCAGATGCCGCTCGTTCGTCTGGTCGTCATGATGTGATCAAGATCTGGAGCCGTCGCTCGACGATCTTGCCGCAGTTCGTGGGTCTCACCTTCGGCGTTTACAACGGCCAGAAGCATGTACCTGTCGCTGTGAACGAGGAAATGGTTGGTCACAAGTTCGGCGAGTTCTCGCCGACCCGTACCTTCCATGGCCACGCCGGCGACAAGAAAGCCAAGAAGGGCTGAGGACTAAGTCATGAGCAAGCCAAAGCGCGAACGGAGCCTCCCGGATAACGAGGCCAAGGCGATCGCCCGCATGTTGCGCGTGAGCCCGCAGAAGCTGAACCTGGTTGCGCAGATGATCCGCGGCCGCAAGGCCTCGGCTGCGCTCGCCGACCTGCAGTTCTCGCGCAAGCGGATCGCAGTCGACGTGAAGAAGTGCCTGGAATCGGCGATCGCCAATGCCGAGAACAACCATGACCTCGACGTTGACGCACTGATCGTCTCCGAGGCGCATGTCGGCAAGGGCATCGTGATGAAGCGTTTCAGTCCGCGCGGCCGTGGCCGTTCGGGCCGTATCTTTAAACCGTTTGCGCAGCTGACGATTGTCGTTCGTCAGGTCGAAGCAGAAGCAGCAGCGTAAGCAGGCGCAGGAGAATAAGATGGGTCAGAAGATCAATCCAATCGGTCTGCGTCTTGGCATCAACCGTACGTGGGATTCACGTTGGTATGCCGGCAAGAACGAATACGGCAAGTTGTTGCACGAAGACGTCAAGATCCGCGAGATCCTGCACAAGGAGCTCAAGCAGGCTGCGGTCGCCAAGATCATCATCGAGCGCCCGCACAAGAAGTGCCGCGTGACCATTCAGTCGGCTCGTCCGGGTGTTGTCATCGGCAAGAAGGGCGCTGACATCGACAAGCTTCGCAAGAAGGTTGCCGACATCACCTCTTCGGACGTGGTGATCAACATCGTCGAAATCCGCAAGCCGGAGCTCGACGCGACGCTGGTCGCCGAGTCGATCGCGCAGCAGCTCGAGCGCCGCGTTGCGTTCCGCCGTGCGATGAAGCGGGCAGTGCAGTCGGCGATGCGTCTCGGCGCCGAAGGCATTCGTATCAACTGCTCAGGTCGTCTGGGCGGTGCGGAAATCGCGCGTATGGAATGGTATCGCGAAGGTCGCGTGCCGCTGCACACGCTGCGTGCGGATATCGATTACGGCGTAGCCACCGCGTTCACGACGTTCGGCACCTGCGGCGTCAAGGTCTGGATCTTCAAGGGCGAAATCCTCGAGCACGATCCGATGGCTCAGGACAAGCGCATGGCCGAGGGTGACAATTCCCGGCCGCGTCGCGACGCTGCTTGAGCGTTTAATTAGAAGGTTTGAGGGCGTAAGCCATGATGCAACCAAAGAAGACCAAGTTCCGGAAGGCGCATAAGGGCCGGATCCACGGCGTTGCGACTTCGGGCGCCACGCTGGCTTTCGGTCAGTTCGGCCTGAAGGCAATGGCGCCGGAACGTCTGACCGCGCGTCAGATCGAAGCTGCCCGTCGTGCGCTGACCCGTCACATGAAGCGTGCCGGCCGCGTCTGGATCCGGGTGTTCCCGGATCTTCCGGTTTCGAAGAAGCCCGCTGAAGTCCGAATGGGCTCCGGCAAGGGTACCCCGGAACTGTGGGTTGCGCGCGTCAAGCCAGGCCGAGTGATCTTCGAGATCGACGGTGTCACCACGCAGATTGCCAAGGAAGCGATGACCCTCGCTGCCGCCAAGCTGCCGATCAAGACGCGTTTCGTTACGCGCATTGCGGAGTAGAGCCATGGCCGAAATGAAAACCAGCGATATCCGCGCAATGAGCCCCGATCAGATGGACGACGCCGTCCTCAATCTGAAAAAGGAGCGTTTCAACCTGCGCTTTCAGCGCGCCACCGGGCAGCTGGAAAACACCTCTCGCCTTCGTGAGGCGCGTCGTGATATTGCACGAATCAAGACCATCGCCGCGCAGAAGCGCGACGGTAAGTCGAAGTAAGGGGCCGAACATGCCGAAACGTACTCTGCAGGGCGTGGTCGTCAGCGACAAGCAAGCCAAGACGGTTGTTGTTCGCGTTGACCGTCGCTTTACGCACCCGATCTACAAGAAGACCATTCGCCGTTCGAAAAACTACCATGCCCACGACGAGAACAACGAGTTCAAGCCGGGCGACATGGTGTGGATCGAAGAGAGCAAGCCGATGTCGAAGCTGAAGCACTGGACGGTTGTCCGGGGCGAACAGAAGAAGACTGCCTAAAAATCGCGCATTAGCGCATAAACAGAGGACGAGGTGCATCAATGATTCAGATGCAGACCAACCTCGACGTGGCCGATAATTCAGGCGCACGCCGTGTCATGTGCATTAAGGTGATTGGTGGATCCAAGCGCCGTTATGCATCCGTTGGCGACGTAATTGTCGTATCGATCAAGGAAGCCATCCCACGCGGGAAGGTGAAGAAGGGCGACGTCATGAAGGCGGTCGTCGTGCGCGTCCGCAAGGACATTCGCCGCCCGGATGGCTCTGTCATCCGCTTCGATCGCAACGCTGCCGTACTGATCAACAATCAGTCCGAGCCGATCGGTACCCGTATCTTCGGGCCCGTGCCGCGTGAGCTGCGCGCCAAGAACCACATGAAGATCATCTCGCTTGCGCCGGAGGTGCTGTAATGGCTGCCAAAATTCGCAAGGGTGACAAGGTCATCGTGCTGAACGGTCGCGACAAGGGCCGTACCGGCGAAGTGTTCGAAGTACGCCCGACCGAGGGCAAGGCGCTGGTTCGCGGCGTCAACCTGGTCAAGCGTCACCAGAAGCAGAGCCAGGCACAGGAAGGCGGCATCATCTCGAAAGAGGCGCCGATCCAACTGTCCAACATCGCGATCGTCGGCAAGGACGGCAAGCCGACTCGCGTTGGTTTCAAGATCCAGGCTGATGGCACCAAGGTGCGCATCGCCAAGCGTTCGGGAGCAGAGATCGATGTCTGAGACCGTCTACATTCCGCGCCTGCGCGTCGAATACGACAAGTCCATTCGTGCCAAGCTGACTGAACAGTTCGGCTACGAAAACGTCATGCAGGTTCCGCGCCTCGACAAGATCGTCCTGAACATGGGCGTTGGCGAAGCTGTGAACGACCGCAAGAAGGCCGAAACCGCTGCCGGCGACCTGTCGCTGATCGCCGGTCAGAAGGCCATCGTGACCTATTCGCGCGTTGCTATCGCGACCTTCAAGCTGCGTGAAAACCAGCCGATCGGCGCCAAGGTGACTCTCCGCAAGACGAAGATGTACGAGTTCATCGATCGTCTGGTGAACGTCGCTCTGCCGCGCGTGCGAGATTTCCGTGGCCTGAACGCCAAGAGCTTCGACGGCCGTGGCAACTACTCGCTCGGTCTCAAAGAGCACATCATTTTCCCGGAAATCGATTTCGACAAGGCCGGGGATACGCCGCTGGGCATGGACATCACGGTGTGCACCACTGCGCGCACCGACGACGAGGCCCGCGCTTTGTTGACCGCTTTCAATTTCCCGTTCCGGCAGTGAGTAGCTGAAAAGCTTCTCAAACGCGGTAACCCAGGAGCCAAGCATGGCAAAGAAGAGTTCGATCGAGAAGAACAACCGTCGGAAGAAGATGTCCGCGAACGCTGCGCCGAAGCGCGCGCGTCTCAAGGCCATCATCGCCGACAAGACGAAGCCGATGGAAGAGCGGTTCGCCGCAACGCTGAAGCTCGCCGAGCTTCCGCGCAATTCATCGCCCGTTCGGATCATGAACCGTTGCGAAATCACCGGTCGTCCGCATTCGGTCTATCGTATCAACAAGCTCAGCCGTATCGCGCTGCGTGAATTGGGCTCGAAGGGCCTGGTTCCCGGGCTCGTGAAGTCCAGCTGGTAAGGGGGGCGGAACATGTCGACCCACGATCCAATCAGCGATCTCATCACCCGTATCCGCAATGCGCAGATGCGTACCAAGTCCAAGGTTTCGACCCCGGGCTCCAAGATGCGCGCCAACGTGCTCGAAGTGCTGAAGAACGAAGGCTACATCCGTGGCTTCGCCAGCGTCGAGCATTCGTCGGGCCGTTCGGAACTCGAGATCGAACTCAAGTATTTCGATGGCGAACCGGTCATCCGCGAAATCGAGCGTGTTTCGAAGCCAGGACGTCGTGTGTACGTCTCGGTGAAGAACCTGCCGCGCGTGAAGAACGGCCTCGGTATCTCCGTTTTGTCGACGCCCAAGGGAATTATGGCCGACCACGACGCGCGCGACGCGAACGTGGGCGGTGAAGTTCTCTTCACGGTGTTCTGAGGAAGGATCAGTCATGTCACGAGTTGGCAAGAAGCCAGTGGCGGTGACCGCGGGAGTTACCGCGTCCGTCGAAGGCCAGACCGTCAAGATGAAGGGCCCCAAGGGCGCTCTTCAGTTCGTCGTGCACGACGACGTGGTGGTGAAGATGGAAGAGGGCGCAATCAAGGTTGCTCCTCGCGTCGAAACCAATCGCGCCCGTGCACTGTACGGTACCGCTCGCGCGCAGATCGCGAATCTGCTCGAAGGCGTTACCAAGGGTTTCGAGAAGAAGCTCGAGATCACCGGCGTCGGTTATCGTGCGGCCCTGCAGGGCAAAAACCTGCAGCTGGCGCTCGGTTACAGCCACGATGTCGTCTACGCGATCCCGGAAGGTATCACCATCACGGTGCCGAAGCCGACCGAGATCAACGTCGCCGGCAACGACTCGCAGCGCGTCGGTCAGGTAGCCGCGGAGATCCGCAGCTATCGTCCGCCAGAGCCTTATAAGGGCAAGGGCGTACGTTATTCCGACGAGTTTATCTTCCGCAAGGAAGGCAAGAAGAAGTAACGGAGCCGGTCATGTCGAAACTCAAGATTACGAATGCCCGGCGCAAGCAACGCGTGCGGCTCTCGCTCCGCCGGACTGCCAATGGCCGTCCGCGCCTGTCGATCTTCCGCTCGTCGAAGCACATCTACGCGCAGGTCATCGACGACCTGAAGGGCGAGACGCTCGCTTCCGCGTCGTCGCTGGAGAAGGCGATGCGCGAAACCGGCAAGACCGGTGCGGACGTCGATGCGGCGCAGGCTGTCGGCAAGCTGCTGGCAGAGCGCGCGGTCAAGAATGGCGTCAAGGAAGTGGTGTTCGACCGTGGTCAGTATCTGTACCACGGCCGCGTCAAGGCGCTGGCAGATGCGGCTCGCGAAGGCGGGCTCAGCTTCTAAGCGATTTCACTTTCGTTGATTTGCAAGTTGCAGATTTGAACGGACACAGGGTTAGAAGCGAAAGCTTCGCAAGGATTGGAAAACACCATGGCAGGTGAACGCGAACGCGGCGGACGCGACCGGGGCCCCCGGGAAGAGCGTGATAGTGAGTTCGTCGACAAGCTCGTCCACATCAATCGTGTGGCGAAGGTCGTCAAGGGCGGTAAGCGCTTCGGCTTTGCAGCTCTGGTCGTCATCGGCGATCAGAAGGGCAGGGTCGGGTTCGGTCACGGTAAAGCCCGTGAAGTTCCGGAAGCAATCCGCAAGGCAACCGAGTCGGCCAAGCGCAACCTGACGCGCGTCGCTCTGCGCGAAGGTCGCACGCTGCATCACGACATCGCTGGCCGTCATGGCGCGGGTCGCGTGTATCTGCGTGCTGCTCCGGCTGGTACCGGCATCATCGCCGGCGGTCCGATGCGCGCTGTGTTCGAAACGTTGGGTATCCAGGACGTGGTCGCCAAGTCGATCGGTTCATCGAATCCCTACAACATGGTTCGCGCCACTTTCGACGCGCTGAAGCATCAGGATCTCGCCGCGTTCGGTAGCTGCTCGCCGCAACATCAAGGTGTCCACCCTGCAGTCGCGCCGCGTTGGCGGTGACGCCGAGCTGGTTGCCGAATAACAGGCATGATTCGGAAAAGTGGATCTCCACTTTTCTGATAAGGATCATGCCCTCTAAAAAGACTTTTTGGAGTTATCACGATGGCCAAGGCCGCAAAGATGATCAAGGTCGAGCAGGTCGCCAGCGCAATTCGCCGGCACCACTCGCAGCGTTCTACGCTGATCGGCCTCAAGCTCAACAAGATCGGTCGCGTCAGCGAATTGCAGGACACTCCTGAAGTTCGCGGCATGATCACCAAAGTGCAGCACCTCGTCCGCGTGGTCGAGGATAAGTAAGTTCACGTCGTCTCACTGCGGCCGCCAGGTTGCCGCAGGGATGACACTGTTGACCTTCGAGGTCCGGATCTGCCGGTAAGCCTCGGGAAGACAGGGCGAAACAGGGAAAAGAACGATGAAGCTCAGCGATATCGCCGATAACGCCGGCTCCCGTAAGAAGCGTATGCGCGTCGGCCGTGGCATCGGCTCCGGCAAGGGCAAGACCGCGGGCCGCGGCGGCAAGGGACAGACCGCACGTTCGGGCGTCCGTATCAAGGGCTTCGAGGGCGGCCAGATGCCGTTGCATCGTCGTCTGCCGAAGCGCGGCTTCAACAATATCTTCCGTCTCGATTACGCCGAGATCAACCTGGACCGCCTCCAGGACGCGATCGATGCGAAGACCATCGACATCAAGGCCGTGATCAACGCTGAATCGCTGGTGAAGGCTGGCGTTCTGCGCCGCTCGAAGGCTGGTGTGCGAGTTCTCGGCCGTGGCGAGATCAAGGCCAAGATCAACATCGAAGTGCACGGTGCCACCAAGACGGCGATCGAAGCCATCGAGAAGGCCGGCGGTTCGGTGAAGATCATCGCGCCGAAGAAGGCCGACGGCGAAGCTGCGTAACATCTGCGGCATCGCCTGCGTCTGTGGGCGGCCTTGCGTGATGTGGCAGTAGATTTTATCAATGCCGAGCACCAAATAATGTCCGGCCTCCGCTGCATGCCCCGCTCTTTCGGGGCATGATGGCGAAAGGGGCGCGGGAGAAAGCCAAACATGGTCTCTGCAGCAGAGCAATTAGCAGCAAACCTCAACTTTTCGGCCCTCGGCAAGGCCGATGAACTGAAGAAGCGCATCTGGTTCACACTGGGTGCGCTGCTTGTTTATCGGCTCGGCACCTATATTCCGCTGCCCGGCATCGATCCGGCCGCGTGGGAACAGGTGTTCAAGCAGCAGGCCGGCGGCATCCTCGGCATGTTCAACATGTTCGCAGGTGGCGGCATCAACCGCATGGCGATTTTTGCGCTGAACATCATGCCGTATATTTCGGCATCGATTATCATTCAGCTGCTGACCACCGTGTCGCCCCAGCTCGAAGCTCTCAAGAAAGAGGGCGAGGCGGGCCGCAAGACGCTGAACCAGTATACCCGTTACCTGACTGTCATCCTCGCCGCGTTCCAGTCCTATGCCATTGCGGCGGGTCTGCAGGGCGCAGGCAATGTCGTCAGCGAACCCGGCATGTTCTTCCTGATCTCGACCTCGGTGACGCTGACCGGCGGCACGATGTTCCTGATGTGGCTGGGTGAGCAGATCACCTCGCGCGGCATTGGTAATGGCATCTCGCTGATCATTCTGGCCGGCATCGTGGCCGAGCTTCCGTCGGCGATCGCCAATATGCTCGAACTGGGTCGTCAGGGCGCACTGTCGACTGGTCTGATCCTGGTCGTCATCGTGATGGCCGTGGTCGTGATCGCCTTCATCGTGTTCATGGAGCGCGCCCAGCGCCGCCTGCTGATCCAGTATCCGAAGCGTCAGGTCGGCAACAAGATGTTCGAGGGCCAGTCCTCGCATCTGCCGCTGAAGCTCAACACCTCGGGCGTGATCCCGCCGATCTTCGCGTCATCGCTGCTATTGCTGCCGGCGACTATCGCAAGCTTCAACGCAGGGAAGGGGCCGGAGTGGTTCCAGTGGCTGACCACGCAGCTCAGCCATGGTCGTCCGCTGTTCCTGATCATGTATGTGTCGCTGATCGTGTTCTTCGCGTTCTTCTATACGGCGATCGTGTTCAACCCGACCGAGACTGCCGACAATTTGAAGAAGCATGGCGGCTTCATCCCGGGCATTCGCCCGGGTGAGCGGACCGCGGAATACATCGACTATGTGCTCTCGCGCATTACTGTACTCGGCGCTGCCTATCTCGCCGTGGTCTGCTTGATCCCCGAGATCCTGATTTCCTACGCCTCGGTGCCTTTCTACTTCGGCGGCACGTCGCTGCTGATCGTGGTCAGTGTCACCATGGATACTGTGGCGCAGGTGCAGGGCTATCTGCTGGCGCACCAGTATGAAGGTTTGATCCGCAAGTCGAAGCTGAGGGGCCGGCGCAAATGAGGTTGATTCTTCTCGGGCCGCCGGGGGCGGGCAAGGGAACTCAGGCACATCGTCTTGTCGAGCGTCACAACATCGTTCAGCTGTCCACTGGTGACATGCTGCGTGCTGCCGTGGCCGCCGAGACCGAAGTTGGCCTCAAGGCCAAGGACATCATGGCCGCTGGCGGCCTGGTGCCCGATGATATTGTGATCGGGATCATCTCGGATCGCATCGAGCTGCCGGATGCCGCCAACGGCTTCATCCTGGACGGCTTCCCGCGTACCGTGCCGCAGGCCGAAGCACTGGATGCATTGCTGAAGTCCAAGGGGCTTCATCTCGATGCTGCCGTTGAGCTCCGCGTCAACGAGAGCGCGCTGTTGCAGCGTGTCGAAGCCCGTGTCGCCCAGATGATGGAGCGCGGCGAGACCGTACGCATCGACGATACGCCGGAAGTGCTGTCGAAGCGCCTGGCGAGCTACCGCACCTCGACCGAGCCGCTGGTCCACTACTATTCGGAAAAGCGGAAGCTGGTGACCATCGATGGCATGATGACCATCGAAGAGGTGACGGCTGAGATCAACCGCGTGCTGGCAGCGATTCTCGCCGCCGATGAGTCGGCGAAGAAGCCGGCCCGCAAGCCCGCCAAGAAGGCCGCTGCCGCCAAGCGTGGATCTGCTCCGGCCAAGAAAGCGGCCAAATCGGCCAAAAAAGCTGCGAAGGCAGTCAAGAAGGCCAAGAAGGCGCCGGTAAAGGTCGCCAAGAAGGCAAAGACGGCCAAGAAGGCCGTGAAAAAGACTGTCAAGAAAACGGTCAAAAAGGCGGTAAAAGCGATCAAAAAGGCTGTAAAATCGTCTTCAAAGGCGAAAACCAGCAAGTCCGCCAAAAAGCCAGCCAAGAAGGCCGGTAAAGTGGCCAAGAAAGCCGGCAAAAAGCGCGCCAAACGCTAGAGCAGGTTGACGAAGCGAAGTTGAATACTTTAATAAGGCCCTCATCCAGTCGGAAGATTCCAACGATGCCGGGCCCCACTGAAATCCAGGGGACGGGCGTCGTGTTCGCGTTTGTGAATACCCGCCCGACAAATGATGATAATGCCGGTTCGTGATGGACTGGTGACAGGAGAGAAGTTGTGGCCCGTATCGCCGGTGTAAACATCCCGACCAACAAGCGCGTGCTGATCGCGCTGCAGTACATTCATGGCATTGGCCAGAAGAACGCCGCCGATATCATCGAGAAGGTGAAGATCACTCCGGAGCGCCGCGTCAATCAGCTCAGCGACGCGGAAGTTCTGCAGATCCGCGAAGTCATCGACCGCGACTATCTGGTCGAGGGCGATCTTCGTCGCGAGACGGGCATGAACATCAAGCGTCTGATGGACCTCGGCTGCTATCGCGGCCTGCGTCATCGTCGCGGTCTGCCGGTTCGTGGCCAGCGCACGCATACCAATGCGCGCACCCGCAAGGGGCCGGCCAAGTCGATCGCCGGCAAGAAGAAGTAAGCTTTCGAATACGAGTTTGCGGAAGCGGATAATCATCCGCTTCTGCAATTATTTTTTGGTGTAGCCGCTGGCATTACGGCGGCGTTGAGATCCTCAGAAAGGTTAGAGATGGCAAAGGAAGCCGGACGTATTCGTCGCCGCGAGCGCAAGAACATTGCATCGGGCATCGCGCACGTGAATTCGTCGTTCAATAACACGACCATCACCATCACCGACGCGCAGGGCAACACGATTGCCTGGTCGTCGGCTGGCACGATGGGCTTCAAGGGTTCGCGCAAGTCGACCCCGTATGCAGCGCAGGTTGCTGCTGAAGACGTGTCGAAGAAGGCGCAGGAACATGGCATGCGCACACTCGAAGTCGAAGTCGGCGGTCCGGGTTCGGGTCGTGAATCGGCTCTCCGCGCGCTGCAGGCCGCGGGCTTCACGGTCACCTCGATCCGCGACGTGACCTCGATCCCGCACAACGGTTGCCGCCCGCGCAAGCGTCGGCGCGTTTAATACTTTTTGATCGCGGGTGGCTCGGCTGCCCGCGATCGCTTTTGCGATGCGACTTACGCGGACTGATCCGCGATCTCCAACGCCAGTGAGTTTGATGGCATGGGTGACACAGTGACGATCCAGAAAAATTGGCAAGAACTTATCCGGCCGAACAAGCTGCAGGTAACCCCTGGCAGCGATCCAACCCGTTTTGCGACCCTGGTTGCCGAACCGCTCGAGCGCGGTTTCGGTCAGACCCTCGGTAACGCACTCCGCCGCATCCTGTTGTCCTCGCTGCAGGGCGCTGCCGTGCAGTCGGTGCACATCGACGGCGTGCTGCATGAATTCTCCTCGATCGCCGGCGTGCGTGAAGACGTCACCGACATCGTGCTGAACGTGAAGGACATCTCGATCAAGATGCTGGGCGAAGGCCCGAAGCGCATGGTCGTGAAGAAGCAGGGTCCGGGCGTCGTGACCGCCGGCGACATTCAGACTGTCGGCGACGTGACCGTTCTCAATCCCGACCTGCAGATCTGCACCCTCGACGAGGGCGCGGAGATCCGCATGGAATTCACCGTTGCCGGCGGCAAGGGCTACGTCGCTGCCGAGCATAACCGTCCGGAAGACGCGCCGATCGGCCTGATCCCGATCGACAGCCTCTACTCGCCGGTTCGCAAGGTGTCGTACAAGGTCGAGAACACTCGTGAGGGCCAGATCCTCGATTACGACAAGCTGACGATGACCATCGAGACCAACGGCGCGCTGACGCCGGATGACGCGGTCGCTTATGCCGCGCGCATCCTGCAGGACCAGCTCAACGTGTTCGTGAACTTCGAAGAGCCCCGCAAGGAAGTTGCTCAGGAAGTCATCCCGGATCTCGCTTTCAACCCGGCTTTCCTCAAGAAGGTCGACGAGCTCGAGCTCTCGGTGCGTTCGGCAAACTGCCTGAAGAACGACAACATCGTTTACATCGGCGACCTCGTTCAGAAGTCGGAAGCAGAAATGCTCCGCACTCCGAACTTCGGCCGCAAGTCGCTGAACGAAATCAAGGAAGTGCTCGCCCAGATGGGTCTGCACCTCGGCATGGAAGTGCCCGGTTGGCCGCCGGAGAATATCGACGAGTTGGCCAAGCGCTTCGAAGATCACTACTGAGCATCACGAGCGGTGTGGCCGGGGTCTAACCCGGCCATGGCGTTATGGGCGAACGCAGGCAGCCCACCTGCAACATGATGTCCGACGAACCGTCGCGGCAAACTGAAATATAAGGAATATTCCAATGCGTCACGGCAAGGTTCATCGCAAGCTCAACCGCACCGCAGAACATCGCAAGGCGATGTTCGCCAACATGTGCGCGTCGCTGATCAAGCACGAGCAGATCATCACCACGCTTCCGAAGGCCAAGGAGCTCCGCCCCATCGTGGAGAAGCTCGTCACCCTCGGTAAGAAGGGCGGCCTCCACATGCGTCGCCAAGCCATCAGCGAGATGAAGGACCAGGATCAGGTTCGCAAGCTGTTCGACGTGCTGGCCAAGCGCTACGCTGATCGTCAGGGCGGTTACACCCGCATCATTAAGGCCGGCTTCCGCTACGGCGACAACGCCCCGATGGCGCTGATCGAATTCGTCGATCGCGACGAAGACGCCAAGGGCAAGGATTCGGGTCCGGTGCAGGGCTCGGCCGAAGCGGCATAAGCCGGTTCACATCAGAATTTCGGAAAAGCGGCGCCTTGAGCGCCGCTTTTTTGTTGTGCTTTCGTCTTTTGGATGCAGTTGCATCTTTCAATCCGCGTTCCGATATCAGCTCTGTCATTCAAACGGAGCACGCATATGAAAATCGATCTGACGGGCAAGACGGCACTGGTGACGGGCTCGACCTCGGGCATTGGTCACGCCATTGCCAAGGGCCTGGCCGCCACCGGCGCTCAGGTTGTTGTGAACGGCCGCAGTCAGGGCAAGGTGGACGCGGCAATCGCTGCGATCACCAAGGCCGTGCCCGGGGCCAAGGTGAAAGGCGTCGCTGCGGACGTGTCGACAGCGGAGGGCTGCAACGCGCTCGCGTCGGCTCTTCCCGAGGTCGATATCCTCATCAACAATGCCGGCATCTTCGAGCCCAAGGGCTTCTTCGACATTCCCGATGAGGACTGGACGCGCTTCTTTGAGGTCAACGTCATGTCGGGCATTCGTCTGTCGCGCGCCTACATGCAGGGCATGCTGAAGCGCAACTGGGGCCGTATCGTTTTCATCTCGTCGGAGTCCGGACTGAACATTCCCGGCGAGATGATCCACTACGGCATGACGAAGACAGCACAGCTCGCGATTTCGCGTGGCCTCGCCGAACTGACCAAGGGCACCGCGGTGACGGTCAATTCCGTGCTGCCCGGACCGACCATGTCGGAAGGCGTCGAGACCTTCGTCAAGGATCTCGCCAAACAGAACGGGCAATCGGTCGAAGAGGCTGCTTCCAATTTCGTCAAGCAGCACCGTTCGACGTCGCTGATCCAGCGCTTCGCCACCGTCGAGGAGATCGCGAACATGGTCGTCTATGTCTCGTCGAAGGAGGCATCAGTGACCAACGGTGCAGCGCTGCGTGCGGAGGGCGGGATCGTCCAGACCATCGCATAAGCGTACGCTCTGCAAAGATACAAAGGCGGCGCCGAAGCGCCGCCTTTGTTCGTTGTGGGACCGTGGGCATTCAACTCCGAGCGACAGACCCGTTTGGCGCTTAGAAGGCTACCTGGGTGCGCATCGCGAACACGTCGTAGTCAGCACCGGTGTTCACGTTGCTGTTGACGGCGAACTTGTCGACAGTGCCGTGGATCCAGTTGAACATGAAGCGCATGTTCTGGTTCACATACCAGTTTACGCCGACCGTGGTGTTCTTCAGTTCACCGCCGCGAATGACACCGTCATTCAGGCTGGCGTAGCTGTAGCGCACCGCGAGTTCCCATGCGCCGAGATCGCCGGTCGCGAAGTTGACCGGACGGGCCGGGTTGATGCCGCCGAAGGCACCGGCCGATGTATTGTACTTGTGCTGTTCGCCGGTGATGACGTAGCTGGCCTGGCCGTAACCGCCATTGAAGCTCAGGTCGGACAGACCGTTGCTGCGCTGGATGTTGTAGTCGAAGTATTCGCCCGACGCCATGAAGCTGCCGAACTTGACCGCGGCTTCACCGCTCAGCACACGGGCATTGTTCACGAAGTTCATGGTGCCGGTGTTAAGCAATGCGTTAGTCGCCGGATCGACGCGAACTTCGATGCGATCGGACATGCCGAGCGTGTTGTTGGTCACACCACCGGTCTGGGCGAGATACAGCGCGTCGAAGCCAACGAGGACGGTGCCGACTTCGTTGTTCATCGGCAGGCCGACGGCGCGGAAGGTGGCGCCGAGCGGCTGCGGCTGGCTGTGATTGACGTTGAGCCCCGTGGTCGGACCAGTCACATAAGCGCCGACCCAGTAGTGATCGCCGAATACCTGACCACCGAACGCAGCGCGGTTGTCGCCTGCCGCGAGGTTCGTCGCGAGAACCTGCGAAGCTGCGCGTTCCATGAACATGATGTTGTTCGAGCTGGTCGCTTCGTCCAGCGTGTAGGGGACGTCGATGTAACCGCCCTGGATCAACAGGCCCTTGACGCCCTTATAAGCGACATAAGCATTGTTGAGGGTGACGTCGCCATCCGTGGTGCCGCCGGCATCGACGATCACACCGTACTCCCAATCCTTGTTGAAGGTGCCGATCAGGCCGAGGCGGGCACGACGGGCGTTGATGCCGTCATTTACGCTCTGCGGGCTGGTTCCGGCTGACTTCGGCGAGAACGAATAGGCGGCAGTGTCGAGGTGCAGACGGCCGGTGATGGCGATGCAGTTCAGACCGTCGTCGGTGCAGAAGGTCGGACGGTTGCCGGGCATCGTCAGGTTCGCGTTGATGAATGGCACAGCCTTCTTGTGCATGGCCGCGTTGGCATTCGCGAAGTTCTGCTTGACCGATTCCGTCTGCTTCTGGGTGGTGTTGGCCTGCTTCTGAACGTTATCGAGCTTCTTTTCCAGCGCGCGGAGCTGCGCTTTCAGTGCGGCGATCTCATCATTCGATGACTGCGCATGCGCCGGGCCTGCGGCCAGCGCGCCGATCACGCCGAGCGTGCCCAGGATTTTGTGTGTCGTGAAAGACATGGAGTACCCCTGTAGAAGACAAAATCCGACACGCCCCGCGAATTGCTCCGCAGGTGATGGACGCGTATGGATCTGTGTTTGTGATCTTGTGAAAGAGAACGTCCGGAGGCTCCCGCCAGGGGGCGTTCTCATTTTACAAGCGAGCTACCGTTGAGCTCGCGGGCAAACTAGGCAAGCTTTGCGACAGTTCTGTAAAACCCGCATCGCATTGTAGTGAACGACACTGCGGTGTCGTTTTTCGATCACAAGCGATTTAGATAATTAGCTATCTATATTAGCTATTATATGAGAAGAGCGCATCCAGGGGTGCGCTCTGTTGTCGTAGGTGTCTCCAAGCGGGAATTTCGCGGTAGCAGTTCCGTGATCACCAGCCCTCGAGCACGATCTTGCCGTGCGATTTTCCGGACTCGAGCAACGCATGCGCGCGCTTCAGATTCGCGGCGTTGATGGTGCCGAAGGTCTTGTCGAGCGTCGTGCGCAGCACGCCCTTGTCGATGAGATCCGCGACGTCGTTGAGGAGGTAATGCTGCGCGATCATGTCGGGCGTCTGGAATGACGATCGCGTGAACATCGATTCCCAGTGCACCGAGACGGCCTTGCCCTTGAACGCGGACATGTTGAATTCAACGGGATCGTCGATCAGTCCGAGCTTGCCCTGCGGGGCGATCAGATCGGCAAGTGCCTTGTAGTGCTGCTCCGTCCCCGTGAGGCTGGCGATGAGGGCGACGGGCGGCAGTTTCAATGCGTCGATCTGCTCCTTCAGCGCCTTGCTGTGGTCGATCACCGCATGTGCGCCGAGATCCTGGCACCACTTGATCGTTTCAGGCCGGGAGGCTGTTGCAACGACTGTTAGGCCGGTGAGGCGGCGTGCGAGCTGGATCAGGATCGAGCCGACACCGCCGGCACCACCCATGATCAGCAGCGTACGCGGATCGAGGCTCTTGCCGGGGGCGACGCCGAGCCGATCGAACAGCAGTTCCCAGGCCGTGATCGCGGTGAGCGGCAACGCCGCAGACTGTGCGAAGGAGAGCGAGGTGGGCTTGCGGCCGACAATGCGCTCATCGACCAAATGGAACTCGGCATTGGTGCCCTGACGCTGGATCGAGCCGGCATAGAACACCTCATCGCCCGGCTTGAACATCGTCACATCGGGGCCGACGGCATCGACGACGCCGGCGGCGTCATAACCGAGGATCTTGGTTTCGCCGGCTGGCGGCGCCGCGCGCTTGCGCACCTTGAAATCGACGGGGTTGGCCGAGATCGCCTTCACCGATACGCGGATGTCGCGACCGGTCGGTTCTGGCTTTGGAGCCTCAAAATCGACCAGCGCGTCAACTGCGTCGATCGGGAGGGATTTGGTGTAGCCGACTGCCTTCATTGGGTGCGCTCCATAGCTCCTGGCGGGAATGTCCCAAAAGAGGTGTCCCGAGGCGACAATAATTGCAAGTACTGTCATTTCAGGGATATAGTCACCGAATGGATACTATTGGATATTTGCGATGAAACGGCGTGATTTCGGCAATGGGCCGGGCTGTCCGGTCGAGGTGACGCTCGATCTGATCGACGGCAAATGGAAGGGCGTGATCCTGTATCATCTGCAGCAGGGGCGGCTGCGTTTCGGCGAGCTGCGCAAGCTGATGCCACGGATCACCCAGCGCATGCTGACCAAGCAGTTGCGCGCGCTCGAAGAGGATGGGCTGATCGTTCGGACGGTCTATGCCGAGGTCCCGCCGCGGGTCGAATATGCACTTTCGGAAACCGGGCTCGGATTGCGCCCGGTCATCGATGCCCTCAAGGCGTGGGGTGATGCGCACAAGATGCGCCAGAAGTCGGTCGCGGCCGCAGCGCCCCAGCCGCGCAAAAAAGCGCCGGTGGAGAAGGATGTGCCGGCGGACGCAAGCTAGTTCCTGCCCTTCTATTGCCCCGCTCAGCAGCCTATATTCGCCGCGATTTCCTCAAAGAGGCCATGATGATCCCATTTTTCCGCAACGCTGCGACCGTTACCGCTCTGTGCGCCATAGTCCTGTCGTCCGCACTCGCGCCGGCTGTTGCACAAGATCGCCGGGTCCCGACTTCGCCCACGGAAATGAAACTGTCCTACGCGCCGATCGTGCAGCGGGTGCAGCCGGCCGTGGTGAATGTCTATGCGGCCAAGACGGTGCAGAATCGCAATCCGTTGCTGGACGATCCGGTGTTCCGCCGCTTCTTCGGCGGCCAGGGCATGCAGCCGGAGCAGATGCAGCGCTCGCTCGGTTCGGGTGTGATGGTCGACGCATCGGGCCTCGTCGTTACCAACAACCACGTCATCGAAGGGGCCGATCAGGTCAAGATCTCGCTGGCGGACAAGCGCGAATTTGAAGCTGAAATCGTACTGAAGGATAGCCGCACGGATTTGGCCGTGCTGCGCATCAAGGATACCAAAGAGAAGTTTCCGACGCTGGATTTCTCCAACTCGGACGACTTGCTGGTCGGCGATGTCGTGCTTGCTATCGGCAATCCGTTCGGCGTCGGTCAGACCGTGACACACGGCATCATCTCGGCACTGGCGCGTACGCAGGTCGGTATCACCGACTATCAGTTCTTCATCCAGACCGATGCTGCGATCAATCCCGGCAATTCCGGCGGCGCGCTGGTCGACATGACCGGCAAGCTGGTTGGTGTGAACACCGCGATCTTCTCGCGCTCCGGCGGTTCGCAGGGCATTGGCTTTGCGATCCCGGCCAACATGGTCCGCGTCGTCGTTGCCTCTGCCAAGAGCGGCGGCAAGGCCGTGAAGCGTCCGTGGCTCGGCGCGCGGCTGCAGAACATCACGCCTGAAATTGCCGAAACGCTCGGCCTCAAGACGCCGTCCGGCGCGCTGGTCGTCAATGTCACCGCGAACAGCCCGGCGGCGAAAGCAGGCCTCAAGGTCTCGGATCTCGTAACCGCCATCGATGGCCAGGCCATCGAGGATCCGAATGCGTTCGAGTATCGCTTCGCGACGCGGCCGCTCGGCGGCACCGCGCAGCTCGATGCACAACGTAGTGGCAAGCCTGTGAAGTTGACCGTTGCGCTCGAGGCTGCGCCCGACACCGGTCGCGATGAGATCACGCTGACGGCGCGTTCGCCATTCCAGGGCGCCAAGGTTGCCAATATCTCGCCGGCTGTTGCCGACGAGTTGCGGCTGGATTCCAGCACCGAAGGTGTCGTCATTACAGAGTTGACCGACTCGGCCACTGCGGCTGGCGTCGGCTTCCAAAAGGGCGATCTCATCATCGCGGTCAACGGCACCAAGATCGGCAAGACCAGCGATCTCGACAAGGTGACGCGCGACGGCGCGCGGCTGTGGCGCATCGTCGTGGTGCGCGGCGGCCAGCAGATCAACGTTACACTCGGCGGATGAGCCCGAAACAACCCACGCCTTCTGCAAACCTGTTTGCCGCAGCCGGGCTGGAGCAGGACGCGCCGCGTCCGCTGCCGGAGCGGCTGCGGCCGCGTGTGCTGTCCGATGTGGTCGGGCAGGATCACATCCTTGGGCCTGATGGTGCGCTGACGCGCATGCTGGAGACGCGCACATTGGGCTCACTGGTGTTCTGGGGACCGCCCGGCACCGGCAAGACCACGGTCGCGCGTTTGTTGGCCGATGCCACCGAATTGCAGTTCGAGCAGATATCGGCGGTGTTCTCCGGCGTCGCCGATCTGAAGAAAGTGTTCGAAGCTGCGCGCGCCCGCCGCGAGATGGGCAAGGGCACGCTGCTGTTCGTCGATGAGGTGCATCGCTTCAACAAGGCGCAGCAGGACTCATTCCTGCCTGTCATGGAAGACGGCACCGTGGTGCTGGTCGGCGCTACCACCGAGAATCCGTCCTTCGAACTCAACGCCGCTCTGTTGTCGCGTTCGCGCGTGCTGGTGTTCCAGTCGCTCGATGCGGCGGCGATCGAGAAGCTGTTCGCAAACGCGGAGAAGATCGAGGGCCGGCCGTTGCCGCTCGATGCCGAGGCGCGCGCCGTGCTGGTGCGGATGGCCGATGGCGATGGTCGCGCTGCGCTGACGCTGGTCGAAGAAGTCTGGCGCGCTGCGCGAACCAATGAAGTGTTCAACGCCGCGCAATTGCAGGACATCCTGCAGCGCCGCGCGCCGATCTACGACAAGTCGGCCGATGGTCACTACAATCTGATCTCGGCACTGCATAAGTCGGTGCGCGGCAGCGATCCCGACGCCGCGCTGTATTACCTGTGCCGAATGCTGGATGCCGGGGAGGATCCGCTGTTCCTCGCGCGCCGCGTGGTGCGCATGGCCGTCGAGGATATCGGTCTTGCCGATCCGCAGGCGCTGGTGATCTGCAACGCCGCCAAGGACGCCTATGATTTTCTCGGCCATCCCGAAGGTGAACTCGCCATCGCACAGGCCGTGATCTACATCGCCACCGCGCCGAAATCGAATGCCGCCTATATGGCCTACAAGGCCGCGATGCGGACCGCGAAAGAGGGCGGCTCTGCTGCTGCCGCCGAAACACATCCTGAACTCGCCGACCAAGCTGATGAAGTCCGAAGGCTATGGCGACGGGTACCAATACGACCACGACACACCCGAAGCTTTCTCCGGCCAAGACTATTTCCCGGAAGCCTTGGGGCGGCAGACCTTCTATGATCCGCCGGAGCGCGGGTTCGAACGCGAGATTCGCAAGCGGCTGGATTACTGGACCAGACTGAGGAACGAGAGACAATCATGAGCCGTCGCGACAAGAAGCCTCTCGCCAAGCGTGGCCCCGGTGGTGAGCGCAGCAAGGCGCCGCGTGGCAAGGGCGCAGCACCGAAGCGCGCTGCCTCCAAGGCCGCCCCGTCGAACGGCGAGCGGCCGTCATTCGGCAAGGCCGGCCGCGTGAGCAGCGACCGCCCGATGAGTGCGCGTCCGCCGCGCGCCCGGGCCGGTGAGCGGCCGGAACGCTCGGAGTGGGCGGAGCGGCCGGAACGTGCCGAGCGATCCGAACGCCCTCAGCGTGCCGAACGAGCCGAGCGCTTCGATGCGCCCCAGCGGTCCGAGCGACCGGGCAGCAAGCGTCCACCAAGCGCGCGTCCTTCCGGTTCGCGTCCGGGTGGGAAGTCCGCGCCGCGTTACGGCAATGCGCCGCTCCGCGAGCCGCGGCCGCCTGTGGCCTATCTCGATGAAGAACCAGCAAAGCCGGAAGTCGCGCCAGCGCCGCTGCCCACCGCCGTGCAGAACGTCATCGTCACGCCTGACGAGAACGGCATGCGCGTTGATCGGTTTCTCGAAGCGCATTTCCCCGGCCTGTCGTTCTCCCATATCCAGCGCATCGTCCGCAAAGGCGAGCTGCGCGTGAACGGCAAGCGCGCCGACAGCAAGGATCGACTGGAAGAGGGACAGACCGTCCGCATTCCGCCGTTGAAGCTCGATGCTCCGAAGGTCGTCGGTGAACTCTCCGAGGCTGCCAACAAAACTCTGCAGGCGCTCAAGGAGATGACGATCTACGAGGACGACGACGTCATGGTGCTGAACAAGCCCGCCGGCCTTGCCGTGCAGGGCGGCTCGGGCATGACGCGTCACGTCGACATGATGCTGGAGGTGATGCGCGACGCCAAGGGACAGAAACCGCGCCTGGTGCACCGTCTCGACCGGGAAACGTCGGGCTGCCTGCTGATCGCCAAGACGCGTTTTGCGGCGACCAAGCTCACCGGTGCGTTCCGCGAACGTTCCGCGCGAAAAATCTACTGGGCGCTGGTTGCCGGCGTGCCGAAGCCGAAGCAGGGCCGCATCTCGACCTACCTCGCCAAGGAAGAGAACGAAGAAGACACCATCATGCGCGTTGCCAAGCATGGCGATGAGGGCGCGAGCCACGCGGTGACGTATTATGCAGTGGTGGAAACCTCGGCGCAGAAGCTCGCCTGGGTATCGCTTAAGCCGGTGACGGGACGTACGCATCAGTTGCGTGCGCATATGGCGCATATCGGTCACGCGATCGTCGGCGATCCGAAATATTTCAACATCGAGAATTGGCAATTGCCGGGCGGCATCCAGAAGCGCCTGCATCTGCTGGCGCGCCGCATCGTGATCCCGCATCCACGTGGCGGTGTGATCGACGCGACGGCACCGCTGCCGCCGCATATGCTGCAGTCGTGGAATTTGCTCGGTCTCGAACACGACCGGTTCGATCCGATCGAGAACGCACCGGAAGAGTAGGGCGTTGTCGGGCTCCGACACCATCCCGCGCGTGACGCCGGCAACAACCGGGGCGCCGGAGTTCGACGCCGCGTTTCGCGCGCGTCTGCATGATCTGTTCGTGTGGCGCCGCGATATCAGGCACTTCAAGTCCGATCCACTGCCTGCGGGCTTTCTCGATCGCCTGATCGATACCGCGTGCCTTGCGCCTTCGGTGGGCCTGAGCCAGCCGTGGCGCTTCGTGATTGTCGATGACGCGTCACGCCGTCAGGCGGTGCTGGAGAATTTCAGCGCCTGCAATGCCGAGGCCTTGAGCGCCTATACCGGCGAACGCGCGCAGAACTATGCGACGCTCAAACTCGCCGGCCTGCGCGAAGCGCCATGCCACCTCGCGGTGTTTGCAGACCACGCGACGGATGTCGGCCACGGCCTCGGCCGCCGTACCATGCCGGAGATGGCGGATTATTCGGTGGTGACGGCGATCGCTACCATGTGGCTCGCCGCGCGGGCGGAGGGCATCGGCATGGGCTGGGTCTCGATCCTCGATCCTGCAGCCATCGCAGTGACACTCGATATACCCCGTGATTGGCGGTTGATCGGCTATTTCTGCATCGGCTATCCGGAGATTAATGATGATCGGCCGGAACTCGAGCGCGCCGGATGGGAATGCCGTCACACGGCAGCGGATCACATTGTCCGGCGCTGACACTTGATGTGATGCGGGATCGTGACGACATGAGGCAGATGAGACATCGCCCCATCCCATTCGCTGTGGCGGCCGCCGTTGTGGTGGTGCTGTCCGCTGCGCCGGTATCGGCGCAATATATCGGAGTGCCCGGCAACCCGGCTTTGATCACGCCACTGCCGCCCGCACCGCCACCGCCGCGGATAGAAGTACCTGTCGTGCCGCAACTCGGCGATCTGCCACGACAACAGAATGTGCCGCAGGCGCGGCGCTCCTTCAGTGATCGCATCACCGACTGCCTTCAGGACGGTGCTGCTGCGGGTCTCGGCCCCAATGATCGTGCGACCTATTCGCGAGCCTGCGCTAATCGCTGACACGAGCGATTTGATCTCGCGTGGCGCCTGTCTGTCGCGTAAAGTATGGCGGGATAACAGGATCAAGACCATCGATGCGTGAATTGTTTGACGAAGTGTACGGCCAGTCGCAGCTCGATCCGCAAGAGGCGGTGCGACGGTCGACGCGAGGTCCGCAGCGCAAGCGCTTCTACAAGACCGTTGGGATGAGCGAGACGCCCGATGGTTTTGCCATCACGCTCGACGACAAGACCGTACGCACGCCGTCGCGCCATCCGCTGGTGGTTCCTACATCGGCCATTGCCGAGGTCATGGTCGCGGAATGGGATGCGCAGCAGGATGTCATCGACCCCACGAGCATGCCGGTGACGCGGCTGGCCAATAGCGTGATCGATGCGATCCGCGACGAGGCGCGGACCCTGGCGGTGGCCGACGATATCGCAAAATACTTCAGCACCGATCTGCTGTTCTATCGCGCGGGCTATCCTGAGGCGCTTATCGCGCGCGAAGCTGCGGCATGGGACCCTGTCTTGTTTTGGGCTGCCGATGATCTCGGCGCGCATTTCATCCTGGCTGAGGGCATCGTGCATGTCAGCCAGCCCGAACAGGCCGTCGCATCTGCCCGCGCGGCGCTGCCCAGCGATCCATGGGCGATCGCCGCGCTGCATCTGGTGACGACGATCACCGGCTCGGCGCTGCTCGCGCTGGCGCTGCTCCACGGCCATCTGAATGCCGATCAGGTCTGGACCGCCGCCTTTGTCGACGAAGACTGGAATATCGAGAAGTGGGGCCTCGATGAGGAAGTCGCCGCGCGGCGCGCGGCGCGGCAGGTGGATTTCAAGGCTGCCGTGCTGGTACTGAAGGCAGTCGTTCCGTCAGCGGGTTAATCGGAAGTTAACGACCGTTAACTAGCTTGGCTGGACCATTGTCCGGTGCCGCTCACCATGCCGACTCCCGTCAACTCGATCTTACCGGTTGTGTCCGCGCAAGGCGTGGCGAGCGAAGTCGCGTTTCAGCCCGGCAGCGTGATTGCCGGCCGCGTGCTGTCAGTCTCACCAGACAATCAGGTTCGTATCGCCATCGGGCACAGCACCATCGACGTGCAATCGCAGGTGCCGTTGCAGGCCGGGCAGGTGCTGCAATTCGCCGTGTCGAAGACGGACAATGGCAATGTCCAGCTTGCCGTCGTCACCCCGCAGAACACAGGTGCAGGGAAGGCGGGTGGCGCGTCCTCCGGCAATGTGACGCTCGCGCCAGACCTGCCAATCAATCTCGCCAATGCCATCGCCACCTCCAAGATCCAGCTGACGTCGCTGGAAGCACAGGCGGTCTCCACCGCCACCCAAAGTGCCGTGACGCAGCAGGCGAGCCTGGCCACGCTGTTTGCCAATCTCGGTGCCGCCACTTCCCTGAAGGGGCTGCCGCAGCAGTTGCAGCAGGCGGTCGCGCAGGTACTGGCGCAACGTCCGCCGCTCGACGCCCAACTCACCGGCGAGGAAGTCAAATCGGCGTTCCAGAGTTCCGGCCTGTTTCTGGAGTCATCGCTGGCCAAGGGATCGCTGCCGCAAGGCGGGCTGCCCGACATGAAAGCGGCATTGATCGTGTTGCGCCAGGCGTTGGCGACGACGCTCGCCACAGCGAGTCCGACCCCGAGCACAACGCCAGCGACGGCGAATGCAGCGACACCGGTGGCTACGCCGCAGCAGCCAGTATCGGCATTGGCAAACGCGCTCCCCAATGTCGTGGCGCAGGTCACCGCACAGCAGGCGCAAGCTGCTGCAGTGACCGCGGCCATGTTGCCCAAGGCCAGCATCAAGGACGATCCGCTGCAGCGGGCTGGACTTCTCGCCGCAGACGAGCCCGTGCTCGATGTCCCGGCTCAGACCGCACCGGCCGTGGCAAAAGCCCCCGAAGCGGCTGCACGCTTGGCTACCAATGGCGCAGCGTTCAACTTGCTTCGCGACGCCTTGCAAACGGCTCCCAAGGGCATGGGTAGCGCAGCATCGCTGGTGTTCGACGACAGCATGATGATGGATCTGCTGCCCGCCGCGAAGGCGCCAGCGGGCCAGACAAGTCCCGACACCAACATCGCACGCAACAGCCTGCCGCCGCCGCCGTTGCGCGGTGGGCTGCCGACGGCGCAGGCGATGGCTTTGCCGACACTCCCGCCCAATGTGCCGCTGGGCACTACTGTCCATCATCTGCTCGCGGATACCGATGCGGCGCTGGCGCGCCAGACCCTGCTGCAGGTGGCATCCTTGCCGGATCGTGCGGACGGACTTGCGGCGCCGCGACTCGATCAGGCTTCGCCGCGCTGGAGTTTTGAAATTCCGTTTGCGGTGCCGGCTGGCACGGCCGTGGCGCAGTTCGAGATTTCGCGTGATGGCGGCAATGGCAGCGAGGCCGAGGCGGCCAAGCAGGTTTGGCGTGCGCGCTTTTCGCTCGATGTCGAGCCCGCTGGCCCGGTGCATGCACTGGTTTCGCTGACCGGCGAAAAGACATCGGTGCGGATGTGGGCGGAGCGGCCGGCAACGGCGCTGCAGTTGCAGGCCGGTACGGCGCAGCTCAATCAGGCGCTGATCCGCGCCAATCTGCAGCCCGGCGATATCGTGGTCCGCGAGGGTGCACCGATGCAGCCCGCGCCGGCATCGGCGGGGTATTTTCTGGACCGCGCGCTATGATCGTGCAGCCCAAAAGATCGCTCGCCGTCGCGCTGCATTACGACAAGACCGGTGCGCCTGTTGTCACCGCGAAAGGCAAGGGCGCGATCGGTGAGAAAATCATCGAGGTCGCCAAGGCCCACGATATTCCCATCGAGGAAAACGAAGTTCTGGCCGGTGCGCTCTCCAACGTCGAGCTCGGCGACGAGATTCCAGCCGAACTCTACAAGGCTGTCGCGGAAGTGCTGGTCTTCGTGCTCAGGTTGTCGGGCCGCGCGCACTAGCTTCGTCATTCGGCTGCAATAAATGTCAGATCATTGAGCTGTTCTGCGCCGTCCTTTCGAGGCTGGTGATCTCGCATCCGCGAGCTATCAAACCTCAATCCGCCCGATACGAATGTAGATTTGTTGCAGCGCATTTCCTATCGCGCACAAGCTGATGCTTGCCAAGTTCCAGCTTTGTGCAACTATGGAATCCGGGAGAGGCTAGTGCTCGCCTGACGCTGTTGGAATGGGGGATCACGTGAGTGAGACGCTGCATCCGAACGCTCCGCATCATCTGCCTGGCTTCATCACTGCTCCCGGCGAGACTGACACGCTCATGGTTGTGGTCGGAATCGTTCTGATCGGCTCCGTCATGATGGTCGGCAATCTGTATCTGCGCCTGCACAGCATGCCAGAGCGCATGGCGCACAAGTCGCAGAAGCTGCAGTTTGAAATCGTGGCCGTGTTGGGTTTGATCGCGTTGTTCACCCACAACCATCTGTTCTGGATAATCGGGCTGTTGCTGGCGATGATCGATCTGCCGGATTTCAGCACGCCGCTGCGTAGTATCGCAGGATCGGTGCGGAAGATTGCCGACGGCGATGCTACCAGCGATCCCGTCGAATCTTCTGGTGAAGCACCACCGCTCCCCATTGCGGCGGAAACATCGAGCCCTCCCGGCGAAGCCGGAGGGCACGGTCATGCTTGAGCTTCTCCTCTGCTCGCTGCTGACGGTTTTTCCGGATTATCTCTATCGTCGCTACGCACAAGGCAAGCGCCTGGGGCAGGAGATCACGTTTTATTCGGTGTGGTTCGAACTCAGATGGGGAATCACGGCCTGCGTCATGCTGACGGTCGCTCTGATCACGGTGATCTTTTATTTTCATCCATCGACGACAAGCGCGACCTTGTTCTATCGGACCGTGCCGATTCTTCCCGAGGCCAATGGCCGGGTGGCGGAGGTGCACGTTCAGTTCAGTGCCCCGGTCAGGAAAGGCGACGTGATCTTCCGGCTCGATAACGCCAAGCAGGAAGCGTCGATGGAGACCGCGCGGCGCAAGATTGCCGAGGTCGATGCAGCCATGCTGGCGGCGCAGGCCGATATTCTGAAGGCCGAAGGGCAGGCGCAGGAAGCCAAGGGGTCCTTTCAGCAAGCGTCGGATGAACTCGATACCAAGCGTGAGTTGCAGAAGCGCAATCCCGGCATAGTGCCGCAACGTGATATCGAGAAACTCGAGGTGCTGCAGGCCGGGCGCCAGGGAGCGCTCGATGCGGCCATGGCTGCGCGACAATCCGCGATGACACGTGTCTCCGCGCTGCTGCCGGCGGAGAAGGCCAGCGCGCAGGCGGTACTTGCAGAGGCGCAAGTCGATCTCGACAAGACGTTCATTCGCGCAGGCGTCGACGGACGCGTCGAGCAGTTCACGCTTCGCGTCGGCGATGTCGTCAATCCGGTCATGCGATCAGCGGGCATTCTCATTCCCGAGAATGCGGGCCGCGTGCTCTCGGCAGGGTTTGGGCAGATTGAAGCGCAGGTGATGAAAGTGGGCATGGTTGCCGAGGCGACCTGTATTTCGAGGCCGTGGACCGTCATCCCGATGGTGGTGACCGGCGTACAGGACTATATCGCGGCCGGTCAGTTCCGTGGCGGCGAGCAGTTGGTGGAAGCGCAGCAAGTCCGCGCGCCGGGCACCATCCTCACGTTCCTGGAGCCGATCTATCAAGGCGGCCTTGACGGCGTGACGCCTGGCAGCAGTTGTATCGTCAATGCCTATACCAGCAATCATGACGCCATCGCCGCGAAGGGGATCGGCTCTTTCAAGTGGCTGGCGCTTCATGCCGTCGATGCCGTTGGGGTCGTCCACGCGATGTTGCTGCGTATCCAGGCGTTGTTGCTTCCAGTCAAGACACTGGTGATGAGCGGTCACTGAGCTCCGCGTGTTCTGCGGGGCGAGGCAGTAGTTCCGGGACGCTCCGGAACTGGCGCTGTGATGCCCGTTGAACTAGCCTTCGTGAACAATAAAAAAGCTCACGGAGGAAATCATGAAATTGACGCTCTGGATGTCGTCCATCGGACTGTCGTCGCTTGCAGTTGCAGCGGCCAGCGGCTGGTTTGCCGCCACGATTTTTGCGCAGCCTGCCACCAGCAAGGAGCCGCGCTTTCCGCAGCTCACCATGGATCAGCTCGACGCCAGGCAGAAGCCGCTCGGCGAACAGGTGATGAAGGTCTCAAGCGTGGGGCTCGCTGGTCCCTATAATCCGATGATGCGCAGCCCGGTGCTCGGGCAAAAGCTGTTCGATCTGTTCGCCTATCTGCGCTGGGATACGTCCGTTCCCGTCAAGCTCAACGAATTCGCGATCATCATTGTCGGGCGGCAATGGCGCTCGCAGGTCGAATGGTTCGCGCATGCGCCGCTCGCGCAGAAAGCGGGATTGTCGCCTGAGATCATCGCCGATCTCAAGGCCAACAAGCGGCCCGCCAACATGGCTGAGGACGAGGCGACGGTGTACGACTTCGTCACCGAGCTCACGACCACGCACAAGGTCTCCGACGAGACCTATGCGCGTGCCAAGAAGATCTTCAACGATCAGCAGATCGTCGATCTCACGGCCGTGGCTGGCAATTACGTGATGGTGGCGATGTTGCTGGCGATGGCGGAGGAGAGCACACCGCCCGGCAAGGAGGCGCCGTTCAAGCCGGGCGAGCCGTGAGGCCGCGCGTCAGGCAGCCTTGATCGGGTTGCCGGTTGTCGGGTTTTCCGCCGTGGCCGGTGCGGTCGCATCCTTGCCGATGCGGCCGAGATGGGTGAAGCGGAAACCGGCGTCGTATTTGAGGCCGTAGCCGAGTGCGCGGTCGAAGCCGATATGGGCGAACCAGACCAGCGCGATCGAACCGGCAATCGGCTCCGCGGTGGCGATACCGGCCAGCGCGAGCAGCAGCGGCGCGATGGTGGCATGCACCAGATTATAGACCCCTGCGCCGATCCGTGGGCCCGCCAGATAGGCCAGCATGCTGAGGTCCGGGGCGAAGAAGAACAGGGCATAGATCTGCCAAGGCGCGCCCGAGATCCAGTAGAACAGCGTCATTCCGACAAACAGCGCCACGCCTTCCCAGCGCAGCAGGTCGCGTACGCCACCCGTGGCTGCGCCACTGCTTTCATTGATCACGATATTGGCCATCCAGCGCTCTCCCTTGTCTGACCCCGATATAGGCAGGATCGTCGCCGACGCCATGCGATTTTGGGGGATTCAACCCTTCTTGATGGGCGTTTCCACCGCCGAAAACCCCATGCTAGAACCTCGCCCAAACCCTGCGGTCGCCGCGGGCGATAACACGTGACATTGACGGGCTGGAGCACATGAAAGACATCCTGGACACCCTCGAAGCGCGTCGCGCAGGCGCCAAACTGGGCGGCGGCGAGAAGCGCATTGAGTCGCAGCACAGCAAGGGCAAGCTGACCGCCCGCGAGCGCATCGAGCTGCTGCTCGACAAGGGGTCGTTCGAGGAATTCGACATGTTCGTCGAACACCGCTCCGTGGAATTTGGCATGGATAAGTCCAGGATTCCCGGCGATGGCGTCGTCACCGGCTGGGGCACCGTGAACGGCCGCAAGACTTTCGTCTTCGCCAAGGATTTCACCGTGTTCGGTGGTTCGCTGTCCGAGACCCACGCGCTCAAGATCACCAAGCTGCAGGATATGGCGATGAAGGCGCGGGCGCCGATCATCGGCCTCTATGACGCCGGTGGTGCGCGCATCCAGGAAGGTGTCGCGGCCCTCGCGGGCTATTCCTACGTGTTCCGCCGCAACGTGCAGGCCTCGGGGGTGATCCCGCAGATCTCCGTCATCATGGGACCCTGCGCCGGCGGCGACGTCTATTCGCCCGCCATGACCGACTTCATCTTCATGGTGAAGAACACCAGCTACATGTTCGTCACCGGCCCCGACGTTGTGAAGACGGTGACCAATGAGGTCGTCACCGCCGAAGAACTCGGCGGCGCCAGCGTGCATGCCACGAAATCCTCGATTGCCGACGGCGCTTTCGAGAACGATGTCGAGACGCTGCTGCAGATGCGCCGGCTGATCGACTTCCTGCCCGCCAACAACACCGAAGGCGTGCCGGAATGGCCGAGCTTCGACGACATCGAACGCACGGATTTGTCGCTCGATACGCTGATCCCCGACAATCCGAACAAGCCCTATGACATGAAGGAGCTGATCCTCAAGGTCGTGGACGAGGGCGACTTCTTCGAGATCGCGGAGACCTTTGCCAAGAACATCGTCACCGGCTTCGGTCGCATTGCCGGCAAGACGGTGGGCTTCGTCGCCAACCAGCCGATGGTGCTGGCCGGCGTGCTCGACAGCGACGCTTCGCGCAAGGCCGCGCGCTTCGTGCGCTTCTGCGACGCCTTCAACATTCCGATCGTCACTTTCGTGGACGTGCCGGGTTTCCTGCCGGGCACTGCGCAGGAATATGGCGGCCTCATCAAGCACGGCGCCAAGCTGCTGTTCGCCTACAGCCAGTGCACCGTTCCCTTGGTGACCGTGATCACCCGCAAGGCCTATGGCGGCGCCTTCGACGTGATGGCCTCGAAGGAAATCGGCGCCGACATGAACTACGCCTGGCCGACCGCGCAGATCGCGGTCATGGGCGCCAAGGGTGCGGTGGAAATCATCTTCCGTCAGGACATCGGCGACGCCGACAAGATCGCCGCGCGCACCAAGGAATATGAGGACCGCTTCCTGTCACCCTTCGTCGCCGCCGAGCGCGGCTATATCGACGACGTGATCATGCCGCACTCCACCCGCAAGCGCATCGCCAGGGCGCTCGCGATGCTGAAGGATAAGCATTTGGAAGTGCCGATGAAGAAGCACGACAACATGCCGTTGTAGCGGCGTCACGCTGGAGGGGGCTCACATGCAGATAACACGAGCGGCTGTTTGTCTTGTTGCGTTCATGCTGCCTTCCGTCGCCGTTCAGGCGGCGTCCATCAACATCGTGGCACTCGGCGCCAGCAACACCTACGGTTACGGCCGCGGCAGAACCAATGGCGGTGTCGAGCCGTCGCAAGCTTTTCCCGCGCAACTTGAGGCGATGCTTCGGGCGCGCGGAGTCGATGCCCATGTCGCGAACGCCGGAATTCCCGGCGATACGACTGGCGGCATGCTGCAACGGCTCGGTTCGGCCGTGCCGGACGGTACGCAGATCGTCATTCTCCAGCCCGGCGGCAACGACGCGCGACGCGGCGAAGGCGCCAGCCGCGCGGGCAATATAGCTGCCATCCAACAGCAACTGGCGGCGCGCCATATCAAGGTGATCATGACCGGCATGGCCGCGCCGGCAAGCACGCGCGATCCCGATGGCCAGCATTTCAACGCCAGCGGCCACGCGGCAGTCGCGTCATCGCTCGTGCCAAGAGTAATGGCGGCGATGCGGGGGAAATAGCCGAACAATCTTAGCCCGGATGTGCGCAGCGAAATCCGGGAGGAATTGTCCGACGCGGTCCCCGCATGTCGCTTCGCTCATGCGGGCTACAGGGCACCTTTACGCCGCCATCGCTTAATCCGTTTCCGCGAAACGCTTGCATCTTTCGGAATGCGGAGCGAACGTATCCATCGCTTGCCATCGGGCATCGTCGATATTGTAGTAGTCGTCCCTGACAGGAAAACAGGCGGAGCCGCGCATGACCAAGCACCGCATCTGGATCAACCATGTCCTCGCAGCCGTGACGCTCATTAGCGTGACCTGCAGCGCGGCGATGGCCGACGAGACGGTCAGCGTCGGCGGGTCGCGGGCGGTCTTGATCAGGCCGAAGGCGCCGCGCGCCAGCGTGATCCTGATGCCGGGCGGCAGCGGTGCCATCAATCCAGGCGAGCATGGCGAGATCAACGGGCTGAAGGGCAATCAGCTCGTGCGAACCCGCAGCGCCTATGCCGCGCGGGGTCTCGCAGTGCTAGTGGTCGACGCCGGGACCGATCTGTCCAGCGCGGTGCAATACATGGCTGCGATCAAGCGCCCGGTGACGGTGGTCGCGACCAGCCGCGGGACGCAACGTGCCGCCGAAGGCATTGCGCGCGGTGCGCGGCCGGATGCGCTGGTGCTGACCTCGGGCTTTCTCAGTGCGGAGTCGGGCAGCGGCAGCAATGTGATGTCGATCATCGGATCGCTATCGGCGCTGCCGCGCACGCTTGTCATCCATCATCGCAATGACGGCTGCAAAGTCACCGCGCCGGCCGGCGTCGATCCGTTCGTGAAATGGTCGGCCGGTCGCGCCCGCGTGGCGTGGCTGAGCGGCGGTCGCAATGACGGCGATCCCTGTGAGGCGCGGGGATATCATGGCTTCAACGGGCTCGATGGCCAGGTGGTCGGGCTCGCTGCCGGCTTTCGATAGTCTCGACGTCTGAATATGTAAGTTCCCGCGGGCATTCAGTTTCCATTCATGCCGCTGGTCCGATCCTGATCTCCTCACGGATATCAGGGAGAGATTGCGATGGAACGCCGTCATTTTCTGAAGATCGCCTTCGGCTTTGTCGCGGGCGCAGGGGTGGTCGCCCAGACTGTCACCCGGGCCCAAGCCGCACCGCTACTGCCGACCAATCCGCTCGACAACCACAAACCGGACAGTGAACCGCAGCCTGCGGTGGCCTCACAGGAGGATGTCGATCGTCTGCAGCCGGAACAGGTGCGCTGGCATCGCGGCTGGCGGGGACGGCATTGGGGCTGGCGCCACAGGCACTGGGGTTGGCGCCGTCGCCGCTGGGGCGTCCGGCGCCGTTACTGGCGTCGTCGTTACTGGCGCCGCCGCTACTGGTAGGGCAAGCCCGTTTGTGCTGACGCTCAGTCTTTCCAGGGCGTCAGCGGTTTGGTCTGGCCGGGTTCAATGCCGCTCAGGTGGCGACGCACGTTGTCATAGCTACGATCGCCGGGGGCAAAGGTCTGCGAGCCGTCAGCCGGCTTGCCGTCCACCGTGCGGGTGAAATGCAGCACCAGGCTGTCATCGGCATTCATGGTGGCGCTGCCATAATAAGGCATCGACAGCCGCGCGTCCTCCGCCATGGCCGCGCCAGCCATGAGTAGAATGGGGAGGGTGAGAAACAGACGGGTCATGACACCTCCTGCTGTGAGGTTGTGATGGAGGCTCAGGAAGATGGCGGGGATTTGTCCGCCGCCGGTCACCGCATGCACGGATTTGTGTTACAGGTCGCCGTCATCCGCTGCCGACGAGTCCCATGCCCCATACCGAAGCCCTGCTGTTTCCGCTTGCCATGATCGCGCTCGTTGCCGAGGCGATGACGGCTGCGCTCGCGGCCGGACGGCGCAAGATGGATTGGCTGGGCGTCGCCATGCTCGGCTGCATCACTGCGCTCGGCGGTGGTTCGATGCGCGACATGCTGCTCGGGCACTATCCGCTGTGGTGGGTGAAGAGCCCGTATCTGCTGCTGCTGACCGGCGGTGCGGCGCTGGTGACCATCGGGCTTGCACGGGTCGTTCATCGTTTTCACGCGCTGTTTCTGGTGCTCGATGCCATCGGTCTCGTGGTCTTCACCATCATGGGCTGCAACATCGCACTCGCCATGGATCAGCCGCTGCTGATCGTCGTGGTGGCCGGGATGATTACCGGCTGCGTCGGCGGCGTCATTCGCGACGTGCTGTGCAACGACGTGCCGCTGCTGTTTCGCGCCGAACTTTATGCCAGCGTGTCGATCGTCACGGGGCTTCTGTATATCGGCGGCATCAAATACGGATTCAGTCCCGATCTCGTGACGCTGGTCGCCGCCGTGACCGGTTTAGTATTCCGCCTGCTGGCAATCCGGCTGAAGCTGGAGATGCCGAAATTCGTCTATGACAGCGACGCCAAATAGCGCTCTGCGTCAGCGCAGTCCCATGCAGCTGGCATAGAATGTCGTGGTGGCCGGCCAGTCGGAAAACACACCGCGCACGCCGACGTCTCTCGCCAGCACGTCCAGCACCGTCAGCGTGTCGCCGTCGCGATCGATGGCGGGTTTGATCGAGCGATGGAAGAAACCGCCGCCGTTTGCGAGCGGCCCGTCGCGCTCCAGCGACCATGTGATCAGATCGAGCCCGGCATCGCGCGCTGCCTTGGCATAAAGGGAGGGCACGATCTGACCGCTGCCATCGAGCGTCAGCAGCATGTAGATCGGCGGCGCGAGAATCTTGACGCCGGCAACCTTGAGTTCGGCCATCGACGGTTTCCACGTTTCCGCGCGCATGTGATCGAAACCCGGTGTTTCATAGCGGCCGTCGAGATAGACCGCCTGCGCGCCGAATTCCGGCGCGGTGCGGATCCAGAACTTGATGTCGTTGAGATCGAAGCTCTGGGCAAATACGTCGCCAGGCGGAATGCCGGCGGCACGATATTCGTCGAGCATCTGGGTTGCGTATTTCTCCTGGCTGTAATCGCCGTCGAACGGCATCGGCACTTCCGGCGCCTTCAGCTCCGGCGTGAATTTGGCGCCGAGGCTCTTGATCAGCGCGATGCTCTCCGCGTGGGTCATCAGCGTGCCCGAGCTGGCATAAAGGTCGGTGCGCCAGCGCAGTGTGCCGTTCTGATAATCCGCAACGGTCGTGGCAGAGGTGTTGGCGGCATCCATCTTCGCCGTGAGCGTTCTGAACTCCGCCAGCGTGATGTCGCTGGTGCAGCATTTCGCCGATGCCTTCTTGCCGGTGGCGGGATCGGCAGGGCTGAAAGGTTGCGTGCACTTCGCTGCAAGCGATGGCACCGACAGGATGTTCGTTGTCGTATGCAGGTCGCATTGCGAATGCCGGCAGACCAACTGGCGGTCCTTCGTAAAGGTCACGTCGCATTCGATCACGCCGGCGCCCATGCGCGCCGCAGCGAGATAGGACTCCCGTGTATGCTCGGGAAATTGCAGCGGCGCGCCGCGATGGGCGATGGAGAAATCGCTCTTGCGAAACGGCCCGGTGCAGGTGCTCAGCTTTGCCTTCAGCGGGCCGTCTTTCATCTTGTCGACGAGATAGAACGGCCGTGGACCTAGCTGCGGCTCGGGCAGTGCGATGGTGTCGGCGCGGCCGGTCGTCAGCGATGAGAGGCCGAGCAGCCCGGCCAGTATGAGACGACGCAAAGCGCGCGACATGACGATCTCCAGAATAGCGAAGTGCCATTCTGTCATCTTCGTGTGACGGCTGTAACCGGCGCGTGGGCAACAAAAAACCCCGCCAGTGGCGGGGTCTTCGTCGTCAGGATTATGCAGCGATCACCAGCGGCGGATGCAGCGGCCGTAGGGATTGCGGAAGAAGCCGGGGGGCAGTAACCCGGGCCGCGCGGTGGCGGACCACGGAACATCGGGCGGCAACCGCCATAGGGACCGCGGGCATAGCCGGGGCCGCAGCCCTGAGCGACCTGGATCACGCCTGCCGTGTCTGCAGCGCTCAGCGGAGCCAGAGGCATTGCGCTGGCGGCACCGATGCCCCCGACGCTAACGGCAAACAAGGCTGCCGCAAAGATCGTCTTCATTCGTGTTCTCCCTCGATGGTGCCGCGATGCGGCGCAGAGAATAATGATGGCATCGCATCACCCGCTGCAGGACTCTTACGGGCAAGAAAATTGCTGGGATCAACGCTGCACAGCACGATTAAGCCGATTCGATCTGAATACAGCATGAATGTTTCGGGATATCTGCGTGGCAGGGCGCGGCAGTTGCTACTTCGCCGCGAGAAATCCCAGCATCAATTCGTTGAATTTGGCCGGTGCATCGAGAAACACGATATGGCCCGCGTCCGGCAGCACCTCGGCCTTCGCGTTCGGCATCTTCGCCGCCAGCGCCTTGGCCAGATCGGCGTTCTGCCCCATCTTCGGCCGCAACGCCTCCGGCGCATTCGGCTTGCCCGGTGCGTTATGATCGTCGGCGCCCATGATGAACAGGGTCGGCAGCGCGATCAGCGGGATTTCGTGGACCACGGGTTCGCGATAAATGAGCTGCGCCGAGCTGACGAAGGCGCGCAGCCAGCGTGGATATTCCGGTGACCCCTTGATGTTGAAACGCGCGTCGATAAAGGGCGTTACCTGATCGGGTTGCATCTTCAGCGAATAGTTCACCTCGAGCTGTTTGCGGTAGCCCTCCGCCGTCAGCTTGTCTTCGTTCTCCAAAATCTTCTCGGTCGGTGTCGGTGGCACATAGAGGCGATAGTCCTCAAGTCCGATCGGCGCCGCGAGCAGCAGGTGATCGATGCGGTCGGGATAAGCGCGGGCAATGCGCACGCTCAACATGCCGCCGAGGGAATGCGCCACGACGTCGAATTTCGCGATCCCGAGGTGATCCATCAGCGCGACGGTGTTGCGGGCGAGGTTGTCGAAATGCAGATCGCCTGATGGCTTCGACGATTTGCCGAAGCCGATCTGATCGGGGACCACGACGCGGTAACCTGCATCGTTCAACGTGCCGATCACCGGAGCCCAGTAGCTCGACGGGAAATTGCGGCCATGCAGCAGCACCACAGTCCGACCATTGGGCTTGGTCGATGGCACGTCCATATAGGCCATGCGCACCTGCTCGCCGTCATTGACCAGCGGCAGCATGTTGACGGGGTAGGGATAGGGGAAACCTTCGAGGCCGATGCCGTAAGGCTCGCGTGCCGCAGGAGGCTCGGCCGCCTGCGATGAGGTGAACGGCAGGGTTGCAATCAGCGCAGCGAGCAGCAGGCGGTTCATCGAGAAAGCTCCGGGAGAAGGAAGGTCCGGCGCGGTTTCAGGCTGCATTGCGGCAAAGGTAAGCCGGCGTCTTCACGTTTTCCGGATGGCGTCGCCGGTCGTGCCGAACAATGACTCGAAGCGCTTCTCGCCGCTGCGGGTGAAATGCACTACGCGGCTGCCGGGCGAGGAGTCTCTGGCCGCCCATTTCATGGCAGTAAATGAGATCATGATGGCGGCGCCAAGTGTCCCGGCCAGATGGTGGCGTCGCTCGCTCCAGTCGAGGCAGGCCTTGCAGACCGGCCGGCGCGGATGAGCCAGCGTTGCCGGATCTATCCTCAATTCTTCAGCAACGAACCCGCTGCCCTGGGTCGTGAGTTCGATGACCTGCTCGGTCTGCCGGATCAGTCTCTGTGCCCGCATACTGTCGAGCATCTGCACGCCAAGATCGCCGGCGAGGTGATCGTAGCAAATCCGTGCGCGGCGCAATGCCGGTTCTTTCGGCCCGGTGCGAACGCGAAGATGGCCCGCGCGGGCTGCCAGGCCGGCCAGACCTTCCAGCACGCCGGCGACATCGGGGCCGGTGAGGCGATAATAGCGATGGCGCCCTTGTTTTTCCGGCTCGATCAAGCCGCCTGCTTCGAGCTTGGAGAGGTGCGAACTCGCCGTTGGTGCAGTAATCCCGGCTTCCTGGGCGAGTTCGCTCGCGGTCAGCGCACGGCCTGTCATCAGCGCCGTCAGCATATTGGCGCGTGCGGGGTCGCCGACGAGTGCAGCGACCATGGCGATGTCCGGACCCGCTTTCATACTTCGATGCTAATCGAAGTGTCACAGTCCCTCAAGCGGTTATATCGAAGTATCTGCAAAGGGAGCCGTTATGACGATCACTGTCTTCATTCGCTATCAGATCGATCCGTTCAAACGCGAATTTTTTGAAGCCTACGCCAAGCGCTGGCTGACGATTATTCCCAAATGCGGCGGTGATCTGCAGGGCTACTGGATGCCCCATGAAGGGACGAACAACGCCGCATTCGGCCTGATCTCGTTCCCAAGTCTCGCGGCCTATGAAGCCTATCGCGCCAGACTTCGGAGCGACGCGGACGGCGTTGCGAATTTCGCGTCGGCCGAGGAGCACCGGTTCATCCTCGCGGAGGAACGCACGTTCCTGCGTCAGGTGACCGCATAATCCATGCGCAACAAAGCCGCGGGCATCGATGCCCGCAGCCTTGTCTGCCCGGTCGCGCCGTTACTTCGGCGCGCCGCCCTTCGAGCTGTCGATCTCGGTGCCGGTCGGAGCCGATTGCGGAGCCTGCGGTCGCGCAGGTGCCGCACCGGTGGTGACGCCGGACTGCTTGTTGGTGGGCGTCACGTCACGTACGCCGGGTGCCACTGGCGGCTTCGAATAAGAGTCCGCGATGTTGTTGGTTGGCGCCGGCGCCTTTGGCGTGCTGTCCTGCGTCGCTGGCGGGGACTGGGACGCGGTCTTCGTCGCGTCGCCCGGAGTCGTGGATGTATTGTTCAAGCCGTAGAATACGGCGCCGAGCAACACAACAACGCCAAGTGCATAAATAGCCATGCGGCTACCGCTCGCTGGCCCTTCCGCGAGTTCAGGATCGGCCTGCAGCTCATTGTCGAGCCGCGCAGGATTGCGGATGTCATCAGCGGGATTTGGACGATACGGATCATTGGGATTGGGAATGTTTGCCATGTCGTGCCCTCCTGTGCAGAGGGACAACCGTCAGATGAGGTGCATGTTCCCGCGATTGCGCCATTCCAGAGCCAGGTCCTATGTGGCAATGCAGCGTGATCGGGCCTGCTCATCAGATGTTAAGGCCTGGCTGCGACGCTGAGGCGATTATTGATTCGCAGAAGCGCGTGGCAGCCCGAATGTTCGATACGATTATCCTCCTGACGGGTCCTGCTGAGCACTCGGTCTTCACAACTTTGCTCCGTGGTCACAATCCGGACCTCACGGTCCTTCCTGTTTTTACAGCTGAAGATCTGGCGGCGATCGAGCCCGACTGGCTACGCCGGGCGCGGATGATTTCGTTCACCACTGGCGTCATAGTCCCCAGCGCGGTGCTCGATCAGCTTGGCTTTGGCGCTTACAACTTCCATCCCGGTCCGCCGCAATATCCCGGCTCGGCACCGGCGCATTTTGCGCTCCACGATCACGCGACCGACTTCGGCTGCACGGTCCATCGCATGATTGCACGTGTCGATGCCGGACCGATCGTGGATGTCGAGGCGTTCCCAATTCCGGCTGATATCAGTGTCGCGGGTCTGGAAGAGATTGCCTATACGAAGCTGGTGCAGACTTTCTGGCGGATGGCACGCGTCCTGGCCACACAGCCGGGCCCGCTGATCGAGCGGGCGCTGCGCTGGGGCAACACGCGTCACACGCGTAAGGCCTATGAGCAGATCTGCGATATCCCGGTAAGCATCGAGAAAGATGAACTGCAGCATCGGGTCAAAGTCTTCGGCACCGACCATTTCGGCATCGTGCCGACCATCGGTCTGCACGGCTTCCAGTTTCGGGTCGTCGTGCCCGACACTGAAAGTGCTATTGCGGATGAAGCTGTCGAAGCCTAGTGGTTTGCCGCGAAGCTTTGGTGCTGCGCGGGCGGGGTCGCTGACGTGTGCGTCTTGGACACCTTGCCGTTGAATTCATAGAGCAGGAAACTCAGCACCACGAGTAGTCCCACGCCGATGATGGCCTTGGTCGGCTTGTGATCATGCTCTTCGCCACAATCCGGATGATAAGAACCGTTATTCGTCGACACCATATCGCTGCCGGCGAGTTCAGGCTGCGACGTCCAGGTATTCAGCTTCTGATTCATTTCCGTCCTCCATGCCTGATGTTGTCAGGGTGACCGGACAGCAATGGCCCGTAAAGGCCGATGTTCCGTTTCGGGGGCGCTATTAGCGGGATGCTGCCTTGCTGAGAGGCAGTGTTTCGAAATATTTCTGAAAAAGCTTTGGAACCCATCGCTCCCCGACGCGTTTCAACATCTCACCGGCATAGGTGACACGTTAGGGGCAGTTTCGGAATGAGTGGCGATAACGGCCGGTTTGCAACCGGCGTACCGGGTCTCGATGCGATCCTGGGCGGGGGCGTTTTCGACGGCGGCATCTACATCATTCAGGGCGCCCCGGGCGCCGGAAAGACGATTCTGGGCAACCAGATCTGCTTCGCGCAGGCCGCGCAGGGGCGTAACGCGCTTTACATCACGCTGCTTGCAGAGAGCCACGCCCGCATGATCGGGCATATGCGGCGGATGACCTTCTTCGATGAAGCGTCAATTCCCGACCGCATGTCCTATGTCGGCGCTTTCAAGACGCTGGAAGACGACGGGCTGCGCGGGCTGCTCGATGTGGTTCGCCGCGAGGTGCGTACCCGGAATGCCAGCATTCTGGTGCTCGATGGCCTCATCACCGTCCATGAGAAGGCGCGTTCCGAGCTTGAGCTGAAGAAGTTCATCCACGAATTGCAGACCCAGGCGGCGTTCAGCAACTGCACCATGTTCCTGCTGACCAGCGCCTTCGACGCCGATGCACATCCGCCTGAGCATACGATGGTGGACGGTCTCATCGAGCTGCAGTCGGCACTGCATGGCCGGCGCGCCGAGCGGTCACTTCAGGTCCACAAGCTGCGTGGCAGCTGGTTCATGGGCGGCAAGCACTCCTATCGCATCACCGAGAACGGCCACGCCATCTATCCGCGTATCGAGGCGCTGCTGGAGACGCCCAGCGTCTGGGACAGCGCCGACGGTCCGATGGTGTCCGTCGGCATTGGCGGCGTCGACAAGATGCTCGGCGGCGGCGTCGATACGCATTCGGTGACCGTGGTGCTCGGGCCTTCGGGGTCGGGCAAAACCACGGCCGGTCTTCAGTTCCTGACCGGCGGTCCCGCCAATGAACCGGCGATGCTGTTCGGGTTTCACGAGAATCCGATGGCGCTGCGGATCAAGGCCGACAGCCTCAAGCTGCCGCTGAAATCGCGGGGCGACAAGGTCACGCTGATGTGGCGTCCGCAGACAGAAGCGGTGCTCGACGAGGTCGCAACCGAGCTGCTCGCGACCATCAGGCAGAACGGCGTGCGCCGTCTGGTGATCGATGGCATCGAAGGCTTCTCGAAGCTCACCGACGAAAAGGAGCGCATCGGCTCTTTTTTGTCGGCGCTGTGCAACGAGTTGCGCGCACTCGGTGTTACCACGCTGGCGACGGCAGAAACCGATCACGCTGGCATGACACCCGGGCAGCCGCTCAAGGGCGTCAATCAGACGGGTCTCTCCGCGGTTGCCGAGAACATCATCGCGCTGCATCTCGCAGCCCTGCGCTCGGAAAACCATCGTCTGATGACCATTCTGAAATCGCGTGACCGCCGGACCGATATGCGCATGCGTCGATTTGAAATTCTCGACGGCGGCATCGTTCTTGATGTCGATTTCCAGAGCGCGGAGCGCATCCTCAGGGACATTTCTAGTCAGGGACCTGCACCAACTCCATCGACGGATCTTAAGTTGACTGGAGAATAGCGGTGCGAACTGTCCTGATTGTCGAGGACGAATGGGCGATCGCGGACTGGCTCGAAGTCCTGTTGAGCGAATATGCCTTCAATGTCCTCGTAGCCGGCAACGGCCGTGAGGCGCTCGACATTCTGCATCGGGACACGCCCGATCTCGTGCTGACCGATTTTATGATGCCGTTCCTCGACGGCGCCGGCCTGATCGCAGCGATGGGGCAGGACGAGCGGCTGAGCGGAATTCCGGTGGTCGTCATGACCTCGTTGCTGGAGCATGTGGTGCGCGACCGGGCAGGGCGTTTTCGCGCTTATCTGCGCAAGCCGTTTCGCGAGGCCGATCTGATGAAGATCATCGGTGAGATATTCCCGGGCGAGGCCTGAGCCTCCTTTGGCGGATCGTGCTGCATCGCACTGCAACGTGAAGCCGTTACGTCCTTGCGCCAAAGGCCTTTGCGGCGACACAACGTGACAAGTCTACCGGCCGCATTCATCACGAAATTGCGTTCTTTGGACGCGGGGCTCCATTGCCCAGAATTGTGGTGCGTCCCGTTCAAAATCCAACATAGACTGTTTCTAAGGGAGTCGAACGACCCCAGATAATAGGCGCGAGCAGGCCGGACGACACAGTCCGGGGCGATAGCCCGAGGCCGCAGTGACGAGGGTGGGAATGGGAATTAATCAAGGCGCGATCAGTCTCGATCAGAAATACACCCAGGGCTCCGGCCACATCTTCCTAACCGGCATTCAGGCGCTGGTTCGGCTGCCGATGGCGCAGGTCCGCAGGGACCGCGCGGCGGGTCTCAACACCGCAGCTTTCGTTACCGGCTATCGCGGCTCGCCGCTCGGCGGCTACGACCAGCAGCTCGTGGCGGCGCGCAAGCATCTCGATCAATACGGCGTCAAATTCCAGCCCGGCGTCAACGAAGATCTCGCAGCCACCGCGATCTGGGGCACCCAGCAACTCAATCTTTCGCCCGGCGCCGAATATGATGGCGTGGTCGGCATCTGGTACGGCAAGGGCCCCGGCGTCGATCGCTGCGGCGATGTCTTCCGTCACGGCAATGCTGCAGGCTCGGCAAAATTCGGTGGTGTGCTCTGTCTCGCCGGCGACGACCACGGCGCCAAGTCGTCGACCGTGCCGCATCAGTCGGACCATGCCTTCATATCGGCGCTGATGCCCTATCTCTACCCGTCGTCGATCCACGAGATGATCGAGATGGGCCTGCTCGGCATTGCAATGTCGCGCTATTCCGGCTGCTGGGTCGGCATGAAGGTGATCACCGAGACCGTCGAGACCACGGCGGAGATCAACCTCAACGACGAAATGACGCCGTTCAATATTCCGACCGATTTCGAACTGCCGCCGGATGGTTTGAACCTGCGCTGGCCGGACGATCGCTATGTGCAGGATCGCCGGCTGCAGGATTATAAGGGCTTCGCAGCGATCGCCTTTGCCCGCGCCAACAACATCAACCGCGTCACCATGGACTCGCCGAATGCGCGCTTCGGCATCATGGCCTCCGGTAAGAGCTATGAGGACGTGCGCCAGGCACTCCGCGAACTCGGGATCACCGAAGAGGTCGCAGCAAAGATTGGTCTGCGTCTCTACAAGATCGGCATGCCGTGGCCGCTGGAGCCGGAAGGCGTACGCAAGTTTGCCGTCGGCCTCGAAGAGATTTTCATCGTCGAAGAGCGCCGCGAGATTGTCGAGAACCAGGTCAAGCAGGAGCTGTTCAACTGGCGCGATGATGTGCGGCCACGCATCGTCGGCAAGATGGATTCTCACGATCATCGCTTCCTGCCATTCGCCGAAGAGCTGAGCGTCGCCAAGGTTGCGACCTCGCTGGTGGATCGTCTGCTGGCGATGGAGATCGATCCGGAGATCGCAGCACTGCTGCGTGCCAAGGCCGACTGGTTTCACGGCCGCGAGGCTTCGCAGGTCCAGAACGTCGTACCGATCACGCGCACGCCGTATTTCTGTTCGGGCTGTCCGCACAATACCTCGACCAAGGTCCCGGAGGGCTCGCGCGCGCTGGCCGGCATCGGCTGTCATTTCATGACGCTGTGGATGGATCGCTCGACCGAGACCTTCACCCATATGGGCGGCGAGGGCGTGCCATGGACCGGCATTGCGCCGTTCACCAAGGAGAAGCACATCTTCGCCAATCTCGGCGACGGCACCTACTTCCATTCCGGCTCGCTGGCGATCCGCCAGTCGATCGCCTCCAAGGCGAACATCACCTACAAGATCCTCTACAACGATGCCGTGGCGATGACCGGTGGTCAGCACCATGACGGCGACCTGTCGCCGCAGAAGATCACGTTCCAGCTCCACAGCGAGGGCATCCGCGAGATCTATCTCGTGTCGGAGAATCCCGATGCCTATCCTGCCAACACCATTGCGCCGGGCGTGAAGCTGGCGCATCGCGACGAACTCGACAAGGTCATGAAGGCCTGCCGCGAAGTGCCGGGCTGCTCGGCCATTGTCTTCGTGCAGACCTGCGCCGCCGAGAAGCGTCGCCGCCGCAAGAAGGGCATTCTCGAAGACCCGCAGCGCCGCGTGCTCATCAACCCGGCAGTCTGCGAAGGCTGCGGCGATTGCTCGGTGCAGTCGAACTGCATTTCGGTGGAGCCGCTGGAGACCCCATTGGGTCGCAAGCGCACCATCAATCAATCGTCCTGCAACAAGGACTATTCGTGCCTCAAGGGTTTCTGCCCATCCTTCGTCACCGTCGATGGCGGCAAGCTGAAGCGCAAGGCGCCCGTCGAACTCGGCGCCATCGGCGCGCTTCCCGAACCGGCCACGCGGCCGACCCTCGACAAGCCCTATAACATCGCCGTCGGCGGCGTTGGTGGCACCGGCGTGCTGACCATCGGTGCGCTGCTTGGCATGGCCGCGCATATCGAGGGCAAGGCCTCGATGATCCTCGATATGTCCGGCCTTGCGCAGAAAGGCGGCGCGGTGCTCAGCCATGTGCGTCTCGCCAACGACACCGGCGACGTCACCTGTTCGCGCATTGTCACCGGCACGGCGGATGTCCTGATCGCGGCCGATGAAGTGGTGGCCATCGCCAAGGACACGATCTCGCTCTGCGAGAGCTCGCGCACCTTTGGCATCGTCAACACCCATCTCATTCCGATCGCGGATTTCGTGCGCAACCGCGACTTCAATTTCCAGTCCCGCAAGGTCAACAACGTGCTGGAAATGTCGCTGCGCAAGGAATCGACATTCCTCGATTTCACCAAGGCAGCCGAAGCACTGCTCGGCGATTCCATCGCGACCAACATGATGATGATGGGCTTTGCCTATCAGCAGGGGCTGCTGCCGCTGCAGGCAGCGTCGATCGAGCAGGCCATCGAGCTCAATGGCGTCTCGATCAAGATGAACATGCTGGCGTTCCAGCTTGGCCGTCTTGCCGCCGCCGATCCTGCACGGCTCGCGGGCATGCTCAAGGGTGCCGATGAGACGATCGCGCCAAAGACGCTGGATGAGATGAGCCTGGACGAGATCGTCGCCCATCGCAGCGGATTGCTCACGGACTATCAGAACAGCAAGCTCGCCGAGCGCTATCAGGCGATGGTCGATCTGGTCCGCGAGGCCGCCATGCGTGGTGGCTATGACGATGAACTGCCGCGCGCGGTGGCGATCAACTACGCCAAGCTGCTTGCCTACAAGGACGAATACGAGGTCGCGCGGCTCTATACCGACGGCAAGTTCGAGAAGCAGCTGCGCGATCAGTTCGAGGGTGACGTCAAGATCAGCTTCAATCTCGCGCCGCCGATGCTGCCGGGTACCGATGCGTCGGGGCGCCCGAAGAAGCGCGCCTTCGGCGCCTGGATGCTGCCGCTGTTTCGCATTCTGGCGAAGCTGCGCACCTTGCGCGGTACGCCGCTGGATGTGTTCGGCTACAGCGCCGACCGCAGACTGGAGCGCGACCTGATCGCCGGCTACGAGAAGGACGTCGCCACGGTGTTGAACCTGCTGTCGCCGCTGACGGTGGATACGGCCGTGCAGCTTCTCTCGCTGCCGGACAGCATTCGCGGTTACGGCCCGGTGAAGGAAGCCTCGGTCGTGGCGGCGAAGGCGCGCTATGCCGAACTCGCCAAGGACCTCGCCAATCCGCCGCCGGTGCCGCGCCAGATCGCGGCGGAGTAGGGCTCCTGCTTTTCCCTCCCACTGCGCGGCTTCGCCGCTTGGGGGAGGGATATCGCGCCCGCCTGCGCGTCTCAGCTTCTTCGAATGTCAAACAGCCACTGCCCTTCAGACATGCGTCATCGCCCCCATTATTAGCGGCGCGGGGGCGCCGTCGTGTTTCGCATTCCCACCCTCCCTTGAGAGGGCGTGCGGAACGCCGGGTGCCCGTTGCACCCTTGGGCCTGATGCGATGCGGTCTTCCGCAAGTGTGAGTGCATCAGGACTTTCGGAGGCGCCGAGCAAGTGCCCGACGTTCCGCATACGGTGTTTTTTTCAGCCTGCTTGCACTTTGCCTTGGCGAACGGTCCGATCACCAAAATGATGGTCCCACGGCGGAGGGACAGGGAGCCTCAAGCGAGTAAGCCGGACGCGTTTTGACTTGGTCGTCCGTCACACTGTCCAGGGGTCTTTCCATCCCAAGGTCGGCCGTCTCCTTGCCAGTGGCAGTGCTGGCGCAGATCCGTCCTGCCCGACGACAGACGTCACCCCCAAACCGCGTAACGCCGCATCTCCGGCGTCCACCGCATCCCACCCCGCGAACGTGACGATCGCGATCGCCCCTCTCGGTGGGGCAGGACGAAGGGGAATATAAACCTTATGGGGATGTTGTCAATGAGGGTAGGAAAAAATGTTTAGACACCCAAAACTCGTCATTCCGGGGCGTGGCCGGCTCTTGCCGGACGCGAACCCGGAATCCCAGCATGGGAGTCTCCGATCGCGCCAAACACTTCGAGATTCCGGGTTCGCACTTCAGCGGCTCCGCCGCCTCCGTGCGCCCCGGAATGACGAGCGAGGACAAAGGCCCGGAATCCCGGAATGACGGGGCAGGACGAAAGCCTCACACCCCGATATTGTCGATCAGCCGCGTCGTGCCGATCCTTGCAGCCACCAGCAGGCGCACCGGGCCGTCTTTCATCGAGGTCACTGGCGCCAGTGACTCCGCATGGCGCGCTTCGAAGTAGTCGAGTGTGAAGCCCGCTGCGGTGATCATCGCGGCGCCACCGGCCATGGCGGTCTCAAAACTTTCGCCCGCCTTCAGGCGCTTCGCGGTTTCCTTCATCGCCTTGTAAAGCACCGGCGCCGTGGCGCGGTCTTCCGGCGAGAGATAGACGTTACGCGACGACATCGCGAGACCGTCGCGCTCGCGCACTGTGGCTGCACCGGTCACCTTGACGCCGAGATCGAGATCCCGTGCCATGCGCGTCACGACCTTGAGCTGCTGGTAGTCCTTCTCGCCGAAGAACGCCATGTCCGGTCGCACCTGCGTGAACAGCTTGCCGACGACCGTCGCGACGCCGCCGAAGAAATGCGGGCGGAAGCGATCTTCGAGGTCGGCGGTGGCCGGGCCTCCGGTCGTGATCTTCGTTGCGAAGCCCTCCGGATACATCACCTTGGCGTCGGGATTCCAGATCAGGTCGACGCCGGCTTCGGTGAGTTTGGCGACGTCGCTCTTCCAGGTCCGCGGATAGGAGCCGAAGTCCTCGGTCGGGGCGAACTGCGTTGGATTGACGAAAATCGATACCACGACCTTGCTGGTGCGGCGCTGGGCGAGGCGCACCAGGGAGACGTGGCCGTCATGCAGCGCTCCCATGGTCGGCACCAGGCCGATGGTCGCCTTGCGTGCCCGCAGGCCGTCGAGCGCCTTGCGGAGGGCGGGCAGGGTGCGGGCGACGATCGGGGTGCGGGGCATTGCGGCTCGTTCTTGTTGTTGGCTGCGGCGGATGAGGGCGTGCGCGCCCTGCTTATCAAAGCTCGCGGGATCACCCAAGCCTCACGATACCAGGCTGCCGGGTGTCCTGATGCCGCAACCGGCCGCCGGGATTCATGATTAAGCGCGGCTGATCGCCCGCAGAGCAGGATGCCCCTGTATTTAGCTTGACCCTTGCCGCGCCTCGCGATTTGAAGATGATCGAGGGATCGCGCGATGTTGATGCAAACCACCCAGGGTCAGTCCGGCACGGCGCATGTGATCGTGCTTGGCAATGAGAAGGGCGGGTCGGGCAAATCGACCACCGCGCTTCACATTGCCGTTGCGCTGCTGAAGGCCGGTCAGCGCGTCGCCACCATCGATCTCGACAGTCGCCAGCAGAGCTTCACGCGCTATATCGCCAACCGCGCAGCCTGGGCGCAGAGCGCCGGGCTTGCGCTGGAAGTGCCGACCCATAGCTGCGTCAAGCTCGGCGAGACGATGCAGATCGCCGACAACGAAGCCTTCGAACTCGATCAGTTCATGACCGCGGTGAGTGCGGTGGAGCGTACCCACCATTTCATCGTCATCGACACGCCTGGTAGCGATACCTATCTGATGCGGTTGGCGCATTCGATGGCCGATACGCTGGTGACGCCGATCAATGACAGCTTTCTCGACTTCGACGTGCTCGGCGCCGTCGATGCTACAAGCTACAAGGTGACCGGCGAGAGCCACTATTCGAAGATGGCGCGCGAAGCCCGGCGCAAGCGCCGTCAGCACGATGGCTCCACCACCGACTGGATCGTGGTGCGCAACCGGCTCTCGGTGCTCGGCTCGCGCAATAAGATGCTGGTTGCCGGCGTCCTCGATCAGCTCTCGCTGCAGCTCGGTTTTCGCGCCATCGACGGTCTCGCCGAGCGCGTGATGTATCGTGAGTTCTTCCCGCGTGGCCTGACGGCGCTCGACGATCTCAACGAAGTCACGCTCGGGCGTCGCCCGAGCATGGGCCATGTCACGGCGCGCGAGGAAGTCATCGAACTGCTGCGCAAGTTGAAGCTGCCGCTCGATGAGCGTGGCCGTCGCCGCGCCGCCAATCGCGCCGAGTGGTTTGCGCAGGTCGACAAGCCGCTGGATGTTCACGACATCCTTGGCAACTGAGTCGCGTTCACTGTGCAAAGCCAGCGCTGCCGGTTCGGCAGGCTATGAACGATCCCGCACTCAACTTTATCCTGATAGTACAGGTATCATTGTCTTTTACCGGGGAACGAGTAGCCCGTTCGACAGTTGATTTGTCGTTGAAATAAGGGCGTTTTTGAAATTCCGATCCCTTGCGAAATTCGTTCAAAATCGCTCAATTCGACCATGGCTTTCTTTAGCAGGTGCACAAGAAACGGGTGCGGCGCACAATAACATGGCTCGGAATTCACAATATTTAGCCTTTCTGTCACCGGGCTGTGACATATATGCTGTTGAAGCAGCCGCTTGAGGGTCATCCGACCCCATAAGTGCTGTAGCCGGCTGAGACTTCTCTCTAGCTGGCCGATCAGGGACGAACATGAAACGCGGACTTCTCATTCTGCTTTCGGTTTGCGTGCTGGCCACCGCCGCGTATTTCACCGCGTCGAAGTGGGCCATTCGGCATGAAACGCTGACGTTCTTTGACGCGACGCGTAATCGTCCTGTGCAGGTCGACATTGCCGTTCGCCGCGATAAGGAAATGCAGGCCAATGCCGGCATGATCACCTTGCCGGTCGCGGTTCTCAATCACGGTAACACCGTCAAGTTCACCGAATACTCGTTCCTCGCGAACGTGTTTGCGGCGCGCGGTTATATGGCCGTCAGCATCCAGCACGATCTCGATACCGACGCTCCGCTCGTGACCAAGGTCGGCGAGCTCTATGTCGGCCGTCTGCCGGTCTATGAGCGTGGCGTTCAGAACATCAAATACGCGGTGAAGGAGTTGAAGAAGATTCAGCCGAACTCCGACTACGATCATCTGACGCTGGTTGGCCATTCCAACGGCGGCGACATCTCGATGTTCTACGCCAAGGAATTCCCGGATGACGTCAAGAAGGTCGTAACGCTGGATAACCTGCGCGTGCCGTTCATGACCGATGGCAAATTCAAGATCCTGTCGTTCCGTTCGCATGACTCGGTGTTCAAGCCGGATCCTGGTGTCGTGCCGGATGACGAGATCTGTGAGAAGGCCGGTATCACGGTCGTCAACACCGGCGCGCAGCACACCGACATGAGCGACCGCGGACCGGAAACCCTGAAGACAAAGATTCAGGGTCTGCTCGACAAGTTCCTTGACGACGACAGCAAGCTGTCGCCGGTCACCGGCAAGCCGAAGATCATCGAGCAGCCCGCTCAGCAGAGCAGTGTGACTGACCCGAACAAGATCGCGCAGTATACGCCGAGCGTGAACTGAGTGCTGTGCTGCGCGGTTGACCGCGCGGCCTATGCTCGCCACATGAAGCTTGCAGCAAACGCGAGTTGTCATGGCCAGCGATCCCACCATTCCCACGTCCAAGACCGATACGCTGACCCAGCCGTCGGCATCGGCCGACATCGCGGCATTTGTAGCAAAAGCGAAAGCGATGGCGCCGCATGCAGCGGGCGGCCGCGGGCGGCTGGTGTTTGCGCTCGATGCCACCATGAGCCGGCAGCCGACCTGGGATATGGCCTGCACGCTGCAGGCCGACATGTTTCGCGAGGCGGCATCGATCGGCAGTCTCGATATCCGTCTCGTCTATTTCCGCGGCCTCAGCGAGTGCCGTGCGACCGGCTGGATTTCGGACACCACACAACTGGCGCGGCTGATGGGCAAGATCGCTTGCCAGGGCGGTCAGACCCAGATCGGTAGAGTATTATCGGAGACGCGGCGCGAGGCGGTGGCCTCTGGCGTGCGCGCGCTGGTGTTCGTGGGCGACGCCATGGAGGAGTCCGTCGACGAGCTCTGTGCGCGGGCCGGTGAACTCGGCCTGCTGAAAGTACCGGTCTTCATGTTTCAGGAAGGGCAAGACCCGGCGGCCGAACAGGCGTTTCGCGAGATTGCCCGGCTGACCGGTGGCGCCTGGTGCCGGTTCGATCCGGGAGCCGCTGCGCAGCTCCGCGAATTGCTGCGCGCGGTAGCCGCCTATGCTGCGGGCGGACGGGAGGCGCTGACGCGGCTGGCGTCGTCGGCGCCGGGTGCGGCAAAGCTGCTCGGCCAGATGCGATAAACGGTCTGCAAAACCGTTTCGCGGATCGCGGCAACCGACTATCTAAAGCTCATGCCTACTTTGATCGCCGGCGCGCTCGCCGTCTTCGTACTTTACATGCTGCTGCAGATGTTCCGCTCGGCGAACCCGGCGCTGCTGGCGCGCGGCATCAAGCTGGCCGGCGGTGTGCTGGCGCTGGCCGTAGCGGCCTTCACCGGGATCAAGGGCGAACTGGCGGTGGCGATCCCGCTCGGAATCTTCGGGGCGGGTCTCTTGGGCTGGGCGCCGTTCGGCACCGCGGGCTTCAGCAATATCGGCAGCATGTTCGGGGGCGGGACCAAATCGTCCGGCCAGACCTCACAGGTCCGCTCGGCGTTTCTCGACATGACCCTCGATCATGACAGTGGCCAGCTCAGCGGACGGATCGTGGCCGGCCCCTATGCCGGTCAGTCGCTCGATGCATTCGACCTGCCGCAACTGGCGGCGATGATGGCCGGCTTCGACGCGGAGAGCGTGGCGTTACTTGAAAGTTATCTTGACCGCCGGTTTCCCGCCTGGCGTCAGAACGCGCAGGGCGATACGGCAGGGCGGCACGACCGTGCGGCGTCTGGCAGTAAAATGACGGAAGAGGAGGCTTATCAGATCCTTGGCGTGAAGCCGGGTGCGACCCGCGACGAGATCAGCCGCGCGCACCGATCCCTCATGAAGAAACTGCATCCCGACCAGGGGGCTCGACGTACCTGGCGGCCCGAGTCAACGAGGCCAAGGACACTCTGCTTCGCACGCATCGCAGCTAACTCCAGCACGCTTTTACGCTACAACTGCGAGCAGCTTCCGTTTCTCTGAGAACGCCCCATCGCCCACCGTTGCCCGGCGTGGTCGATCAATCCCCGTCTGTATTTTGTAGCGGCTAAGTCTTGACGAGAAGTTGTCGCCACGGGGATTTATGGTGACCAAAAGCAAAATGGCCGGGACAATGTCCCGGCCATTTGCGTATCCGACGGTATCAGTCGATCAGTTCTTGATGGTGATGCAGGAGATCTCGGAACGCTTCAGCGTCTTGCAGACGGCTTCGGCTTTTTCGCGGTCGAGGCCGGCGAAGCGGGCGCGGTAGAGTTTCCTGTCGCCCTTGCCGACGACGGCTTCAGTGAACGGGTCGGCTTTGCCGAGCAGGCCACGGGCCTGTTCACGCGCGGCATCAAGGCGGATCCGTGCCTCGCTCTCGCTTTCCAGTGCGCCGACCTGGATGATCCAGCCGGTATGGGATGCGACGGGCTTGATGGCGCCGCCCTGCTGCACGGCCTGCGGAGCAGGGGCCTGAGCGGCAGGCGCGCTGCGCGGCGACGGATCGGCATAGGCCATCTGGGTGCCGCCCTGAGCGCTTCCCTGGGCCGGCAGAACACCGAGAAGCCCATTGCCGGTCCCAAAGCCTGCCGGCTGGCGCGGCATCTCCGAGCGGGCATAGAGCGAATTGGTGGTTTCGGGCGAACGGGCGGTGGTTTCCGGGCGCGCCGCGATGGTGTTGGTGGCGGCGGGAGGGGCGGGCTGTTCGCCGCCGGCGGAGGCCAGCTTGTACTGACCGGACTTGACCTGGACGGTGCGGACCCGAACCGGCTTCATCGGCTCTGACGAGCCGGGAATGGTCGCGATGGCTTCAGACTGGATGACACCTGAATTCAGCGGGCCAGGCTCCGGCTTGCGGGCCTGCGGCATCGGTGCCGCCGGGGGCAGGGCTGCGGTGGCGGCAGCGAAGACGGACGGGCGGGCCACGGGCGTAGCGACACGAGCCGGCGGTTCGGAGACCGGTTCAGCGACGACCGGCGTCGCAGCAGCCACCTGAATGGCGCCGTTGACCTGTTTGGTTTCGGTCGGACGCGCCTGGGCTTCGGCTTCGGCGACCTCGGTCGCGGATTCGGACGGATTGCGCTCGGTGATCGCAGCCACGGTGCGGCGGGTGGCACCCTTGTCCAGGTTCTCGGCGAGCAGGTTGCGCATGGCGGCGTCACGGGCGCCGCCGCTGCGGCCGCCCAATACGACGCCGACCAGATGGCGGTTGCCGCGCTTCATCGACGAGACGAGGTTGAAGCCGGAAGCGCGGGTATAACCCGTCTTGATGCCGTCGACACCTTCGACACTGCCGATCAGGCGGTTGTGGTTGCGGATGTTGCGGCCGCGATAATTGAAGGAGGCGGTGGCAAAGTAGCGGTAATAGCGCGGGAAGCGATCCTGGATGGCGCGGCCGAGTACCGACTGGTCGCGTGCGGTGGTCACCTGCTCATCATCAGGGAGGCCGGAGGCATTGCGATACACCGTGCGGCTCATGCCGAGCGCGCGGGCCTTCTTGGTCATCAGCTTGGCGAAATCGTCTTCATCGCCGGCAATGGCTTCGGCGATCACAACGGCGGCGTCGTTGGCGGAACGGGTCACCAGCGCCTTGATGGCATCTTCGACGCGCAGCGTCTGACCGGGGCGCAGGCCCAGCTTGGTCGGAGCCTGCACGGAGGCGTGCTGCGAGACGTCCATTTCGCTGTCCAGCGTGAGCTTGCCGGATTCCAGCTTCTCGAACAGCATGTACAGCGTCATGATCTTGGTCAGCGACGCCGGATGCCGCGAACCATCGGGATTGTTGGACGAGAGAACCGCGCCGGAATTGCCGTCGACGATGATCGAGGAGAAAGCGGGATTGTAACTGGAGACGCGCGCGACGTGGCTTCGCGATTTATGGCGCCGGCGGGCATCCGCACTGTCAGTCGTAAAGATGACTGCGATGCTGAGAGTTGCCAGCCCAAGAGCGCACACCCGCAGGGTGCGCGACGAAGCAAACGTTGTGCGAAGCATGGACTTCCCCGTCAGATCAGTCTCATTCCCCGGATCGTGAGGCTAAATTATGCCCAACAACCGGAGATGTGTCTCAGTTTTAAGCGTCAGCCTGAGCGGTTCTCTCGGCGGGATGGCAGAAGCATACGCGGCCATTCTGGCTAAGAGTATGTACTCATGCAGTTTTTGGGCTTTTTAGCCCCAACGCACCAATGCAAGAAATCAGGGTAGGTCCGGCGAGTTTCCAAAAGGTTAAGCAACCATTGCCAATCACCCGTGCATTTATCGCCAATGGTAAAAATTGTGCATCGCACAGGATTCTTGACGTCATTGTGCACCGCACGATAGATGGGCAGGTCAGATCAGACCGGGGTCCACCCGGCCGCGGCTGACCCGTCCAATCCGGGAAAGGATTTGCAGTGATCAAGGTCGAAGACATCCAGCAGTACGGCAAGGAGCAGTTCGAGAGTGCAGTCGCATCGGCGGCCACGCTTCAGAACGGTGCACAGGCTATCGCTGTCGCGGTTGGCGACTACACCAAGAAGTCGTTCGAGGACGGCAACGCCTTCGTGACCAAACTGTCTGGGGTGCAGTCGCTTGACAAGGTGCTCGAAGTGCAGACCGAATACGCCAAGTCCGCCTATGAATCTTTCGTCGCTGAATCGCACAAGATCAGCGAACTCTATGTCGATCTCGCCAAGCAGGCGTACAAGCCGTTCGAAGGCTTCGTCGCCAAAATGACCCCGGCGCGCTAAGCGATACGGTCTTCAAATCAAAACGCCCGGCCATGATGGCCGGGCGTTTTTGTTTGAAGGTGCACTCTGGGTTTTACTTGGAGACGCGCAACGCGTTCAGCGAGTTGCCGATCGCTTTGAACGCTGCGGCGATGCCGTCGTTTGTGCTTGTAGGAAAGAAATTTCCGGTATCGGCACAGGATTTCAGAACTGCGGACTCCGGATCGCCGCCCGTGTTGACCTGGATCGTATAGATCACGGTGTCCTGCTTGTTGGTCACCGGGTTCGGTTTTTTGATGTCGGCACACAGTAACTTCTGTCGATCGTCAACCAGTGTCGACCAATGGACGCCGTCACCGTACCATCGGTCCTTGGTATTCATGCCGTCCGACAAGATGATAAGTGCATCTGTGTATTTGTAGTTGGAATCCTTGGCCGGTGCCGGGAATGGATCGCTACCGATCTGCAAGGTGCGCCAGGCCCAGGCCATGCCGATCGGCTGGTTGGTGCCGCCGTTGGCAGACAAGTCTTTGATCTTGTCCGTGAGCTTGGTAACGTTGTCAGGACCATAGGCCGATGTCATCCCCAGAATGGCTGCCGGACATGCATCGTACTGATAGGCCGGATAGCGTGCTGTGCCCGACGGGGCTTCGTTGGTGGTGTCGTAAGGCTGATCGCGGTCAGTGACGCAGCCATTCCAGGCGTTCTTGTTGGAACTCGCATTCCAGGTTTTGTTAGCCGCTTGACACTCGGCTTTGGTGTCGTAGTTCGAACTGCTGCAGGATCCATATTCGTCCCATTTGAGCCAGGTCGCGTTCTTGTTCGACGCGCCGACATTGACCATCTGCGCAAACGGAATGATCGAGATATAGGTGTCCTCGGTCATGCGCGAGTTGGCGCTCAGCGTCTTGATAAGATCCGTTGCTGCCTTCTGCATCGCCTCCAATTTTCCGGTATTCATACCCATCGACCCCGTGACGTCGAGCGCCATGGCGACGCGCATGCGCGTCGAGCCCCAAGTCGTGGTCGAGCCGCTGCTGATCCCTAGTTGCGGGAGGCCGACCATCTTCATGAAGTCGGTTGCGACGGCACCGGAGCCGTTGACGGTGACGGTGGAGCCGTCCTTGGTGTTGGTCGTGTAGCTCGCCGTCACCGTGATCTGGCCGGCATTCGTGTTGGTGTACAGCGCGTTGAAATAGGCCTTCGCTTTGTTGGTGACATCGGTCGCCGACATGGTCGGATTGGCGGACAGGTCCTTCGAAACCATCAGGGCTGCAGAGTCGAGCGCCGCCTGCATCGCCGAGCGGGCCGCGTTGGCACGGGAGTAGTCGACGGCGGCGCCCACGAAGCCGAGCAGGGGCACCAGCGCAACGGCGAAGGTCATCGCGATATTGCCGCCGTCGTGGCGTGTAAATCGGGATGCGAGGCGCTTTGCCTGGCTCGACACGGACTGAATAAACATTGTCACCGCCAATGGTAGGTTTCTGGCGGTCATGTCGGCGGCTGCGGCTAAACAGGTGGTAAAGGTGTCCTCAGAAAATAGGTAAAAGGCCAACTATTGGTGCGCCGCTGCGCCGGCGCCCGGTATTATCGTGAACGACGGTTAAATGGCTGGTTGGCGGATCCGGTCAAATCGAGCACGATCGGTTAACCCTGACCGGACCGGGGGCCATCAGGCGGGGTGCGCGGCGAGCCATTCGGGGTGCTTGCAGTGCGCTTGCGAGAATGCCCACAGGAACCCATATTGGCTCCATCGGTCCTGTAACGGACAGCGTCGCACCCATGCGGCGACCCGGGGCGCCTCTGTGCCCGAGGCGTCCGGCAGCACGTCGTGGCTGGGGACGCTGTCAATTCGGGGCTGGCCAATATCGGCTAGGGACTTTTATACAGGCGCTATGTTCCAGAAACCTTCAAAATTCATGCCTGACGGCATCCTGATGCCTGTGGCCGGCGCCCCCGACGACCGCCGCCGGCAGCCGCGTGGCATGGCAGAGGACGACAACCGGTCCAATGCGCCCGGTGGGCCGGCCACCTCGGTCATCACCAAGGTCAAACCCAAGACCAAGCGTCCCAACCTGTATCGCGTGCTGATCCTCAACGACGATTACACACCGATGGAATTCGTCGTCCATGTGCTGGAAAAGTTCTTCCAGAAGGACGCCGAGGCGGCAACGCAGATCATGCTCCACGTTCATCATCACGGGATCGGGGAATGCGGCGTTTTCACCTATGAGATCGCCGAAACCAAAGTGACGCAGGTGATGGATTTTGCGCGCAAGCACCAGCACCCTTTGCAATGCGTGATGGAAAAGAAGTAGCCTCACGTGAATTCCCGGAAACTGGGAACGGGTCTTGCATTGAACTGATGTGAGTCGAACGCGGTCGTTCGGCTGCGTCAACAGCGCATGTGACAATGCGCTGGAATGAACAGACGTGCTCTGCGGACACGTCACAACAAGCAGCGGGAACCAGCCTTTCACCACGATCAGACATCACTATATGTGAGAAAGGTTCTTGTTGCCTGACCCGGCAACGACGATCATGATGGTGGGGGCCAACGAGGACGCGGAATGCCAACTTTTTCTCAAAGCCTTGAACAATCGCTGCATCGGGCGCTCTCGATTGCGAACGAGCGACACCACCAATATGCGACGCTGGAGCATCTCCTGCTGTCACTGGTGGATGACAGCGACGCAGCGGCAGTGATGCGGGCGTGCAGCGTCGATCTCGACAAGCTGCGCGGAAGCCTTGTCAATTATCTCGAAACCGAATTCGAAAACCTGGTGACGGATGGCGCAGATGACGCCAAGCCGACCGCAGGTTTCCAACGCGTGATCCAGCGCGCCGTCATTCACGTGCAGTCGTCGGGTCGCGAAGAAGTGACCGGCGCCAATGTGCTGATCGCGATCTTCGCCGAGCGCGAAAGCCATGCTGCGTATTTCCTGCAGGAGCAGGACATGACGCGCTACGACGCGGTGAATTACATCAGCCACGGCATTGCCAAGCGGCCGGGCGTTTCCGAGGCGCGGCCGGTGCGCGGTGTCGATGAAGAGACCGAGACCAAGAATGGCGACGACGCCAAGAAGAAGGGCGAGGCGCTCGACACCTATTGCGTCAACCTCAACAAGAAGGCGCGTGACGGCAAGATTGATCCGGTGATCGGGCGTACGGCCGAGATCAACCGCGCGATCCAGGTTCTGTGCCGTCGGCAGAAGAACAATCCGCTGTTCGTCGGCGAAGCCGGCGTCGGCAAGACGGCGATCGCTGAAGGTCTGGCCAAGCGCATCGTGGACAGCGATGTGCCGGAAGTGCTGTCCGCGGCCACCGTGTTCTCGCTGGACATGGGCACGCTGCTGGCCGGCACGCGCTATCGCGGTGACTTCGAGGAACGCCTGAAGCAGGTGCTCAAGGAACTCGAAGCGCATCCGAATGCGATCCTGTTCATCGACGAAATCCACACGGTGATCGGTGCCGGCGCCACCTCGGGCGGCGCGATGGATGCCTCGAATCTGCTCAAGCCCGCGCTGGCTTCGGGTGCGATCCGCTGCATGGGCTCGACCACTTACAAGGAATATCGCCAGCACTTCGAGAAGGACCGCGCATTGGTGCGCCGGTTCCAGAAGATCGACGTCAACGAACCTACCGTTGAAGATGCGATCTCGATCCTGAAGGGCCTCAAGCCGTATTTCGAGGATTACCACAAGCTCAAATACACCAATGAGGCCATCGAGGCTGCGGTGCAGCTCTCGTCGCGCTACATCCACGACCGCAAGCTGCCGGACAAGGCGATCGACGTGATCGACGAGTCGGGCGCGGCGCAGATGCTGGTGGCCGAGAGCAAGCGCAAGAAGACAATCGGCATCAAGGAAATCGAGACCACGATCGCGACCATGGCGCGGATCCCGCCCAAGAGCGTGTCGAAGGACGATGCCGAGGTGCTGCGGCATCTTGAGTCGACTTTGAAGCGCGTGGTGTTCGGGCAGGACAAGGCGATCGAAGCCTTGGCGGCATCGATCAAGCTGGCCCGTGCCGGCCTGCGCGAGCCGGAGAAGCCGATCGGCTCGTATCTGTTCTCGGGCCCCACCGGCGTCGGCAAGACCGAAGTGGCGAAGCAGCTCGCGTCGTCGCTGGGTGTCGAGCTCATTCGGTTCGACATGTCCGAATATATGGAGCGACACACCGTGTCGCGCCTGATCGGCGCGCCTCCCGGCTATGTCGGCTTTGATCAGGGTGGTCTGCTCACCGATGGTGTGGACCAGCATCCGCATTGCGTGGTGCTGCTCGACGAAATCGAGAAGGCGCATCCGGATCTGTACAACGTGCTGCTGCAGGTGATGGATCACGGACGGCTGACCGACCACAATGGTAAGCAGGTGTCGTTCCGTAACGTGATCCTGATCATGACGACCAATGCCGGCGCCGCCGACATGGCACGTGCGGCCTTCGGCTTTACCCGCGGCAAGCGGGAAGGCGAGGATCAGGAGGCGATCAACCGGCAGTTCGCGCCGGAATTCCGCAACCGCCTCGATGCGGTCGTGTCCTTCGCACATCTGAATTCGGATGTGATCGGCATGGTGGTGGAGAAGTTCGTGCTGCAGCTGGAGGCCCAGCTCGCAGACCGCGACGTCACCATCGAACTGTCCGATCCCGCCAAGGCCTGGCTGATCCAGCACGGCTACGACGAGCAGATGGGTGCGCGACCGATGGGCCGCGTGATCCAGGAGCACATCAAGAAGCCGCTGGCCGACGAACTCTTGTTCGGCAAGCTCAAGAATGGCGGTCATGTCCGCGTCGTCCTGAAGAAGGACGAGGCGGTGCTCGGTGTCGATCAGGAAAGCATCGGCTTCGAATTCGTCGACGGCCCCGTGACGCCGAAGCCGGAGAAGCTGCCGGCGAAGCGCGGCGCCGCCAAGAAGCCGAAGTCGGGCAAGGGTTCGGGTTCGGCCAAGGGACCGCTGGAGAAGGCGTAAGCCATCGGGCAATTGAACAAATGAAAACGGCCGGTGAGAGATCACCGGCCGTTTTTGCTTTGGGCTATTGGATTGTGCCGAGCTTACTGCCCCAGCAGTTTCTGAATCTGCTTTTGCAACTCGCGCTTTTTCTTCTCGCTCTTGCGCAGGCGCTCTTCGATGTCGGAGCTTTCCTTGCTCTCCACCGGCGGATCGGTGAAGGCGACGCCGACGATGTTGTCGCGCCACCAGACGATCCTCGCGAGGAACGAACGGCCCTTTCGCGCGATGTTGAGTGTCAGCTCATCCTTCGGCAGCCGCGCGCCGCTTCCAAATTCGATGCGGGCGCCGTCTTCGGAAATGTCGCGCACGACACATTCCTTGGCCTTCTGGTCCTTGGACGCGACGGCACCGTAGATCACCTTGTCTCTGACGTTCTTGCGCCGCTCGTCCATGTCCTGAGGTCCCCTGAGGTTACAGGCGGGGACTGTACGCAGTTCCATCCGCCGGGGAAGGCTCTCGCGCGGATTGAGCAGATTTAACGTAAACCAAAGTTAAGGGCGATCGCCGAAAGACGGGGTGATCGGCCTCAGGGCGGGCTCAGCCCGCCGTCTCGCGCAATCCCCGGGCAATGTCCTTCTGCCTGTCGAATTCGGCCCGCCGGCGCGCCAGTTCCTCGGCGCTGAGCAGGGCGACATTGTTGTAGTCGCGCTTCCAGACAGCGTCCCTAGCCCAGCGCTGCGGCGACTGCAGGGTGGTCTGCGGACCCACGGCGGATTCCAGCATGCGCAGCGCCAGTTCCAGGGTTTGCGCCTGCGAGGCCTTGTCATGTGGCTTGCCGGCGGAATTGCCGAGCGGGAAGTCGCTGAACAGGAAACGGGGCACGGCAGCGTGTTCGACAATGTCCTTGGCGCAGCCCGCTACCACAGTGGCAATGCCATTGGCCTCCAGCTCGCGGGCGACGAGGCTGATGGTCTGATGGCAGACCGGGCAATTCGGCACCAGCACGGCGACATCGACACTATCGGCCTTCGCGCGCTTCACGATCTCCGGTGCATCGGTCTCAAGGGTTACGCGATGGCTGCGATTGGTCGGTGCGCCGTAGAAGCGCGGCGCGACACTGCCGATGCGGCCCGATGCGGCGAGTGCGCGCAGTGCGGGCAGGGGAAACCAGGTGCCGCTGTCGTCCGCCCTCGTGTGCACGCGATCATAGGCGATGTGCGAGATGCGCAGGTCATGATCGACCGACGTATCGCCGTCATAGACCTGATAGAACTTGGCGCCGCCGTTGTAGAGCGCGCCCGGACCCTGATCGCCCTTGTCGGGATCGAAGGGCGCTGCGGTGGTGACGATGGCGACGCGCGACTGCGCCAGCGGTTTCTTCAGCGGCTGGAACGGCGTGTCGATGTGATGGGCCCAGCGATAGGGAACGTCATAGCCGATCGCCTGATAATAGGCGCGGGTGCGGGCCATATACTGGATCGGAACATCGTCGTCGCTGGCAAAGCCGGATGTGTCGTCGCGCGCGTCGGCCATTGTTTGCACTCCCGCTTTTGCCGTCTTTCATTCATAGCTAGCTGCTGGGGTCTCGCTGTCAAGGCGCGGGGAATCCGCGCGGGATCAGGCATGGCGCTCCGAAGGACCATCGGCCGGATAATTTGCCTCGCGGCGCTGTTGCTTGCGCCGGTCGGGGGCGTGCGCGCCGAAGAGCTCCCGGTCAGCGAACTGGCGAAGCCCGGTGCGGACCGGATGTTGCCGATGGCGGCGCCATCGAAGCCAAATCTGGCACGCGACAGTGACGCACGCGAGTCGATGTGTCTGATGATCGAGTCCGCAGCGCGAGCCAACGACCTGCCGCTGGAATTCTTTGCCCGCGTGATCTGGCAGGAGAGCCGGTTTCAGCCTGATGCCGTGGGTCCCGTGACGCGCAATGGCCAGCGCGCACAGGGCATCGCGCAATTCATGCCGGGCACGGCCAATGAGCGGCGCCTGCTCGATCCGTTCGATCCGGTGCAGGCGCTGCCGAAATCGGCGGAGTTTCTCAGCGAGCTGCGCAACCAGTTCGGTAATCTCGGCCTCGCGGCTGCGGCCTACAATGCAGGACCGCGCCGCGTGCAGGACTGGCTCGACGGCAAGGGATACATGCCCGGTGAGACCCGCAACTACGTCTCCGCGATCACCGGTGTGACGGTCGAGGACTGGCAGGCTGCGGGCCGCAACGGCAAGACGCCGCCGCGTGCCGCGACGTCGAACTGCCGCGAGCTGATGGCACTGCTGCAGCGCGCGCCCAATCCCTTCGTCACGCAACTGGAAGCGCGCGTGAAGCTCGGCGAAGCACGGCCATGGGGTGTGCAACTGGCGGCAGGCTTCAATCGTGATCGTGCTTTGATGTCCTATGCACGCGTGATGCTGCGCTTGCGCACGGTGGTCGGCGAACGCGATCCCAACCTGCTGAGTTCGCTGTTCCGAAGCCGCGGCACGCGAACCTTCTACCAGGTGAGGATCGGGACCGACACGCGTGACGAGGCCAACGATCTCTGCGGCAAGATCCGCCGGGCCGGGCAAGGCTGTCTGGTGCTGCGCAACGGCAGAGCGTGACTGCTGGCACCCCATGCATTGGCGCCTCTTGACGCCGGCGGCTTTCGGCAGCCTATGACAGGCCGGATCAACCAAGAAGAAACAAACACACGTGTCGCTTCCTGCACTGGATTCACCGAGATGGCAGGGCAGTGCGGCGGCCTTCCTTTACGGCATGCGGTCGATCACGACGACCATCCTGACGCTGGTCTTGTTCGCGACCTATATCGGCATCGGCGCGCTCGCCCATGACACGCATTTCAGCCTGTTCTGGGCGCTGGCCAGCACATTGTTCGTCTGGGCCGGTCCCGCACAGATTATTCTTCTCGTCGCGCTCGGCTCCGGCGCCACAGTGATCCAGGCGGCGCTCGCGGTGACTGTGAGTGCGATCCGTTTGTTTCCCATGGTGGTGTCGGTGCTGCCGATGCTGCGCATGCCGGAGACCAAAAAGCGGCAACTGATCTTGCCGTCGCATTTCATCGCAGTGACGCTGTGGGTGGAATGCTTCCGGTTGATGCCGCTGGTCCCACGCGAGCGACGCATCGCCTTCGTCAACGGCCTCGGCCTCGGACTTGTCTTGTCGTCGCTGACCGCGACCTTCATCGGCTATCATCTCGCAGCCAATCTGCCGCCGCTGTTCGGCGCGGCGATCCTGCTGCTGACCCCGCTGGCGTTCCTGCTGTCGACGGCGCGCAACTGCAAGCAGCTCGCCGATGTCGTGGCGCTGGTGCTCGGTCTCGCGCTGTTTCCTGTCGTGTCGCTGTTCAACACCGGCGTCGACATTCTGATATCGGGCGTCTCGGCCGGGACCATCGCCTATGGCGTGCATCGCTGGAGGCGGCGATGAGCGACTTCATCGGCGACTGGCACGCGCTCCTTGTGCTGCTGCTGGCGGGTTTCCTCCCCAATGAGGTCTGGCGCATGCTTGGCCTGTGGCTCGGCGGCGGCGTCGACGAAGAGTCCGAGATCCTGATCTGGGTGAGGGCGGTGGCCACGGCGATCCTCGCCGGCGTCATCGCGCAAATCCTGGTCGTGCCGCCCGGCGCATTGGCGAGCGTTCCGCCGCCGTTGCGCTATGGTGCGGTCGCTGTCGGCCTCGTCGTCTTCGTCTTGTTCAGGCGCTCGATCTTTCTTGGCGTCGCATGCGGCGAGCTGGTGATGGTCACCGGCAAATACATCCTCGGTTGATAGACGACAGCGTCAGGCTGTATCGGCCTTGTATGACTGCGTGAACGCGATAGTCTCCGCTCAACTTAAAAATAGGGGTTGGGAGACGATATGAGATTGCGCGCAAGTTCTACCTTGATAACCGGCATCGTTATCGCTGCGTTGGGTTTTGCCGCGCCGCTCGCCCGTGCGGCGGAATATCCGACGCGCACGATCAAGCTCGTGGTGCCTTATGCAGCCGGCGGGCCGACCGATGTGCTTGCGCGTCTGGTGGCGGATTATCTCGGCCGCGACCTCAAGCAGACGGCGATCGTCGAGAACAAGCCGGGCGCGCAGGGCGCCATTGCCGCCGAAGCGGTGACGCGTGCAGAACCCGATGGCTACACGCTGTTTGTTACGGCTGCATCCATCATGGTGCTCAACCCGCTGCTCTACAAAAAGCTGTCCTACGATCCGCAGAAGGATCTGCGGATGCTGACGGTGGTCACTGACTTGCCTGTGGTGATGGAAGTACATCCATCTGTACCGGCCAAGACGGTGAAGGAATTCGTGGCTTACGCGAAGGCCAATCCGGGCAAGCTGAATTTCGGATCGGCCGGCACCGGCGGCACCATTCATCTCGCCGGCGAGATGTTCAAGCAGATCGCTGGCGTCGAGATGACACATGTGCCCTACAAGGGCGCAGGGCCGGCGCTGACCGATCTTCTCTCCGGCAATATCCAGGTGATGTTCGATACGCTCTCCACGGCGCTGCCGCCTGTGAAGGCCGGGTTGCTGCGGCCGCTCGGCGTCAGTTCGAAAGAACGCAGTCCCGATCTGCCTGATGTTCCCACCGTCATCGAAAGCGGCTACCCCGACTATCAGGTCGGCGTCTGGTTCGGTTTGGCGGGATCGTCGAAATTGCCGGACGATGTCGTCAAGACCGTGATGGCCAGCATGGACCGCGCCCTGAACGACAATACATTCCGTGCCTCGCTGGAAAAGATCGGCTTCCCCGTACTGCGGCCGAAGACGGTCAAGGAGATCAACGAATTCGTTGACGAAGACCGGGCACGGTGGTCGAAGGTGATCAAGGCGCAGAACATCTCGCTGGATTGATCGACATGGTGCAAGAACGGTGACCAATGGTTCGTGAAAGTGAAATCCGTGCCGGCGAACTCGCCGTCGATGCACCGAAGCCGAACCATGCGGGCCTCGTCTATATCGGGCGCATCCGCACGCCCTGGACGTCGCGGCTGGAAACGCCGCGGCAGGGTCGCCATGACGGCCCTGTATGCCGGCTCGAGATCTTCGAGCCGTGGGTGGCGGGTCTGAAGGACCTCGACCTCTACAAGCATCTCGAAGTGATCTACTGGCTGCATCTGTCGCGCCGCGACCTGGTGCTGCAGAGTCCCAAGAACGACGGCAATGCGCGTGGCATCTTTTCGCTGCGCACGCCGGTGCGGCCGAACCCGATCGGTACGTCCATGGTGAAGCTGGTGGGGATCGAGGGATCGACCGTGATGGTGCGCGGGCTCGATTGCCTCGACGAGACGCCGCTGCTGGACGTGAAGCCCGATCGCTGCGAATTCACGCCGCTCGCGCCGCCGCAGCCGGGGGACTTTCAGACGGAGTAGGGCTTAACCTCCCCGCGTAGAGCGGGGAGAGGGAGCTTACAGCGCCGCCAGTGCCGCGATCAGTTTCGTTGCGTTGTCTTCCAGCACCTTTGGGTCTTCCTTGCGCGATGCCGGCGGCAGCAGGCCGACATTGTCGTGGCGCGGCATCACATGCATGTGCAGGTGGAACACCACCTGGCCGCCGGCGGCTTCCGAATATTGTGCGATGGTCATGCCGTCGGCCTTGAAGGCCTGTTTGCAGGCAGCGGCGATCTTGTGGGCGGCGCGGATCACATGGGCGTAGTCGTCCGGAGTGATGTCGAAGATATTGCGCGCAGGCGCCTTGGGGATCACCAACGTATGGCCGGGGGAGCGCGGCATGATGTCGAGGAACGCCAGCACGTGGTCGTTCTCATAGACCTTGTAGCAGGGGAATTCGCCGCGCAGGATCTTGGCGAAGATGTTGTTCGGGTCATACGCGGTCATGGAATCCTCCGGAAAATTTCGGCGCAAATTTTGGCGACTGTCGCTGCCAGAGGGGAGCCGGTCAAGACGGCTTAATCCTGCTCGTCGCCCTTCCTGAACGGGCCGGCTTCGGTCAATTCGCGGACGGCCTCCGCGACATATTCGCGCTCGCGTTGAAGATACTCGCCGACGGCCTGACGCAGTCCGCGATCGGCGATGTAATGCGCCGAATAGGTGGTCTGCGGCAGATAGCCCCGCGCGATCTTGTGTTCGCCCTGGGCGCCGGCCTCGACGGTCTTCAATCCGCGGCGAATGGCGAAGTCGATGGCCTGATAATAGCAGACCTCGAAATGCAGGAACGGGTGATGCTCGATGGCGCCCCAGTGGCGGCCGAACAGCGTGTCCGAACCAATGAAATTGATGGCGCCGGCGATCCACTTGCCGTCGCGCTTGGCCATGATCAGAGCGACATCGTCGCTCATGCTCTCGGCGATCAGCGCATAAAACTCGCGTGTCAGATAGGGGCGACCCCATTTGCGCGAGCCGGTCTCCATGTAGAAGGCGAAGAACGCGTCCCACGCATCCTCGGTGATCTCGCTGCCGGTGAGGGGGTGGATGGTGATGCCATTGGCCAGCGCATCGCGGCGCTCGCGCTTGATCGCCTTGCGATGGCGCGAATTCAGCGTTGCCAGGAAATCGTCGAAGGTGCTGTAGCCGTCATTGCGGAAATGAAACTGCTGGTCGGTGCGCTGCAGGAAGCCGCGTGCAGCAAGGAATTGCCATTCGCTCTCGCGCGCGAAAGTGACATGGACAGACGATGCATCGGTGGCCTCGCAGAGACCAACGAGGCCTCCGGCCAGCGCCGCGCCGACGCGTTCCACATCGACGCCATCGCGGATCAGCAGGCGCGGACCGGTGGCGGGCGTGAACGGAACCGAGGCCTGCAGCTTCGGGTAATATTGCCCGCCGGCGCGCTCATAGGCATCGGCCCAGCCGCGGTCGAACACGTATTCGCCCTGCGAGTGCGACTTCAGATAACAGGGCACGACACCGAGGATGCGGCCCGCGCTTTTGGCGATCAGATGCCGCGGACCCCAGCCGGTGCGGGCGCAGGCCGAATTCGACTTCTCGACGGCCGCGAAAAAAGCGTGAGACACGAACGGGTTGTAATTGGCTATTGAGGCGCAACCGTTGGCCGCCGGGGCGAGCGTATCGAGGCTCTCAATGCCACCGAGATCGGCATGGCCGGTGGCACAGGCATCCCAGTCCGTGGCCGGAATCTGGCTGATGGACGCCACTGCTTCGAGCGTAATTTCCGATGACGTCATCAATCACTTGAACCGGTCATATGCGATCAACCGTCGCGGCGACCGCTCCTAAGATTGTGCATTGCGCCGGACTCTTCAAGACCCGGCAACAACGCCTTCAGGTTACGGCACAAAGCCTTCGAAGGTCATCTGGTCGGCATAGCGGGCCGTGACGGCACGCTGTTCCGGCGTCCGTACGGTCCAGGTCAGCAGCGCGCAGCCGAACAGGTTGTGGGCGATCCAGGGCGCCGGGGCAGGCAGTTCCTTGACCCAGTAGGAGACAAAATGCGGCCGGGTGCGGAAGGCGTGGCGGAGATGGCGCATGCCGTCGCGCTGGGCCTGCGTCAGCGTCAGCCACTCGCCGTCGTCATAGGTGCGCTGGGCCGTGATGCCGCGCGGGATCCCGGGGGCGATCTCGCGCATCGCGAGAACCTGATCGGGATCGAACGACATCCAGGCAACCGGCCCGCGATAGGTTTTGAGAATCTCGGCGACGCGGGTGACCAGTTTGCGATCACCATCGAAGTGGCTCTTGATCTCGATCACGAGCCCGACACGGCCGTCGATCAGTGCAAGAAGATCGCCGAGCGTCATCATGCGCTCGGGCGTGTCCTTGAAGGCTATTTGCTTGAGTTCGGAGGAGGTCTTCGCGAGCAGGGGGCCGGAGCCCTCGGTCAGGCGGCCGAGTTCATCGTCATGATGCACCATCGCCTCGCCATCGGCGGTGAGCTGCACATCGGTCTCGATGCTGAAATTGCCAGATATGGCGGCGTGCATGGCGCCGGGCATGTTCTCGATAATGCCGCGGGTGCGATCGTGCAGGCCACGATGCGCGACCGGCCGGGCGATGAGCCAGTCAGGTGCGCGCATCGGGATTGTCCTGATCAGATGACTTCGAACACCGCGTCGACCTCGACCGCGCAATCGGCGGGGAGCGAGGCGACGCCGACAGCAGCGCGGGAATGGCGGCCCTTGTCGCCGAAGGCGGCAACCATCAGGTCCGATGCGCCATTGATGATCTTCGGCGCGTCGATGAAATCCGGCGTCGAATTGACGAAGCCGCCGAGACGGACGACGCGGGCCACCTTGTCGAGATCGCCGAGCGCAGCCTTGACCTGCGCCAGGATGTTGATCGCGCAGCCTCGCGCGGCATTGACGCCTTGTTCGAGGGTGACGCCGGCGCCGAGCTTGCCCTTGGCAATCAGCTGGCCGTCGGCACCCATGCAAATCTGGCCGGAGACGAACAGCAGATTGCCCGTGCGGACGAAGCCGACATAGTTCGCCACCGGGCTCACCGGCTCGTGAAGCTTGACCCCTAGATCCGCAAGTTTCTGCTCGACCGTTCCTGCCATCGTGATTCCCCAAACAATTGATGATGTGCCCGAACAAAAGTCCCCAAAGGGTTCAGGCGCTCTCTGTTTCACCCATACCGTCCCGCCGCGCAAGTGACGATCCGGCGACACCGAATCTGCCCTGCAACAGTGCGGTTCTGGCAAGATTTGCTGCAGAATATGGCATTTGCGCAGTGCGAATCCGGCGCGGCCGTAGTTGCGACGCAATAGGACGCTCTCTATTGTTGTAGTTCCAGAATCCAGGGAAACCCCATGCGCCGCATTTCCTCCGTTTCGCGCCTCCAGGCCGCTTCGCTGGCACTGACCATGGCAGCCTTCGTGGCGCCGGTGTCGGCATTCGCGGCTCCGCCCGCTGCGGGCACGCCGTTCGTCGCGCACCAGGCGCTGTATGAACTGAAGCTGTTGAAGTCGCGCGGCAACGCCAGCGTCAACAGCGCCAGCGGCCGTATCCTCTATAATTTTACCGGCAGTGCCTGCGAAGGCTACACGTCGGATTTCCGTCAGGTCTCGGAGCTGAACAGCGGCGAGGACAAGACCACGCTGAGCGATCTGCGCTCCACCAGCTGGGAAGCCGGCGACGGCAAGAGTTATCGCTTCAAGATCGACACCCGCATGAATGATGGCGATGCCAGTGCCGTCGACGGCATGGCGGAGCGCGAAGGCGATCACGTCACCGTCAAGCTCAAGCAGCCGGTGGCGAAGACCTTCACGCTGGAGGGCTCCACCGTATTTCCGACCGAGCAGATCCACCGCATCATTGCCGCCGCACGCGATGGCAAGTCGGTGCTGGAACTGAATGTCTATGATGGGTCGGATACGGGCGAGAAGGTCTACAGCACGCTCACGGTGATCGGGCAGGCGATCCCCGGCGACCGCAAGGTCAACGAGCCCGATCCCTCGACCGGCGATAACGGCATGAAGAAGCTGACGCGCTGGCCGGTCACCGTCAGCTATTACGACAAGTCAGCCAAATCGTCCGATGGCGGCGAACAGACACCGGTCTATGCGATGTCGTTCGAACTCTATGAGAACGGCGTCTCGCGGTCACTGGTGCTGGACTACAATGACTTCGTTATCGGCGGCGCCATGAGCAAGTTCAATGTGAAGGACAGCAAGCCTTGTAAGTGAGGGGAGCTGTTTGCTCGATCTCTCGACTGTCATCCCCGCGAAGGCGGGGATCCATAACCACGGTCGACAAAGTTAGAACTCTGTCAGCATCTCCGGCGCTCAAGTTTTGAACTTGGAGTCTATGGGTCCCCGCCTTCGCGGGGACGACAGCCATAAACCTAAAAGCCTATCTCACTCCGCCCGCGACAGCCGCATGCTGTCCAGCAAACGCAGGCCACCGCCGCTTTCACTCTTCAGCAGCTTCTTCACCGCGCTGGAAGCCGCGATCTCGTAGTGATCCGCATAGGCTTCGTGGTTCTTCTCGATATCGTCGAGACGATACAGATAGTTCACCATCAGACTGGCGGACTCACGCAGGCCCTTCGCCGACGTATCGCCAAGCCAGTCGATGCGCTCGAGCCGTGCGCCGTTGCCGAGATGGAAGCGGGCGACGGAATCGATCGGGCCGCCGCGCGGGCTCTTGGCCTTCAGGAAGTAATGCGCGGCGAGCTGCTCCATCACCGGCTTGAGCTGCGCCGTCAGCGCTGTGTCGTTGACCCACAGCGGATCGGCGAGCATGTCGACCAGCGCCTGATCCTCATTGGACAGGTTGAGGTCATCGGCCTTTTTGAGCCACTTCATGAAACCCGGCACCGGTGACAGCGTCACGAACGTATCGAGCTTCGGCAATTCGCGGCGCAGTTCCTCGACCACCTGCTTGATCAGGAAGTTGCCGAACGAAATGCCGCCGAGGCCGCGCTGGCAGTTGGAGATCGAATAGAACACCGCGGTGCGCGCGCGCTCGATCGGCACCGGCTGGCGATCGACGGCCAGCAGTGGCGCGATGGCGCCCGGAATGGTTTCGGTGAGCGCAACCTCGACGAAGATCAGCGGTTCATCGACAAGGGCAGGGTGGAAGAACGCGTAGCAGCGGCGATCCACGGGATCGATGCGGCGGCGCAGATCGTCCCAGTCGTGGATCTCGTGGACCGCTTCGTATTTGATGACTTTTTCGAGCACGTTGGCGGGTGTGGACCAGTCGATCTTGCGCAGCACCAGAAATCCCCTGTTGAACCAGGATGCCAAGAGATGAACGACGTCGCGATCGACGGCGTTGAGATCCTTGTTGCCATTCTTCAGATCGAGAAGATCCTCACGCATCTTCACGAGTTCGCTGGTCGCGTTCGGCGCGCGGTTCAGCCGGCGAAACAGTTCCTGCCGCTGCGGCTCGGATGCGAAATGCAATTCGCCGGAGACGTCGCCGGTCGGCTTGGCGCGCCATGCCGCGATGGCCTTTTCAAGCTTGTCACGATCGGGACCGTAATTCTGTGCGAGGTTCTCGAAGAAGGTGAGGCGGCCGGCCTCGTCGAGACTCTTGTAGCGATCGAGCACGCCGCGCGCGAGGACCGTGCCGGACGCTTCGCCGCGTCCTGACAACAGCTCCGCACAGAGTTCGATCAAGTCCGATGCGTTCTGTTTGGGATCGACAGATGCGGGACCGAGCCGCAGCAGAGTGCGTCCGCGTTCCGAAATGGATGCGAGGAGATCGGAGAAGAAGGAGTCATTGCTCATGGTGAATCAATTCCCGGGCTGGCAGTCCAACCAGTCCGCTTCAATATAGCCCATAGCGAGGCATATTGCGCGATCATTTGAAGCATGAAACAATTGTGAGTGGGGAGCGCTTCGGCAAGAGAATTGCATTCGTTTCTGACTGCGGCCGGATCGCTGAAAACAGAGGAATTCAGGATGAAGCGGATCGCATCGAAGCGTGGCGTTGTGGCGGCTCTGGCACTCGGAGCGTTGCTGAGCAGTGGCTCGGCGTTTGCCCAACAAACCATCAAGGTTGGCTGGACCATCCCGGCCGAAGAATCCAAATACTGGATGATGAAGCGTCCGCAGGAATTCGCGGATCTCGGCAAGAAATACAATATCGAGTGGGTGCAGTTTCAGGGCACCGCGCCGATGACACAGGCACTCGCGGCCGGCGCGCTGGATTGCGCGACGCAATCGGTGCTGGCGCTCGCGCAGGGCATGCAGAGCGGCAACCTCAAGGCTTCGATCGTTGCGCAGCACGTGTTCGAAAAGCCGGGCAGCTTTTCGGTCTATTGGGCGGTAAAAGACGACTCGCCGATCAAGACCATCGCCGACCTCAAGGGGAAGACGATGTCGATCAACACGCTGGGCTCCGGCATCTATGGCCCGATGGCGATCCTCTTGAAGCAGGCCGGCCTCGATCCGGCCAAGGACGTCAAGCTGGTTGAAGTCGGCTTCGCGCTCTCGGAAGAGGCGCTGCGTTCGGGCCGCGTCGATTCCGCCGTGATGAACCAGCCGTTCGCCGCGCGCATGGAAGCCAAGGGCGGCACCCGCAAGCTGTTCTCGCTGTCGCAGCAGCAGGATGGCATCGTGCATATTCTCGAAGCCTGCCGTGCCGACTTCATCGAGAAGAATCCGGAACTGGCCAGGATGTATGTGCGTGATCTGACGCTGGGCATGCAGAAGGCGCTGGCCAATCGCGATGAAACGCTGAAGGTCGTCAATGAAGTGATGAAGGCGCCGATCCCGGTGCTGGAAACCTATCTGCTGAAGGATAACGATTTCGCCAGGGATCCGGGCGCCGCGCCGAATTTCGACGCGATCCAGAAGATGCTCGACACCTATGTCGAGTCCGGAATGCTGCCGAAGAAGCTCGACGTCTCCGAGCTGAAGGGCAAGGTCGTCGCGCCGATCAAGTAACGGCGTCGCTCACTTACAAACAATGACACTCTCTCCGTCATGCCCGGCCTTGTGCCGGGCATCCACGTCTTGGCCACAAGGAAGGCGTGGATGGCCGGGACAAGCCCGGCCATGACGTGGAGAGAGCAGCGCTTGATCGCGATCGTTATTGTGAAGTTGTATCGTCTGACATGCCGCTGTCGATCAGGAGATCGAGCGCGTATTTGATGGTCGCGCGCTCGTCGTCGTTGAAGCGCTTCAGCAGTTCCGCCTCATGTTCGAGCGCGGCCTTCTGCACGGGCTTGACGCGTGCGCGGCCTTTCGCGGTCAGGTAGAGCGTGACGCGGCGCCGATCGTTCGAGGTGCTCTTGCGCTTCAACAGATCGTCGCGCTCCATGCGGTCGAGCACTTTCGTCAGGCCGGGCTGCTTCATCAGCGCCATCGCGGCGAGTTCGCCGACCGATAGGCCCTCGACATCGGCGAGGCAGGCCAATACGCGCCATTCCGGCACCGTGAGGTCCCATTCCTTCAGCCGTGCGTGAAATGAGCTCGACACGTTGAAGCTGGCGCGCGCCAGCAGATAGGACAGGTAGCTGCGTGCAAAACTGTTGCTGGCCAGGGCCGGCGCCCGTGGCTGTGCCTTGTCGATGCGGCGGAGTTGTCCGGAGTGGAAGACGAGGGGGTCGTGATTGCGCTCGACGAAGTGCACGACTTCACCGACCAGGATCGTGTGGTCGCCGCCGGGATAGCGCGCCCAGGTCTTGCATTCGAAGATCGGTGCGAGGCCCTCGATCAGCGGTGCGCCGCTGATGCCCGGCGCATGGGCGATATCAGCAAACTTGTCGGAGCCGCGACGGCCGAAACGCATCGCGAGCTCGCCATGATCGGCGCCGAGAAAATGAATGGCGAAAGCGTCCGCTTCGACGAAGGGATCGTGGCTGGGCGAAGATTTCGCGACGCTCCACAGCACCAGCGGCGGATCGAGCGACACTGACGAGAACGAATTGGCGGTCATGCCGACAGGATGATCGCCTGTCGTTGCGGTGACCACGGTGACGCCGGTCGGAAACTGGCCCAGCGCCTGACGAAACGTCGCGGGGTTGACCGCCTGCGCCTTGTCCACGAGCTTGTCGTCCGCGACCTTGTCCTGCGCCGTCTTGTCAAACGCCATGGAATTCGCCGCTCCGCGACACCCGCGACTGCCCAAAATACAGCGCCGGATTGTCCTTCAAGATTAAAAATATTCCTTTTCATATAACATGACCGCGCCTATCATCCAACCATAATCGCTTTAAAACACGGAGAAACGGCATGCTGGCGGATCGCATCGAGGCGAAATGGATCGACGCATTCTGCGAGATCTTCGAGCGCTGCGCGGTCAAGCCCGGCGACACTGCCGCCATCCTCTCCGAGACGCAATCGCGCGCGCTGAATGTGCACATTGCCGAATTGGCATTGCTCCGTATGGGCGCGCGGCCGTTCCATGTCGTGGTGCCGACGCCGCGCAACAAGCAGGTCGTGCCGATCCGCTCAACCGGCGCGTCCGAAGCGATCCAGCAACTCGGGCCGGTGGTGTCAGCATTGCAGCAGGCGGGTTTCGTGGTCGACTGCACCATTGAAGGCCTGATGCATGCCAAGGAAACACCGGAGATCCTGAAGGCCGGCGCGCGCATTCTCGTGATTTCCAATGAACATCCCGAAGCGCTCGAGCGCATGGTGCCGGACTCGGCGCTCGAAAAGCGCGTGCGCGCGGCGGCCAAGATGCTGCGCGGCACGAAGCACATGAAGGTGACCTCGAAGGCGGGCACTGATCTCGACGTCAACATGGAAGGCGCGGCCACCGTCGGCGTCTGGGGCTGGACCGACAAGCCCGGCACGCTGGCACATTGGCCGGGCGGCATCGTGGTGAGCTTCCCGAAGAGCAAGACCATCAATGGCACGGTGGTGATGGATGCAGGCGATATCAACCTGACCTTCAAGCGCTACCTGACGTCGCCGGTGAAGATGCTGTTCAAGGACGACTATCTCACCGAATTGACGGGCGAGGGCGCCGACGCCGAAATGATGAAGCGCTATCTCGCCGCCTGGGGCGACCGCGAGGCCTATGCCGTGTCGCATGTCGGCTGGGGCATGAATCCCAATGCACGCTACGAGGCGCTGCAGATGTATGACCAGCGCGATACCAACGGCACGGAAATCCGCGCCGTGGCCGGCAACTTCCTGTTCTCCACCGGCGCCAATGAATTCGCCGGGCGCTACACCGCCGGGCATTTCGACCTGCCGATCTTCAAGACGACCATCACGCTCGACGGCGTGGATGTGATCAAGGACGGCGTGGTGCAGGACGTGTTCGGCTGAGTCCGAACACGTCGCTCCAGGCTCGGGCTATCCGGCCAGAGGAACGATCCCTTCTGCTGCGATCAAGCCGGCTTGAGGCAGCCGATGGCCCTTAACAATTGCATAGATCGCGGGGATCACAATCAGTGTGAGCAGCGTCGACGAGATCATGCCGCCGATCATCGGCACCGCGATGCGCTGCATGATTTCCGAGCCCGTGCCGGTGCTCCACATGATCGGCAGCAGGCCCGCCATGATGGCGACCACCGTCATCATCTTCGGACGGACGCGTTCGACCGCACCCTCCATGATGGCGTCGTACAGGTCGTTGCGCGTCAGCGGCCGTCCTTCAATGTCCCGTCGCGCCTGGATCGCGGTCAATGCCTGATTCAAATAGATCAGCATCACCACGCCGGTCTCGGCGGCAACGCCGGCCAGCGCAATGAAGCCGACGACGACCGCAACCGACAGGTTGAAACCGAGCCACCACATCAGCCAGAGGCCGCCGACCAGCGCGAACGGCAGCGACAGCATAACGATCATCGTTTCGGTGATCGACCGGAAGTTCAGGTACAGTAGCAGGAAGATGATCAACAGCGTCACCGGTACGACGATCTTCAGGCGCGCCGTCGCACGTTCGAGATATTCGTACTGGCCGCTCCACATCACGTAGTAGCCGGGCGGAAATTGAATGCTCGCCTGGACGGCGCGCTGCGCGTCGGCCACGTAGCCGCCGAGGTCGCGATCGCGGATATCGACATAGATGTAGGTAGCCAACTGTCCGTTCTCCGTCCGGATCGACGTCGGCCCTCTCGCCAGCGCAATCCTGGCCACTTCGCCGAGCGGGACCGCGCCACCTCCGGGCATCGGCACCAGCACGTCGTTGGCGATGGCCTGCGGGCTGTCTCTGAGGTCGCGGGGGTATCGCATGTTGACGGTGAAGCGTTGCCGGCCTTCCACGGTCGTCGTCACCGTCTGGCCGCCGAGCGCGGTTCCAATCACGTCCTGGACGTCCTGGATCATGATGCCGTAGCGCGCCAATGCCTCACGATCCGGTGTCACATCGAGGTAGTAGCCGCCGATGCCGCGCTCGGCATAGGCCGACGATGTGCCCGGTACCGCCTTGAGCACCTGCTCGATCTGTTTGGCAAGCCGGTCGATCTCAACGAGGTCGGTGCCGATCACCTTCACGCCGATTGGCGTGCGGATGCCTGTCGACAGCATGTCGATGCGGGCCTTGATCGGCATGGTCCAGGCATTCGACACGCCCGGAAACTGCAGCGCCTTGTCCATCTCGGCGATTAGTCCATCAACCGTGAGACCGGATCGCCACTCTTCCTTCGGTTTGAGGTTGATGATCGTCTCGAACATTTCGGAGGGCGCCGGATCAGTCGCCGTGGCAGCGCGCCCCGCCTTGCCATAGACCGAAGCCACCTCCGGAAACGACCGAATGATCCTGTCCTGCATCTGCAGCAGTTCGCCTGCCTTGGTGACGGAGATGCCCGGCAGCGTCGTCGGCATATACATGAGCGTGCCCTCGTTGAGACTGGGCATGAACTCGGTGCCGAGCTGACGGGCCGGCCAGACACTTGCCGCGAGAACGGCGACTGCGAGCAGGACGACCAGCGTCTTCGCGCGCATCACAACGGTGATGACCGGCCGGTAGACCCAGATCAGAAAGCGGTTGATCGGATTCTTGTGTTCCGGAACGATCCGGCCGCGAACGAAGATGATCATCAGGGCCGGGACCAGCGTCACTGACAGGATAGCCGCGGCCGCCATCGCAAATGTCTTGGTGAACGCCAGAGGGCTGAACAGACGTCCTTCCTGGGATTCCAGCGTGAAGATCGGCATGAACGACACGGTGATGATCAACAGGCTGAAGAACAGTGCCGGGCCGACCTCGGAGGCTGCCTCGATCAGGACCTCGACGCGCGACTTGCCGGGATCCGCGCGTTCGAGATGTTTGTGGGCGTTCTCGATCATGACGATGGCGGCATCGACCATGGCGCCTATGGCGATCGCGATGCCGCCGAGACTCATGATATTGGAGCCAAGACCGAGCAGCTTCATGGCGCCGAACGCCATCAGCACGCCGACCGGCAGCATCAGGATCGCGACCAGCGCGCTGCGGACGTGCAGCAGGAATAAAATGCAGACTAACGCGACGACAAGGCTTTCCTCCAGCAACGTGTGCTTGAGCGTGGCGATGGCGGCGTTGATCAGGTTGGAGCGGTCGTAGACCGGGACGATCTCGACGGACTTCGGCAGACTGCTGGCGATCTCCTTGAAGCGTTTCTTGACGTTCTCGATGACGTCGAGCGCATTGACGCCGAAGCGCTGCAACACGATGCCGCTGGCGACTTCGCCTTCGCCGTTCAGTTCGGTGATGCCGCGCCGCTCGTCGGGGCCCAGTTCGACGCGGGCGACGTCGCGCAGCAGGACCGGCGTGCCGTTGTTGGTCTTGAGCACGACATTGCCGAGATCATTGATCGACTTCAGGTAGCCCCTGCCGCGAATGACATATTCGAATTCGGACAACTCCACCGTGCGACCGCCGACATCGGCGTTGCTGGCCCGGATAGCGTCGCGCATCTTCTGCATGGTGATGCCGAGGTCGCGCATCCGAAGCGGATCGAGCACGACGTTATATTGCTTGACGAAGCCACCGACGCTGGCGACTTCGGCGACGCCTTCGGCTTTGGCGAGCGCGAACTTCAGATTCCAGTCCTGGATCGCCCGTGTGTCGGCAAGGTTCAATTCCTTGGACATGATCGCGTACTGGTAGACCCAGCCGACGCCGGTGGCGTCGGGGCCCATCGTCGGCGTGACGCCGGCGGGCAGGCGGGACGCGGCTCCGTTGAGGAATTCGAGAACGCGCGACCGGGCCCAGTAGATGTCGGTCCCATCTTCGAAGATGACATAGACGAACGACACGCCGAAGAACGAGAACCCGCGCACCACTTTCGACTTCGGCACCGTGAGCATTGCCGTCGTCAACGGATAGGTGACCTGATCCTCGATCACCTGCGGCGCTTGGCCGGGGTATTCGGTATAGACGATGACCTGCGTGTCGGAGAGATCCGGGATGGCGTCGAGCGGCAGGTGCGCCAGCGCGTAGATGCCAGCGGCTGCGGCGAACCCTGTGCCGAACAACACCAGCAGCAGATTGCGCGCCGACCATGCGATGATGCGGGCGATCATTGTGGGCTCCTCGCGTCGGAAAAGCCCTTCAGTGCGGCCTTCAGATTGCTTTCTGCATCGATCAGGAAATTGGCCGAAATGACGACTGGTTCGCCGTCTGCGACTCCTTCGCGGATTTCGACGTAGCCGCCGCCGCGACGGCCGAGTTCGACGCCGCGCGGTTCGAAGCGGCCCTGTCCTTTGTCAATGAATACCGATTGCCGGGTGCCTGTGTCGATCACAGCGCTCTCCGGGACGGACACCAACGGATCCACACTTCCAGTCTCGATCGAAGCGTCGATATACATGTCCGGTAGCAGAGCGAGATCGGCGTTCGCGAGTTCGATACGGACGCGTGTTGTCCGGGTCTCGCGATTGACCTGCGGGTAGATCACGTTGACCTTGCCTGCAAACTGCCTGCCGGAAAGGCTGCGCGTCCGGACGTTCACCGGCTGTCCGACGGCGATGGCTCCAAGATCGCGCTCCGCGACATCGACCATCGCCCAGACGAGCGACGTGTCGGCGATACGAAAGAGGATGTCTCCGGGTTGCGCCCGCATTCCTTCGATGGCGTTGCGCTCAAGAACGATGCCGTCCCGCGGTGCGGCCCACGCGATGGAGATCGGGACGATGCGGCTCTTCTCGATTTCGGCAATCACCGTGTCCGGAACGTCGAGATTCATGATCCGCTGACGCGACCCGCGCCCATACAGTCCGTCGCCGCCCGTCGTCTTTGACGTGATGGTGGCGACGTATTCCGCCGCAGCGGACGAGATCGCGGGGCTGTAGATATCCATCAGGGGCTGCCCGCTGTGGACCTTCGTGCCGGTGGTGACATCGGCAACCTTCTGCACCCAGCTTTCCGCGCGCATCGAGATCACGGAGATGCGCCGCTCGTCGAGCTGGATCGTGCCGGGTGCGCGGATCGTCGTCCGGATCACGCGCCTGGTGGCTGGCTCGGACTTCACGCCCGTGCGCTGTATCTTGCCCGGAGAAAGCTTGACCGATCCATCGTCGGAATCGTCACCGTCGAACACCGGGATGTAATCCATCCCCATGGAGTCCTTCTTCGGCGTTGGCGACGTGTCCGGCAGTCCCATCGGATTGCGGTAATACTTGATCTTGCGGCTCGTGTCGGTGCCATCCGACACTGGCTCCGACATCGGCATGGTCTCCGTGAGGTCTTCGAAGCTGACGTCGGCTCCGGCGGGCACAGCGCGGTAGTCGCGACCTGACGCCGCTCTCTTCGGCGTCAGCGAGTAAGCCGGCTTTCCATCCGGATCCTGATAGTAGATAGGCGCTCGGGCTTCCTGCGCATCGGCGGGGGTGGCTAAGGCGAGGGCGTGCGTCATCGGTCGCTGCGCGACGATGAATCCACCTACCGCCGCCGCGATGAACGCGGCGGCGGTGCCAGCTAAAACGGCGCGGTTCATTTCTGGGCCGTGATGACGAGTTTGTTCTCGACGGAGTCGGTTTCTCCTTGCACTTTGGCGCCGAGAGAAAGCTGCCAGCGACCGGCCATTCCGAAGGTAGCCTTGAACTTGTAGGTGCCGGGCTCGGCCCCCGATACTGGCGTGACCTTGGTGGCCATCTCCTGCATACCGTCAGGAGCCATGTCGAGACGGGTTGCAAAAATAACGGCATCCGGCACGGGCTTGCCGGTCTTGGTGTTCAGCAGGCGGACGGTGATGATCTTGTCGGGGCCGGCCTGAACGGACTGGTCGACGAGCTCGAACGCGTAGTCCTTGATATCAGCCAGTGCAGCCGTGCTTGCGCCGCCCAAAGCGACAGCGATCAACGCAGCCCGTAAGGCGCGCGGGGAGTGAGACGTCTTCATGGTTTGGTATCCTCGATCGAATCTGATGTGCCGCGAACGGCATGCGTCATCCGCGCGCCAGGAGGCACGCGGCAGTGACGGCGCTCAGCGCCGCTCAGATCGAAATGCGAGGAGGGTGGTCTGGAGGCGGGCGATTGACGCCATCAGTCAGCGCGTCGTTCAGCACCGAGTGGTACGTTCGGACGGCATGGCGAACCGTCATGGGTGGCGCCAGGGAGGGCCCTGCCTGGGCGGTCTTCAACACGCAAATCGCGAGAAGTGGACAGTCCTGGCAATCCTTACTCTTCTGCTCGGATGGGCAGCAGGGCATGTCTCCAGACATCGCCGACATGTCGGTCATCGTGGCCGACGGCCCCTTGGCAGCCGCCGGAGTCACCACCGGCGCCACCGAGAGGCCGATGGTCACGAAGATCGCTAGAAAGAATTTCAGGAGTCGACGAAGATCCATATTCGACCATCTCACGGCCACCACAGCGGGGGAAGCCCGGACCCATCACAAGTTCGCAATCCCTATGGGGATTATGTCCTTGGCTTCTCCGGCCCGTCATAGGCGATGCCGCGGATCACCGCGGCACTGCCGAACTTCTTCCTGAGGTCGTCCATTGCCCGTTCGGCATGCGATGAACGGCGGTCGAGCATGTTGTCGTCGCCGGCCTCGTTGCCGGGCTTGAGCGCGCTGACACCAGTGCCGATCAGGCGAAAGGCCGTGCCGTCGATTTCTTTCGCCAGCATCTCGCGGCTGATATCGAAGATCCGCGCCGCCATCTGCGTTGGCGACTGGATCGACTGCGAGCGGGTGCGCTGGCGGAAATCCGCGGTCTTCAGTTTCAGCGTGACCGTGGTGCCGGACAATTCGCTGCTCTTGAGACGCGATGAAACCTTTTCCGACAATCGCCACAGGATCTTTTCCAGCGTGGCGTAGTCGCGGATGTCCTCATTGAACGTCGTCTCATTGGAAATCGTCTTCGCGCCGCGATCGGCGACAACAAGGCGGTCATCGATGCCGCGGGCGAGGCGCCACAGCCTGCGGCCTTCGCCGCCGAACTGTTTCATCAGGTCGGTCTCGTCGGCCTTCTGGATATCGCTGATCTTGCGGAATCCACGCTGCGATAGCTTCTCGGCCGTCGCGGGGCCGACGCCGTAGATGAAGCTGACGGGTCTGTCGGCGAGCATGGCCACGGCGTCGTCCTGATCGAGCGTGGCGAAGCCGCGTGGCTTGTCGAGATCGCTGGCGATCTTGGCGAGAAACTTGTTCACCGACAGACCGACTGAGACCGTGATGCCGACGGTGCGCTCGATATCGGCAGCGAATTTCGCCAGCACCTTGGCCGGGATCATGCCGTGGACGCGCTGCGTGCCCGACAGGTCGAGAAAGGCTTCGTCGATCGACAATGGTTCGACCAGCGGTGTCAGCGCCTGCATGGCATGGCGGACCTCGCGGCCGACGCGGACATATTTCGCCATGTCGGGCTGCACCACGACGGCGTCGGGGCAGAGATCGAGTGCCTTGAACATGGGCATCGCCGAGCGCACGCCATAGGTGCGCGCGATGTAGCAGGCCGCGGACACCACGCCACGCTTGCCGCCGCCGATAATGACGGGCCGATCGACGATGTCGGGATTGTCGCGCTTCTCGACGGTGGCGTAGAATGCATCGCAGTCGATATGTGCGAGCGTCAGGGATGGCAGCGCGTGGTGCCGCACCAGGCGCGGCGACCCGCATGACGTGCAGCGCTTGACGCGTGCATCCAGATCGACAAGGCAATCCCGGCAGAAGCAGCGCGGTCCGCTCAGCTCTGCCGGAGAGGGGCTCACGTAAAGTCCTGCCCGCGAGGATCGAGCGCCTGCCGCGCGGCGGCGATGGTGGTGGGGTCCAGTTGCGACGACGCCGAAAACGCCTTCACGGTCTCGTCGTCGCGCAGTACGAAATCGAGCACGCTGACGAGGAACTGTGGATCCTTGGCAGCCGAGCGGAGAGTCTCCGGACCGATTCCGCTCTCGGACAGGAACAGGCCCAGCCGCTCGGGTTCCCCGGCAACGAAGGACAGCGCCTGAATCGCAACGATTTCAGCGACTTCGCTGGGGTGGCGCTGGGGTTTTTTCATCACGCGTGTTTGCCTTTCCGTAACTTATCGTCTCTATTTTAAGTCATCATGCCCGAGTCACCGGGGCGATTCCAGTTGCAGGGATACGCGCGGTACACGGGCACTTCGGCGGGGTGGCCGAAGTGAATTTGGAAGTTCGCTTCGGACATCGCAGTGCCGGTGACGCAGGGCAATCATGCTCAGCGAAACAAGAACGCTCGTGTTCTGGATTGGAGGGCGGGATGGCAAAAACCGTCCTGATCGTGGAGGACAACGAGCTCAACATGAAGCTCTTCCGTGACCTGCTGGAAGCCCATGGCTATCAGACTGTCGGCACGAGCAATGGCTATGAAGCGCTCGATCTGGTTCGTTCACTCCGTCCCGATCTCATCCTCATGGATATTCAGTTACCGCAGGTCTCCGGTCTCGAAGTAACCGGATGGATCAAGAAGGATCCTGCGATCAGCATGATCCCCGTCGTCGCCGTCACAGCCTTCGCCATGAAGGGCGACGAAGAACGTATCCGCGAAGGCGGCTGCGAAGCCTATTTGTCAAAGCCCATTTCGGTCGGAAAATTTATCGAAACCGTGCGTCGGTTCATCGGTTAGGGAGTTCCCTATGTCAGCGCGTATTCTTGTCGTCGATGACATCCCCGCCAACGTGAAGCTTCTGGAAGCCCGTCTCTCGGCGGAGTATTTCGACGTCATCACCGCGTCCAACGGCGCACAGGCGCTGGAAGTCTGCGCGCGTTCCGAATGCGACCTGATCCTGCTCGACGTCATGATGCCCGACATGGACGGCTTCGAAGTCTGTCGTCGCCTGAAAGCCAATCCGAAGACGCATTTCATTCCAGTGGTCATGGTCACCGCGCTGGATTCGCCGTCCGATCGCGTGCGCGGCCTCGAAGCCGGCGCCGATGACTTCCTCACCAAGCCCGTCGCCGATGCCGTGCTGGTAGCGCGCGTGCGCTCGCTGACGCGTCTGAAGATGATGACCGATGAGCTGCGCATGCGCGCCATCACCTCGCTGGAAATCGGCGTGCAGGCCCCCGAGCGCAGCGCCGTTTCTGATCTGGGCATCGGTGGACGCATCCTGCTGGTCGACGATCGTCCGTCATCCTATGAGCGGCTGGCGCCTGTCCTGTCGACCGAACACACTGTCGATGTCGAACCCAATCCGACCGAGGCGCTGTTTCATGCCGCCGAGGGCAATTACGATCTGCTCATTGTCTCGCTGAGCCTTGAGAATTTCGACGGGCTGCGGCTATGCAGCCAGGCGCGTTCGCTGGAGCGCACGCGGCAGATTCCGATTCTCGCCATTGCCGATGCCGACAACAATCCGCGGCTGCTGCGCGGTCTCGAGATCGGCGTCAACGACTACCTGATGCGCCCGGTGGACAAGAACGAGCTGCTGGCCCGCGCCCGCACGCAGGTGCGCCGTCGCCGTTACACCGATCATCTGCGCGACAACGTTCAGCACTCCATCGAAGCCGCGATCACCGACGGTCTGACCGGACTGCATAACCGCCGCTACATGGAAAGCCATCTGGAAACGCTGGCAGAGCAGGCCGCCACCCGCGGCAAGCCGCTGGCGCTGATGATGCTCGACATCGACTTCTTCAAGTCGATCAATGACAATCACGGCCATGATTGCGGTGACGACGTGCTGCGCGAATTCGCCGTGCGCATTCGCAAGTCGATCCGTGGCATCGATCTGGCCTGTCGCTACGGCGGTGAGGAATTCGTCATCGTCATGCCCGAGACCGACATGCACGTCGCCAGCATGGTGGCCGAGCGTCTGCGTCGTTCGATCGCCGGCGAGCCGTTCTCCATCGACAAGGGCAACAAGCGCATCGAGGTCACGATCTCGATCGGGTTGTCGACGCTGGAGAAGAAGGGCGAGCCCGTCGCCGACGTGCTCAAGCGCGCCGACGTGGCGCTGTATCGCGCCAAGCACGACGGCCGCAACCGCGTCGTTGCGGCGGCGGCGTAACCGCCGCGAGCTTCAAAGGCAGCTATAGTGAATATGCCCGTCGATATTCTCGAGGGTGTCGATGCTGCTTGCCTGCCAGATCACGCTCCATGATCGCAAGCATGGAAATGAACTGTCCCGGAATGCGATCACTTGTTTTTCGGCCAAGGGCACTGGATCTCCGAAACCTTGCGCTGTGAGGCGCGCGACCATCTCTGCTTGCTCTGAGCCGATAGGGAACTGCAAACGGATTCGATCTCTGAATTTCGTTTCGGGTTCGGAAGCTGCAGGAAAAAAGATGCCAGCCGGGATGCCCCGAATGACGGACGGTAAGGTGAACCAGACCCACGCGTCAAAGCAAACCAATAGTAAGAGGATTGTCAGAGATAGTGCCAGGATCCTCTTGTAGAGCCCGACAACGAAGTACTTCAGGAAATTCGCCATCTTCTCCACCATGACAAGTCATATCTTATCGTGGGTTGTCGGAAGGGTGAGGTGGCCTGTACTGCAGATACGACAGTTGCTTAAGCTACTATCAAAGACGCGTTCGTGCCGACGGTTGCGACCATCGCGACGGCGGCGAGATCGGGCGTGATCCCGTCTCGAAGCTCTGTGTGACCTGCCGGGCCGCACAGTAAGCGGCGCGCGTCATGCGTGCGCGCAGATACGCGTCGGCTTCTTTCGTCGGTAATTCCTTGTCGATCACAAGTTTGTCGAGTGCGCAGGCGAGGGCGTCTGCGCCCGGCTTGGTGCCGGTGGCGTCGCAGGTCCAGCCACTCAGGAATACGGCTCTGGTATCGAAGCGCGAGCTGAAGGCGAGGCACTGTTTCCAGCGGCCATCGGTCTCGACGCGCGTTTCGACGGCATGCACAGGGCCGTAGCGTGTTTCCAGATCGAAGTGAGTGTAGAGCGTCTGGAAGCGCATGTTACGCAAAAGCTTTGTGTCGCGCGGCTCGAAAGTCGGCCGGGTCTGGACGCCGCCCGGAGGCGGGAATGCGACCGCCACTGTGAGATCGATCCCGCGATGATCCAGTGCCCCGTATTGCATGATCTCGACGCGGCCAACCAAACCGCTGACGATGACATCGGAGCTGACGGGTAGGCGGCCGAAGCTGCCGTCGGTGATCCTGAAGCCCGGCTTGGTCTCAACTACCTGGACGCGATTGCTCCAGAGCCAGATCAGCCCGAAGGCGATGAGGCCGAATACAATCATTCCGAAAAAATAGAATGCGTAGCGGACGAAGACGCCCGCCAGAGACACCGCAGACGTGAACTGGCCAGCCGTCGTGTCTGTGTCGCGGAAAGACAAGGGTCGCTCCCGATGCAAATCAATTGCGTCGAATAATACCGACTTGTCGCACGAAATGACGTGAATACCGTTTCAATCGCAGGCTTCATGTCCGCCATAGTTGTGGCAGGGTAAATACGGTGCTGCGCAGATCGCTAAAATGGAAACGATTGGGCTGGGCCTCCGGGCCACAGGCTTAAAAGAAAACGGGGCCCGATAGGGCCCCATTCAAAATCCGTCAGCAGCTGTATTCAGCGCTTACTTGATCTTGGCTTCCTTGAATTCAACGTGCTTGCGCGCGACCGGATCGTACTTCTTCTTGACCATCTTGTCGGTCATGGTGCGCGAGTTCTTCTTGGCGGTGTAGTAGAAGCCGGTGTCCGCGGTGGAAACGAGCTTAACCTTGATGGTGACCGCTTTGGCCATGGCAGAACCTCTGAATGTCAGGAATCGGGTGACAGCCAGAGAACTGGCCGTGTTGGGGCGCAACCTAGCCCCGAACGCCCCAAAGTCAAGGTTTTCCGGGCGGAAAAACGGACCGAATCCGGGCCCTTAACCCGGAAAGAACCGGTTTTCAGGCTGCGGCGGGGCTGAATTGCCCGCCATTGGACATCAGAGCGTCTTGTAGAAAAAGCTGGCCGCATCCTGGGTGCTATTGTCCGGGCTGGTGGCGTAGCCAGGAACCTCGCCGAATTTGGTCCAGCCGAGCCTGGCGTAGAGCCGTTCGCCGGCGCCGCCCGTGGCGGTATCCAGTGTCAACAGCGTACGGCTGATCCGATGCGCTTCGTGTTCTGCCGCCAACAGCAGTGCCGCGCCAAGTCCCTGACGCCGGGCGCGACGATGCACCAGCATCTTGGCGATGTCGGCGCGGAAGGCTTGGTTCTCCTGCGGTGCCAGGATCAATTGCACGGTCCCGTCGATGCGATCCCCGGCCTCTGCCGTAAAGATCAATCGTTCGCCGCGGGTGTGGCTGGCAAGCGCGCCGTCCCACCACGCTTCGGCCTTCGCGCGGGTCATCGGCCAGACGAAATTGACCGAGGCACCACCTTCGACAGAATCGACGAGGAGATCGATCAGGCCATCACGTTTGGACCATGCCTCATGCGGCGTGAGGAGACGGATGACATGCGCGCTCATAGAATTGTCCGGGATGGGGATCGCAGCACAACGGGCGGGAGCAGTAGCTGATGCGATCCCTCGCAGCGGAGTCAAGTTGCAGAGGGAAAGAACCGGTTTTCCGGCCGTGGAAGGCCCAAATTCTCCCGGAGGGTGGTCCCTTCATATTCGGTACGGAAAATACCCCGTCGCTGCAGTTCCGGGATCACCCGATCAACGAACTCGTTCAGCCCCTCCGGCAGATAGGGGAACATGATGTTGAAACCGTCCGAGGCCTCGGTTTCCAGCCATTCCTGCATCTCGTCGGCGATCGTCTGGGGCGTGCCAACGAAGGCGGAGCCGCCATAGCCGCCGAGGCGCTGGGCAAGCTGGCGGACGGTCAGGTTCTCACGCTGGGCGAGGGCGATGACGCGCTCACGGCCGCTCTTGCTGGCATTGGTTTCGGGAATCTCGGGCAGCGGGCCATCGGGATCGAAGACCGCGGCATCGGTGCCGAGATTGATCGAGAGCGAGGCGATGGCGTTGGCGTAATGCACCTTGCTGTCGAGCAGCGCGCGTTTCTCCTTGGCTTGATCCACGCTGTCGCCGACCACAACGAAGGCGCCGGGCAGGATCTTGAGGTGGTCGCGGTCGCGGCCGAGCGCGGCCATGCGGCCCTTGATGTCGGCATAGAGCTTTTGTGCTTCGCCGATCGGACCACCGCCGGTGAACACGGCTTCTGCAGTTTCGGCGGCGAGCTGCTTGCCGTCTTCCGATGCGCCGGCCTGCACGATCACCGGCCAGCCCTGCACGGGCCGGGCGATATTCAGCGGGCCGCGGACCGAGAGATACGGGCCCTTGTGATCGAGCACATGCATCTTCTCGGGGTCCATGAAGATGCCGGTCTCGACATTGCGGATGAAGGCATCGTCGGCAAAGGAATCCCACAGGCCGGTGACGACGTCGTAGAACTCGCGCGCGCGCTTGTAGCGCTCGGCATGCTCCATGTGATCGTCGAGGCCGAAATTGAGCGCGGCATCGGGATTCGACGTTGTCACGATATTCCAGCCGGCGCGGCCGCCCGAGATGTGATCGAGCGAGGCAAAGCGGCGGGCGACGTGATAGGGCGCGTCAAAGGTGGTGGAGCCGGTGGCGACGAGGCCGATATTGTCGGTGACGGCGGCCAGCGCCGACAGCAGCGTGAACGGCTCGAACGACGTCACCGTGTGGCTGCGCTTCAGCGCCTCGACGGGCATGTTCAGCACTGCAAGATGATCAGCCATGAAGAAGGCGTCGAACTTGCCGGCCTCGAGCTTGCGGATCATCTGTTTCAGGAAGGGAAAGTTGAAGTTGGCGTCAGGCTGAGCGCCAGGATAGCGCCATGCGCCGGTATGGATGCTGATCGGGCGCATGAAGGCCCCGAGCTTCAACTGACGCTTCGCCATCTGGAATTCCCCGTGATGCTGGTCGGGAACAGATAGGGACGCCGACGCGCGCAGGTAGATGCTGCTCACGAGAAGATTATTGCGATTTGGAGATTATCCGCAGAACCTCATCCTGAGGAGCGGCGTCTTCGCCGCGTCTCGAAGGATGGAGACGGGCGTTCATGGTTCGAGACGGCGCTAAAGTAGCGCCTCCTCACCATGAGGACGGAGCTCATCCCTTCTTCGGATTGAGCGTCGGGTCCATCGCGAATTGCGTTTCCAGGTAGTCGATCATGGCGCGGGTCTTCTGTGGCACGAAGCGGCGCGAGGGATAGACCGCGCTGATCGGCACCGGTTTCGGCTCGAAAGCTTCGAGCAGCACAATGAGACGGCCGGTCTCGATCTCATCCGTGAAATGCCAGATCGGCACAAACCCGATACCGAGGCCCGACATCACGGCTTCGCGAATGCCTTCCGAACTCTGCGTGCGCACCGGTCCCGTGGCTTCGATGGCGATCGGACCGTCCGGACTTTCGAAGCGCCAGGTCACGCCGCCGGTGAAGCGCGTATAGGGGATGCAATCATGCCCGAAGAGATCGTTCGGATGCGCAGGCGGCGTCTTGCCGCGCAGATAGGACGGCGACGCCACCAGGATGCGGCGTGTCACGCCGATCTTCCTAGCGATCAGGTTCGGGTCGGTCACGACGCCGGAGCGGATAGCGAGATCGATGCCGTCCTCGACCAGATCGCTGAAGCCGTCACTCATCACGAGGTCGACGCTGACGTCGGGGTAGCGCGCCAGAAACCCCTTCAGATGCGGGATCACGCGCAGCCGTCCGAAGACCACGGGGAGGGCCAGTTGCAACGTGCCTGATGGTCTGGCCCGGCGTCGTCCCACCGCGCCCTCGGCCTCGGCAACGGCTTCCAGCGCCAGTTTGGCGCGCTCGTAGAAACTGCGGCCGTCATCGGTGAGCGTCAGCTTGCGCGTGGTGCGGGTGAACAATCGGGTGCCGAGATGGTCTTCCAGCGTTGCCACCTGGCGGCTGACGGTCGGCTGGCTGGAATTCTGCTCCTCAGCCACACGGGTGAATGAGCCCGCTTCGACGACGCGGATGAAAGCCTGGAAAAGGGCGACTGTATCGGTCATTCATCCAGAATACGGATAAATAATATCCGAACAAGCCCATAACCGCCAACAAGCGAATGGACGATGTTCTCCATGTCGGACGGCGATGGCGCCGCCCCAAATCAAAGGAGAGCATCATGACCCGCAAACTCGAAGGCAAAATCGCAGTCGTCACCGGTGGCAGCGCCGGCATCGGTCTGGCCGCGGCGAAGCGTTTCATCGACGAAGGCGCCACCGTGTTCATCACCGGCCGCCGTCAGGCCGAGCTCGATGCCGCTGTGAAGCAGCTCGGTCCGAAGGCCGTCGGCGTGCGGGCGGACGCGGCCAAGCTCGCCGATCTCGCGCATCTGTTCGATACGGTGAAGGCTGCCAAGGGCAAGATCGACGTGCTGTTCGCCAATGCCGGCGGCTATGAATTGAGCGCGTTCGGCCAGATCACCGAAGACGTCTATGACAAGATGTTCGACATCAATGTGAAGGGCGTCCTGTTCACGGTGCAGCAGGCACTGCCGCTGCTCTCCGACGGCGCCTCGGTGGTTCTCACCGGCTCGGTGTCGGGATCGAAGGGCATGGAGTCCTTCAGCGTCTACAACGCCACCAAGGCAGCGATCCGCTCGTTCGCGCGCAGCTGGACCTCGGACCTCAAGGCGCGCAAAATTCGCGTGAATGTCGTCAGCCCCGGACCGATCCAGACGCCTGGCCTGGACGCGTTCGCGAATGATGACGTGAAGGGCTTCCTCAAGACGCTGGTGCCACTCGGTCGCCTCGGCACCGCGGACGAAGTCGCGAAGGCGGTTCTGTTCCTGGCATCGGATGACTCCAGCTTCGTCGCCGGCGCAGAATTGTTCGTCGACGGTGGCCTCGCTCAGATCTGACGATGGGCTTGGCAGAGCAGGAAGGCGCCGCGTACGCGGCGCCTTCTCGTATCAGAAACTGTGCATGTGCGCGCTGGCGCGATACTCGCTCGCCATCAGCTCTTCGTTTTCAGCAACCTGAATCCACGAGATGGCGAGTTGTAGCAATGCACGAATTTTGCGTGGGTCAGCTTCCACGCTGGCGCGCTGGCTGAGTGCCGACGCCTTGCGACGATATTCCAGTGACGCGCGCGTGAATGTCGAAGACTCGACCTGCGGCGTCCAATTCATCTGTCCCATAACTGGGAATTCCTGTGAGCAAGACAACGGTAGCTTACCGCGCCACACCAGTTATCCCACTAAGGAAACAGTTAGAATTAGAATAGGTCGAAAAGCGAAACCCGTTACTTGATTAACTCAGCTTTCGCCGGGCAGCATATCGAGTTGCATCTTGCCGCTGTACCAATGGAAGAAGGGCAGTGGCGCGTCGTGACGCAACGGGCCGGTGGCGAGACGCTGCTGCAATTGATTGAGCACGTTCTTGGTCATCGCGTGCGCGTCGGCGAGATGTGCGGAGCCGAGTTCGACCCAGACCAGTTCCACCAGTTCGGCATCGGCATGCACGACGCCCTCGACGCGATGCGCGATCGACGATGCATCCGCTGTGAAGAAACGCGTATCGAAGCGCTTGATACGGCCGGGTGGTGTGATGGCGCGCGCAATCAGAAACAGGCCGGAGGGATCGGGCAGCAGACCTGCATCGCTAAAAGCTTCCCATACGCCGGGGAGCTTCCTGGTCGCGCCATCAACCTTGCGGCCGAGGCAGAGGCCGGTTTCTTCGCAGGCTTCGCGGATCGCGGCGACAGCGAGCGAACGCGCGCGCGACGGCGGCGTCTTCGGGCTGCCTTTCATCAGGTTGGCTTCAAGCTCCGGCGGCAAAGGTGCAGCCACCGGAATCTTGTTGTCGGTCGTATCGACACTGCCGCCGGGGAAGACGAACTTGCCGGGCATGAACACGACCTTGTCGTGACGCTTGCCGACAAGCACTTTCGGAATCGGGCCGGAGCGGTCGACCAGCATCAGAGTCGCAGCGTCGCGCGGACGCTTATAGGGATGGTGGTCGGCTTCCTTGCCGATCTCGACTGCGTCGCTCATTCCGTCTCCTGAATTTCTTCTTATTACGTGCTGTTCAAGGGGACGGAGAACGTATCAGTCAGCCGCGCCGTCGCCAAATCCATGCATGCGGAATGCCCACTGCAATCCAACCACGGCGCCCTTGACCGGTTGCAACAACAACAGCGACGCGATCAGTGTGATCGGCAGGTAGATCGCAAGTTGCAGCGCGATCGATGGCGAATAGTTGGTCTCGATCCACAATGCGATCGGCACGACGATGTGACCGACGATGACGATCACGAGATAGGCGGGAAGATCATCGGCGCGGTGCGCGGAGAAATCCTGTCCGCACTTGTCGCAGTGATCTGCGGTTTTCAGGAAGGCGCGAAACATCTTGCCTTCGCCGCAGTTCGGGCAACGGCAGGCGAAGCCGCGCTTCATCGCGGTCCACACATTGCGTTTGGCGGAGGAATCCAGCGTCGCGCTCCAGATTTTCGGTGTGGTCAATGTCATCATGACGTTACCCCTTTTTCGGCCTGCCGGGGTTACCACCGGCGCGAGCCTTGTCAGCTTTGGCCGCCTGCCGCGCATTGCGACCGGGCTTGGCCTTCTTGGGCGCCTTGAGCTTCTTCGACGATTTGAACTTCGTCGCACCAGAAGGCTTGGCACCCGGATGACGCGGCCGGTCTGCAGCGTCATTGCTGCGGGCATGTTCGCGTCGGCGGTTCCGTGGGGCGGTATTGCCCTCGGAGAGCATTTCGAACCGCAAGGCACCTGCAACGGGGGCTGCCTCGACCAGACGGACATCGACGACGTCGCCCAACCGATGCATGGCACCACTGCGTGTACCGAGGAGGGCGTGGCGAGCTTCGTCATAGTTGAAGTATTCGGTGCCCAACGTGCGGATCGGGATCAGGCCATCGGCGCCGGTCTCGGTCAATCGGACAAAGAGTCCAGCCCTGGTGACGCCGGAGATCCGGCCCCGGAAGGTGGCGCCGATCTTGTCGGCCAAAAAGTGCGCGATCAGCCGGTCGGAGGTCTCGCGCTCGGCCTTCATGGCCCGGCGTTCGGTGGCCGAAATCTGCGCCGAGATTTCGCTCAGCGTTTCCACGGTTTCGGTCTCGGGCAGTGCGCCTTCGCCGAGCCCGAGCGCACGGATCAGTGCGCGATGCACGATCAGATCTGCGTATCGTCTGATAGGTGAGGTAAAATGCGCGTAGCGGCGCAGGTTCAGACCGAAATGTCCGTAATTCTCGGCGGCATATTCCGCCTGGGCTTGCGAGCGCAAAACCACTTCATTCACCAGCGGTTCGGAATCCTGACCTTTGACCTGTGACAGCACCCGGTTGAATACCGATGGCCGCAATGCGCCCGCTTTGGCGAACGGCATGTCGAGGGTCTTGAGGAATTCCTGCAGGTTGTGAACCTTCTCCACCGAAGGCTCATCATGTACCCGATAGATAAGCGGCAGAGCCTTCTTTTCAAGCGTTTCGGCCGCGGCGACGTTGGCCAGGATCATGAACTCTTCGATGAGCTTATGCGCGTCGAGCCGCTCCGGTACGATGACGCGATCGACGGTACCGTCCTTCTTCAGCAGGATTTTTCGCTCTGGGATGTCGAGGTCCAGCGGTTCGCGTTCGTCGCGCGCGAGCTTCACCTGTGCATAGGCCGCGTAAAGCGGCTTCAGAATCGGTTCGAGCAGCGGGCCGGTAGTATCGTCGGGATGGCCGTCGATGGCGGCCTGCGCCTGCGCGTAGTTCAGCTTGGCTGCCGAACGCATCAAGATGCGATGGAACGTGTGCGACTTCTTGCGGCCGTCGACACCGATGACCATGCGTACGGCGAGCGCGCCGCGCGGCTCGCCAGGCACCAGCGAACACAGGTCGTTGGAGATGCGCTCGGGCAGCATCGGTACGACGCGGTCAGGGAAGTAGACCGAATTGCCGCGGATCAGTGCGTCACGATCGAGCGCCGAGCCCGGACGCACATAGAAAGCGACATCGGCGATGGCGACGGTGACGATATAGCCGCCTGCATTGTTCGGATCGGAATCGAGCTCCGCGTAAACGGCATCGTCGTGATCTTTCGCATCCGGCGGATCGATGGTGACCAGCGGCACGTCGCGCCAGTCTTCACGCCCTTGCAATGTCGCAGGTTTCGCGTCCTCAGCTTCCTTCAGTGCATCGCGCGAGAACGCCTGCGGGATATCGTGGGAATGGATCGCGATCAGGCTGACCGCTTTCTCGGAGGAGAGCGAACCGAGCCGTTCCTTCACCTTGCCGGAGCCGAGGCCGTAGCCGCGGGTGCGAATGAGATCGACACTGACGAGATCGCCGTCCTCGGCGCCGTTGGCGTCTGACGCGGCGATGTTGAGTTCGCGCCCGGCCTGCTTCTTGTCGACCGGGATCAATCGTCCGCCACCATTCGGCAGCGCGCGATAGATGCCGAGCAGGCGCGTGCGGGCACCTTCGAGCACCCGCACGACGCGGCCCTGATAGCTGGCTAACTCGCCATCGTTCTCGATCTTCTCGATGCGCAACAATGCGCGGTCACCAACACCTGCCGCGGTGCCGGGCAGGGGACGGCGCGGCGTGTGAATGCGAATTTTTGGTACTACGCCGTCTGCCTCGTCCCATTCGACGGGCGTGGCGATCAACTCGCCATCGGCGTCACGCGAGGTGATGTCGACCAGCACCGTCGGTGGCAGCGCTGCGGGCTCGCGCACGCTGCGGCCCTTTTTGGCGATGGTGCCCTCGTCGGCGAGTTCGCGCAGCATGCGCTTGAGCTCGACGCGGGCGGCGTTCTTCAGTCCGAATTCACGCGCGATTTCGCGGGTGCCAATCTTGCCGGGATACGCGCGAACAAACGCGACGATGGCATCCCTGGTTGGAAAGCTGCTGTCGCGTTTCTTGTTCACAATGATCCGTTCTATAGCGTTTTCGAGCGAAGTGGCTTCCGGTTCGCGTGAAGAAAACGCGTCAAAACAAAGAGACCTTACCCAGCGCTTTTCTTCGCGACCGTTTTCGCGGCCTTCTTCTTGGCAGGCGATGTCTTCGCCTTCACCGGCGCGCGCGCCTTGCTGGCGGCAGCCGTTTCAGCCTTGGGTTTAGCTGTGGCTTTCTTCGCAACAGCCTTCTTGGCCGCCGGCTTCTTCTCGGCCGCGTCGGCCTTCTTGGCGACAGCCTTCTTCGCCGGTGCTTTCTTGGCGCCGCGCTTCGGCTTGATGCCGCCCTTGGCCACGCGCTCGTCGATCAGCGCGATCGCCTCTTCGAGCGTGATCGTCTCCTGCGTCTTGTCGCTCGGGATCGTCGCATTGACGCCGCCCGCGGTGACATAGGCGCCATAACGCCCGCCCTTCACGGCAACGCCGCCGAGGGTCGGATGGTCGCCGAGCGGCTTGCCGGGATCGGCGCCGAAGCGGCGACCTGATGGGCCCTTGGCGATTTTCTCGGCGATCAGCGTGACCGCGCGATTGAGGCCGATGTCGAACACCTCGTCGCCGGCTTCCAGGCTGGCATAGGTCTTCTCGTGTTTCACGAACGGCCCGAAACGGCCGAGGCCCGCGGTGATCGGCTCGCCGGTTTCCGGGTGCTTGCCGATCTCGCGCGGCAGCGACAGGAGCTTGAGTGCCAGATCGAGTTCGACATCGCTGGGCGAGGTGTTCTTCGGAATGCCGGCACGCTTCGGCTTCTCGCCTTCTTCGTAATCCTTGGCGTCGCCGAGCTGGATGTAAGGCCCGAAACGTCCAGCCTTCACCGCGACTTCGAGACCTGACACCGGATCGGGGCCGAGCACGCGGTCGGCATTGGCGCCGCTATCGGCGGCGAGCGGACGCGTGTAGCGGCATTCCGGATAATTCGTGCAGCCGACGAAGGCGCCGAACTTGCCGGCCTTGAGGTTGAGGCGGCCGGTGCCGCAGGTCGGGCACTGGCGCGGATCGCCGCCATCTTCGCGCGGCGCGTAGATGTGCGGGCCGAGCATCTCGTCGAGCGCATCCAGCACCTGCGCGACGCGCAGATCCTTGATCTCGTTCACGGCGCCGATGAAGTCGGTCCAGAAATCCTTGAGCACCTGCTGCCAGGAGATCTCGTTATTGGATATCCTGTCGAGGTTCTCTTCCAGCGCCGCGGTGAAATCGTATTCCACATACTTGGCGAAGAAGTTTTCGAGGAAGGCGACGACGACGCGGCCCTTGTCCTCGCCGTACAGACGCTTCTTCTCGAGCCGAACGTAGCCGCGATCCTTCAGCACCTGCAGGATCGATGCATAGGTCGAGGGACGGCCGATGCCGAGCTCTTCCATGCGCTTGACCAGCGATGCTTCCGAGAAGCGCGGTGGCGGTTCGGTGAAATGCTGGGTAACCGCGAGGTTTTCTTTCTTCAGCGCTTCACCTTCGCTCATGGCGGGCAGGCGGCGTGAATCTTCATCCTCGGCGTCGTCGTCCTTGCCTTCCTGATAGACGGCAAGGAAACCATCGAACTTCACGACCTGACCGGTGGCGCGCAATTCGAGCAGGCGCGATCCTGCCTTGGCAGCGATATCGACGGTGGTGCGCTCCATCTCGGCGGATTCCATCTGGCTGGCGATGGTGCGCATCCAGATCAATTCATAAAGCCGCGACTGATCGCTATCGAGACGGCCGCGCAGGCTCGCCGGGCGACGCGACATATCGGTCGGACGGATCGCTTCGTGCGCTTCCTGCGCGTTCTTGGCCTTGCTCGTATATTGCCGCGCGGCGTCCGGCACATATTGCTTGCCGTAGTCTTCGCCGATGACAGAGCGGGCCTGCGTGATGGCGGAGGGGTCGATCTGCACGCCGTCGGTTCGCATATAGGTGATGAGACCGGTGGTTTCGCCGCCGATGTCGATGCCTTCATACAGACGCTGTGCAATGCGCATGGTGTGCGCCGGCGCGAAGCCGAGCTTGCGGCTGGCTTCCTGCTGCAGCGTCGAGGTCGTGAACGGCGCTTGCGGATTGCGGCGCGCGGGTTTTGCATCGACGGTGGAGACCGTGAAGTTTGCGGCTTCGATGGCCTTCTTGAAGTCTTCGGCTTCCGCACCGGTTCCGATATCGAGACGCTGGATCTTCTTGCCGTCAGCGCCGACCAGGCGGGCTTCGAAACTCTCGCCGCGCGGCGTCGCCAGCGTGGTCACCAGCGACCAGTATTCGCGTGGGATGAACTTCTCGATTTCCTGCTCGCGGTCGCAGACGAGGCGCAGTGCGACCGATTGCACGCGGCCCGCGGAACGGGCGCCGGGCAGCTTGCGCCACAGCACAGGAGAAAGCGTAAAGCCCACCAGATAATCGAGGGCACGGCGCGCCATATAGGCGTCGACCAGTGCGCCATCGATCTCGCGCGGGTTCTTCATCGCGTCGGTAACGGCCTGCTTGGTGATCGCGTTGAACACCACGCGCTCGATCTTCTGATCTTTCAGCGCGCGCTTCTGCTTGAGGACTTCGAGCACGTGCCAGGAGATCGCTTCGCCTTCGCGATCAGGGTCGGTCGCGAGAATGAGCTTGTCGGCGCCTTTGACCGCCTTGGCGATGTCGTTCAGCCGGCTGGCGGCCTTGGGGTCGATCTCCCAGATCATCTGGAAATTGGCGTCGGGATCGACCGATCCGTTCTTGGCGGGAAGGTCGCGGACATGGCCGAACGACGCCAGGACCTCATAGTCCTTGCCCAGATACTTGTTGATCGTCTTGGCCTTTGAAGGCGACTCGACAATGACGAGATTCATGTGATTCCAATAACTTACAGGGGGAATCCGGCTTGGGTCTGCGAGAGTCGCGCCAGCCGTTTCGCGGCGAACATGGGTGCGAAGGGGTCCCGTGTCAAATCGTGAGTTGTTGATGGCCGCGGCTGGGGGTTCCCAATCATTTACCAAGGGTTGTAAAATACAACCATTAAGGGTATGATTTGATGCTTCGTTGGTGCTGATTTCGCCCGGACTGCCCGGCTAGGGAATGCCTATGACACCGCCCATACCGGACGATCAGGCGCAGGGCGATGGCGGGCCCGAGGAGGCGGCACTCTATATAAAGAGTGCGGTCCGGGATTTGTCGCGGATGGCGCGCCGGCATCGCCACGACATGCTCGCTTACCTGCTCGATATGGCGCATCTGGAAACCGAGGAGATCCTGCGGCTGCGTGACTTGCGTAAGCCGTCAGGCCGTTGAGGGCACGATCGTGGTGTCGCCATAGCCGAGCAGCCTGCCGTCGGCCGCATGCAGTTCCAGCTTCTTGATCTGCTTGCCGGTCTTGCGATCGACCATGATGGTCGTCGGTTCGCCGGGTTTGAAAGCGTAGTCCTCTCCCCATTGACGCAGCGCCACCATGATTGGATGGACGGCCTGGCCTTTCGGGGTCAGGACATAGTCCTGATAAGCGCTGCCGTCGGCTGCCGGCTCCAGTTTCAGGATGCCGTCCTCCACGAGGGCTTTCAGCCTGACGGCGAGAATGTTCTTCGCCAGTCCGAGACTCTTCTGGAATTCGCCGAAGCGGCGCGCGCCCAGCATGGCGTCGCGGATGATCATCATTGTCCAGCAGTCGCCGATCACCTCCATGGAGCGGGCGACCGGGCAGGTGGAGTCCTTGAGACTGGTGCGTTTGGCCATGCAACTTTCCTGCGACGGAAAAAGAAAATCTTGCGATCGACTGGTCGAGTGGTTGCATTATGAAACCACTCGCTCTAAATGTCCATGTGGTTTTAAAAAGCAACCACTTGATCATCAGGAGATCACCATGCGTTTGGCGAACAAGACGGCGCTCATCACGGGCGGCAATAGCGGTATCGGACTGACCACGGCGAAGCTCTTCGTCGCTGAGGGCGCCAAGGTGGCCATCACCGGCCGCGACAAGGCCAAGCTGGACGCGGCAGTGGCCGAACTCGGCCCGAATGCGATCGGCATCGTCGCTGATGCGACTGACATCGCTGCTACAGAGAACGCCGTGACCAAAGCGGTCGAGAAATTCGGCAAGCTCGACATCGTATTCGCCAATGCCGGCATTAGCGCGCATACGCCGGTGGGCGGCACCGCGCTTGATGTATTCGAGTCCGTTTTGAAGACCAACATCACCGCCGTGTTCTTCACCGTGCAGGCGGCAGCCGCGCATCTCAACGATGGCGCGTCGATCATTCTCAACGGTTCGGTGATCTCGGTACTCGGCAATCCCGGCTATGCCGCCTATGCCGCGAGCAAGGCCGGCGTGCGCGCGATGGCCCGCGTGATGGCGTCCGAGCTGTCGCCGCGCAATATCCGCGTCAATGTCGTCTCGCCCGGCGCAACCGCGACGCCGATCTGGGACCGTGTTGCGCCGACGCCGGAAGCTTTCAACGCATTCGAGAAGCGCCTGTCGCAGACCATCCCGCTCGGGCGTTTCGGCAAGCCGGAAGAGGTCGCGAAGACGGTGCTGTTTCTGGCATCCGACGATTCATCGAACGTGCAGGGGGCGGAGATCTTTGTCGATGGCGGCGTCACGTCATCGCCAGCCGGCGCACCGGCGTTTCGTGGCTGATTGCTGATCAAACAGTACAAGAGTGCCGGCGTCTCTCGAACGCGTTCGAGGTACGTCGGTATCTCCTGAAGATAATGTTTGAATGCGCTGAACCATTGTGGCTGCCGGTCAGACATTTGAAGCGGGCTGGAGCGACGCACAGGAGGCCACATGACCAAAGTCGCGCGCATCTCCGAACCTGCGGTCATTTCTGCACGTACCGAAAGTCACCCACTCGCGACGGTCGCGCTGTTTAGCGCAATCGGCTTGTTGATCTCGTTGAGCGTTTTGTTGCTCGATAAATATGTGCCGGGTGAGTGGTTCTGAGGTCTCGCTTCCCGACGAGCAAGACCGCTTGAACCGGCAGGCCGGTTCAAGCTCGCTATGGGAGTGTTGGGTTAAGCCGCGTGCAGATCCGTCGCTGCCTGCAAGGCACCAGCAACGGCTTTCTCGCGTAGCTCCGGTCCCATCATGATGCCGTCGGCGGCGATGAATTCGAGATTGGTGACACCGATGAAGCCGAACACCCAGCGCAGATAGGTTTCGAGATGTTCGCCGGCAGCCGTCGGCATGTCCGCGCCGTAGAAGCCGCCGCGTGAAATGGCGACGATGACGCGCTTGCTGCCCGCGAGGCCTTCGGCACCCTTGTCGCCATATTTGAATGTCTTGCCGGCGACGAGGACACGGTCGATCCAGGCCTTGAGCTGGCTCGGGATGGTAAAGTTGTACATCGGTGCGCCGATCACCACGATATCGGCAGCAAGAAACTCCTCCAGCACGGCACTACCGGCGGCGAGATCGGGCTGAAGCGCCGCATCGGGCGCTGCGCCCTGCGCGACGGCGAGATGGGAGCCGGACAGATGCGCCAGCGGCGTGGTGGTGAGATCGCGATAGGTGGTCTCGAGGCCGGGATTGGCCTTCGCCAGCCGGTCGGCGATGGCGGCGGATACCTGCCGGCTGACGGAGTGGGGGCCGAGCACGCTGGAATCGATATGGAGCAGTTTCATCTGGGTTATCCCTGGTATAGGTTTGTAACTGACGCTAGATGAGTGACTGTCAAAAACTGCGCAAGAAGGCACAATTTTGAAACCCGAGCACAAAAAGGTGCCTGCTTTGCCGGCGATTCCGCATCAGGAAAGCGACTGCCGCGGCGTCGCGTCAGTGTTGGCGCGGGTCGGCGACAAATGGAGCGTGCTGGTGATCATGCTGCTCGGGGACGGCCCGCGGCGCTTCAACGAATTGAAGCGCATGATCGGCGGCATCTCGCAGCGGATGCTGACCCTCACGCTGCGCGGGCTTGAACGCGATGGGCTGGTGACGCGCACAGTGTTTCCGACCGTGCCCCCGCGTGTGGACTATGAACTCACGGATCTCGGCCGAGGCCTGAGCGATCCGGTCATGAAGCTCGGCGCATGGGCGCAGCAACATCTGTCCGATATCGACACCGCGCGGAAAAACTTCGACGGGCGCAATTCGGAGGACTGAGTCCTCAGATCATCGACACCAGCCCGCCACCGTGACGCTCGAGCCGTCCGGCAAGCTCGAGCTCCAGCAGCACGATGCGGACGGTGGCGGCCGACGTGCCGGCGAGGCGGATCAGATCGTCGATGCCGATCGGGCTTGGACTGAGCAAGGCGATGACGCGCGCGCGATCGCTGCTGTCTGGTTCATCGAATGACGTGACGTCGTCCGGTTCGCGGCTCGACAATTCGATCGGCCGCTCCATGATCGGTGCGACCGCATTGATCACATCGGAGGCTTCGGTCACGAGCGCCGCGCCCTGCTTGATGAGGTCGTTGGTGCCGGCGGCGCGGGGATCGAGCGGCGAGCCCGGCACGGCAAACACTTCGCGGCCCTGTTCGGCAGCCATCCGTGCGGTGATCAGCGAGCCCGAGCGATGCGCGGCTTCGATGACCACGACGCCGAGCGCGGCGCCGGAGATCAGACGATTGCGGCGGGGAAAATCGCGGGCGCGCGGGACATGGGCGAGCGGCATCTCCGAAATCGCGCCGCCGTTGTCCAGCAGGGCGAGCAGCAGGTCCTCGTGTTCGGGCGGATAGATCTTGTCATGACCGCCAGCCAGCACCGCGACGGTGCCTGCATTCAGGCTGGCGCGATGCGCGGCCTGATCGATGCCGCGTGCGAGCCCCGACACGATCACGAAGCCTGCGTCGCCGAGATCGCGCGCCAGTCTCTCCGCGAATTTCAGTCCTGCGCCGGACGCATTGCGCGAGCCGACGATGGCGAGCATTGGCCGCATCAGCGCATCCACCTTGCCGCGGATGCCGAGCAGCGGCGGTGCGTCGTCGATCCCCGCCAATCGCGGCGGGTAGCCGGGCTCACTGGGCGCGACGAGCGCGACACCCATCTTGCGTCCGAGGTCGAGTTCACGCTGGGCATCGTCGGTGCTGCAGATCCGGCCGGCGCGGGTCGCGCCGCCCCGGCGCGCCAGATCGGGCAGCTGCTCCAGCGCGCCGCGTGCGCTGCCGAAATGGCTGATGAGCGACCGGAAGGTGCGCGGCCCCACATTGTCGCTGCGGATCAGCCGCAGCCAGTCGAGCCGCTGGGCGTCCGTGAGCTGTCTGCTGCCCTGTGAGATGCTGTCCAAACCATGCTCCCCCGGTGGAGAGCATCCATCAACTTAAGGATGCATTCAATTGACATTCGCACTTAAGGTGCGAGAGTAGGGGTGAGCCCTGATGGCTTGTGTTCAGTGATGGCAATGCTTTGGGACGTGAACAACTTCCAGCGGATCGGCGCATCGAGCAACGCCGCCGTTGGGCGTGAGTTCGAGGAAGCGGCGCAGATCTTCTTTCATTCCGAGGGCGTGCAGCTTGCGCGCAATTTCGTCGTACCCGTCGGCCACCGGCTGCAGAAGAACAAGCGCTTCGATCTCGGCAGCGCCAGCCCGCGCATCCTGGTCGAATGCAAGTCCTACACCCGGACAGTGTCCGGCAATCGGCCGAGCGCCAAGATCCGCGGCATGAACGAAGCCATGCTGCTGTTCGGCGCGGCGCCTCGCGACTATCGGAAGATTCTGTTCGTGCTCAAACATCTTCACCCGCATTCGAAGGTGAGTCTGATCTCGCATTATATCAAGAACAACGGTCACCTGATCAGCCGCGGCATCGAGATCTGGGAGTTCGATCTCGACGCGAAGCAGGGCGCGCGGGTGTTTTAAACTGACACTGACGCCGGGTTGGTCGCGGTTAGCCTCGTTTGCCGAATTCCTCAGCCGCGATCCGGACCGCCTGCTGGACGGCGGGATAGCCGCTATAGGGGGCTAGGTTGAGCAATGTCTCCAGAATTTCGTCTCGGCTGGCTCCCACATTCAGGGCGGCATTGATGTGCACGCGAAGCGGTGTCTCGGCGGTCTTCGATCCAACGGCAGCGAGGGCTGCGCAGGCGGTTAGTTCTCGCGTCTTGGCGTCAATCCCCGTGCGCGAAAAGATCTCGCCATAGGAGTGTTCGACAATCATTCGCCCGAGGTCAGGGGCGATATCGTCAAAGCTTCGGACTACGGCGTCTCCGGATGCGCCCGAGGTCTTTCCGAGCGCCGCGCGTCCGCGCTCCAATCGCATCTGCCGGGTTTCGGCATTGGCCGGGCGGAACGATATAGGCTGGCTTACGGCGGTGTCGCCAAAGGCTTCCTTGGCAACCGCAAAGGCATTCAAGGCGCACGGAAAGCCACGATAGACGCTAACTTGCATCAAAAGTTCGATCACTTCGTCTCGCGTTATGCCCTGGGCTAGCGCGCCTTGGATGTGCCGGCGGAGGGCAGCGGCACGATTGCCGCCTGCCGCCAACATAGCAATGATCACAAGCGCCTTGGCCTTGGAATCCAGTCCCTGTCGAGAAAGTGCTTCGCCGAAAGCGAATTCGACCGAGAGCCGCGCCAGATCGGGCGAGGCTTTTTCAAACTCGCCGAAATATGCCTGCATGTCGCCGCCGGTGAGGCGGCTTGCAGCTTCGCTGCCGTTCTGCGTGCGTCCGGTTCCATCGTCCGTGGCGGGCTCGACCGGCACGAAAGCGAGCTTTCGTTCGGCGAAAATGCTGCGCAACAGCCCGACCGCATTGATGGTCGGAGGAAAACCGAGCAAGGCGACGGAGACGAACATCAGTTCGACGAGGACGCGCGGCTCGCCGCCGACATTGAGATAGCCCGCCATATGATACTTCAGTTGCGGCTGGGCACTGCCATCGGCGAGCAGCATTGCCGCCGTACAAAGTTGTCGCAGCGGAAGCGCGAGCCCGGGCCGAGACAGCACGTCGCCATACGGATACTCCACAGTGAAGCGTGCGAGATCCGCAGATACTTCCGCCAGGCTGTTGACGGGGCCGTCGAAATTCTCGCCGCCGACCTTGCGCAGTATGTCGAAGCCGCGTGCGAATCGCTCATTGCCCATTGCTGTTGTTCCTGCATCGGCTTCTTGCGCGGGAATGGCCAACGAAGCCCCCGCTGCGCCGAGCGCTGTGAGAAAGTTGCGGCGGGAGGCAATTTTGTCCGGCGGACTGTCTCCGCTGGCGGGGGCGTCCGCGTTCTCCTGCGGGACGATCTCAACCTTTAAGGGGGCGCTCGAGCGTTTCGCGGATGTGCCGTGTCTGGTGATCTGTGGCAGCGTCATTGTCCTTCTCCACCGTGTTCAGGCCGGAATAGCCGGCGATTTTGGTGTCGAGGACGGCAAGGCAGTCATGAAGTTCGGCCAGACGAGCACGGACATTGGTCCGATGCTGCTCGAGGATGAGCCGGCGGTCTTCCGTGGTTTGCGAACCTCGCTCGCGCAGCTGAGCGTATCGCAGCATGTCGCGGATCGGCATCCCGGTCGTCCTGAGGCGTCCGAGAAAGGCAATCCACACCAAGATGGAAGCGTCATATTCGCGTTGACGGGAGGCATTGCGCGGTGCGCCAGGAAGCAGCCCGATCCGCTCGTAGTAGCGGATCGTGTGTGCTGACAAGCCGGCGCGCTTTGCGAGTTCTCCGATTTTCATGTTCTGTCTTCTAGTCACGACGCTGACCTTGCTACAGGTTGGAGTGCGCTCTAAGTCAACAGCAAATACTTCTTCGCTCGGAGCTGACGAAGCGGCATTCGCATGCAGTTATCGGCTCAAAAGCCGTGATGCCGGATCGGGATCAGGCCGTGCAGGCGGCACAGCGGTGAAGGACGTCAATTGTTCGCGATCACGAAGCCCAAGCGGCCTGACTCAATTTTTCGCGCCGATCTTGCCTTCGGTGCCGTTCAGCAGTCGCTTGATGTTCTCGCGATGCATGAACCACAGCAGGAGCGTCAGTGCGGTGGCCAGCACGGCGAGTTGCGGGGCTTTTGCCCACCACAGGAAGATCGGCGTGATGGCGCTGGCGGTCAGCGCGGAGAATGACGAGTAGCGCGAGGAGAAGGCGCAGGCGAGCCAGGCGAGACAGAACACGATGGCGGCAGGCCAGTACAGGCCGAACATGATGCCGATATAGACAGCAACACCCTTGCCGCCCTTGAAGCCGAGCCAGACCGGGAACAGGTGTCCCAGGAAAGCGAAGAGACCGGCGATCATGGCCGGGACGGGACCGCCGACGCTGCCGGCGATGATCACGGCCACGGTCCCCTTGAGGGCGTCGAGCAGCAGCGTCGCCGCCGCGAGGCCCTTGCGGCCGGTGCGGAGCACATTGGTGGCGCCGATATTGCCCGAGCCGATGGTGCGGATATCCTGCGTGCCGGCGAGCTTGGTCAGCACCAGTCCGAACGGGACGGAGCCCAGGAAATAACCGAGCGCGGCAGCGAATATGTAGAGAACGATCATTGGACCTCTATTCTAAGACGCGCTTCGCACTTTCGTGCTCCCAGACGCGCTTCGCGCTTTCGGTGCCCTGAGACGCGCTTATCGCGTCAGACGTGCTCGTAAACGGTGCGTCCGCCGACAATAGTGCGTGCGACGCGCCCCGTGAAGCGGGCTTCGTCGAATGGCGTATTCTTGCATTGCGACTTCAGGTCCGCGGGATCCAGCACCCACGGCACATCGGCGTCAATGACAATGATGTCGGCGACAGCGCCGGGGCGCAGCGTGCCGCCGGGCAGGCCGAGCAGTTCGGCCGGGCGTGTCGACATCGCACGGATCAACTGGGTGAAGGTGAGCTCGCCATTGTGGATCAGCCGCAATCCCGCCGACAGCATTGTTTCGAGGCCGATGGCACCCGGCGCGGCTTCTGCAAATGGCAGCCGCTTGGTCTCGACGTCCTGCGGATTGTGGTCGGACATGATGACGTCGATCAATCCTGACGCGACGGCCTCGACCAGCGCGCGGCGGTTCTCTTCGGTGCGGAGCGGCGGCGACAATTTGAGATAGGAGCGATAGGGCCCGATATCGTTTTCGTTCAGCGTCAGGTGATTGATCGACGCGGAGGCGCTGACACGCAAGCCGGCGTCGCGGGCGCGCTTCAGGATCTCGATGGATTCGATGCAGGTCAGCGATGCCGCATGGTAGCGCCCGCCGGTGAGGGCGACGAGGCGCATGTCGCGCTCCAGCATGATGGCTTCGGCCGCATTGGGAATTCCCATCAGGCCGAGCCGCGAGGCGCGCTCGCCTTCATTCATCACGCCTTCGCCGACGAGGTCGGGATCCTCGGTGTAATGCACGATCAGCGCGTCGAAATCGCGTGCATAGGTCAGCGCGCGGCGCATGATCTGTGCGTTGGTGATGCTCTTGTCGGCATCCGTGAAGGCCACCGCGCCGGCCGCTTTCAGCAGCCCGATCTCCGTCATCTCATGGCCTTCGAGGCCCTTGGTCAGGGCGGCCATCGGATGGATGTTGACGATGGCGGTGTCGCGGGCGCGCCGCAGCACGAAATCGACGGTGGCGGAATTGTCGATGGTTGGCGAGGTGTCCGGCTGGCAGATGATGGTGGTGATGCCGCCGGCTGCGGCTGCACGGCTGGCAGAGGCGAAAGTCTCACGGTGGCTGGCGCCGGGTTCGCCGACGAAAGCGCGCATGTCGACGAGGCCGGGCGCCACGACCTTGCCGGCGCAATTGATGATGTCGGTGCCTTCGGGCACGCCGGCCGCGCCAATGCCGCGGCGGGCGTCGCGGATCATGCCATCGGCGATCAGCACATCCCCGGGACCGTCGAGGTCACATGACGGATCGATCAGGTGCGCATTGGCGAGGAGGATAGGGCGGCGGTCTGTCAGCATGGCGTCACGCGTTCGGCAGGTTGCGCGCGAGCGCTTCGAGCACGGCCATGCGGACCGCCACGCCCATCTCGACCTGTTCGCGGATCAGCGACTGCGCGCCGTCCGCGACGAGGGAGTCGATCTCGACGCCGCGGTTCATCGGGCCGGGATGCATCACCAGCGCATCGGGCTTGGCGTAAGCGAGCTTCTTCTGGTCGAGGCCGAAATACTGGAAATATTCGGCGGAGGACGGCACGAAGGAGCCGTTCATGCGTTCGCGCTGCAGCCGCAGCATCATCACGATGTCGGCGCCGTTGAGGCCCTCGCGCATATCGCGCGCGACCTCGACGCCCATGCGCTCGATGCCCGGCGGCAGCAGCGTGGAGGGCGCAACGACGCGGACGCGGGCGCCCATGGTGTTGAGCAGGAGAATGTTGGAACGCGCGACCCGCGAATGCAGCACGTCGCCGCAGATCGCGATCACGAGACCTTCGAGCCGGCCCTTGTTGCGACGGATGGTCAATGCGTCGAGCAGGGCTTGCGTCGGATGTTCATGGGCGCCGTCGCCGGCATTGATGACGGAGCCGTCGACCTTGCGCGCCAGGAGTTCGACCGCGCCGGAGGCATGATGGCGCATCACCAGAATGTCCGGATGCATCGCATTCAGCGTCATCGCGGTGTCGATCAGCGTCTCGCCCTTTTTGATCGAGGACGATGACACCGACATGTTCATGACGTCGGCGCCGAGCCGCTTGCCGGCCAGCTCGAACGACGACTGGGTACGTGTCGAATTCTCGAAAAACAGATTGATCTGGGTACGACCGCGCAGGCTGGAGCGCTTTTTGTCGACCTGGCGGTTCAGCTCGACATATTCCTCGGACAGGTCGAGGAGGCCGGTGATATCCGCGGCGGAAAGGCCCTCGATGCCCAGCAAATGCCGGTGTCCGAGGACGAAAGAGGATTTCGTGGCTTGGGTCATTAAAACGAAAGCTATAGGCAGAGTTGAAAAGCGGAGCAAGCGCGATTCGGCCGGTTTCGGGTTATCCCCCGGTCAGTCCGGCGGCAGGGTAAAGATGATGAGACCAAATCCCTGCAGAATCGCCTTGGTTGGAGCTCCGGAACCGGTCATGAGACATGCTCTGAACCAGGTGGTCGCGACGGTTTCGGCGTGGCTTTTTCTGGCCTTCAGTGCAGTCGTCGCGCATGCGCAAAACCTGCCCGATGATTTCGTGTTCCTGCGCGATATCGATCCCTCGATCCAGCAGGACATCCGCTATGCCGGCGTCAACAATTTCGTCGGCCGCAAGCTCAGCGGCTATGATAGCGCGGAATGCGTGGTGAAACGCCCGGTCGGCCTTGCTCTGCAGAAGGTGCAACGCGAGTTGATGGCGCAAAACCTGTCGCTGAAAATGCTGGACTGCTATCGCCCCGCGCGGGCGTCGCGCGACATGGTGGCGTGGGCGCGCGATGGCAACGAGACACCGGCGCAGAAGCGTTACAACCCTGGCTTCAGCAAAGCCGATCTGTTCAGGCTCGGCTATATCGCCGAGCGCTCCGGCCACTCCACCGGCGCGGCGCTCGATCTGACGCTGGTCGATCTGCGCGCGCCGGCGTCGCCGACATTTGATCCGAACAAGGCCTATGCAAGCTGCATCGCGCCGGAAGCGCAGCGTGCGCCGGAGGCCAGCGTCGACATGGGCACGGGTTACGATTGCTCCGATGCGCAGGCGCATACCGGATCGCGCGCGATTTCACCCGCACAGCGGCGCTGGCGGGAACTCCTGACGTCGGCGATGGGCAAGCAGGGCTTCGTGAATTATTCCAAGGAATGGTGGCACTTCTCGCTGCCCGGCGCAGGCGCACGCGCCTACGATTTCCCGATTGCACGGCAGGCAAGATAGCCCCGTGAAATCCCGGTCGATCCGGCGTAAAATGATTCGCAATACCGCCTCCAGCCGGAACTGATTCATGACCGACGTCACCTCTGCCATCCATGCGGTGCTTAACCAGTCGCCACCGTTCGAGGGCGTCAATCTGTTCGAGCTGGACCGGCCGCTCGTGGAGGCGGTTGCGATGAATGAGGGCTCGTTCGCCTATGTCGACCACGCCGAATTCGGTCAGCTGTGGGGATCGGCCGAGATGGCGCAGCGCGCGCGGCTGGCCAACGAGAATACGCCGAAGCTGCGGACTTTCGATGCGCGCGGCAACCGGCGTGATGAGGTTGAGTTTCATCCGGCCTATCACGAGCTGATGACACAGAGCATTGCAGCGGGAATTCACAATTCGACATGGACGCGTGACGGCAAGTCCGCACGCGGCGCGTCCGAAGTGGCGCGCGCCGCAAAATTCTACATGGCGGCGCAGGTCGAGACCGGACATCTCTGTCCGATCACCATGACGCGCGCTGCCGTCGGCGCGCTGGCGATGCAGCCGGATGTGCTGGCGCAGGTGATGCCGGTCATTGCCAGCCGCGATTACGATCCGAGCTTTGCGCCTTGGTCCGCCAAGCGCGGCATGACGCTGGGCATGGGGATGACCGAGCGGCAAGGCGGCACGGATGTGCGCAGCAACATGACGCGCGCGGTGCGCGACGGCGATGCGTATCGCATCAGCGGCCACAAATGGTTCATGTCGGCGCCGATGTGCGACGCGTTCCTGGTGCTGGCGCAGGCCGAGGATGGGCTCAGCTGTTTCTTCATGCCGCGGTTCCGGCCGGATGGTTCGCTCAATGCGCTGAATTTCCAGCGCCTGAAGGACAAGCTCGGCAATCGCTCCAATGGCTCGTCGGAAGTCGAATTCAACGACGCCTATGCGCTGCGCGTCGGCGACGAAGGCAAGGGCATCCGCACCATCATCCAGATGGTACAGCTGACGCGGCAGGACAGCGCCACAGCATCGGCCGGATTGATGCGCTCGGGCCTCGTTCATGCGTTGCATCACGCCAGGCACCGCAGCGTCTTCCAGAAACATCTTGCCGACCAGCCGATGATGCAAAGCGTGCTTGCCGACATGGCCCTGCATGTCGAGGCATCCACGGCGCTGGTGATGCGGCTGTGCCGCGCCTTCGATCTGGCGCCGGAAGATCCTTCCGAGGCGGCGTATATGCGTTTCCTCACGCCGGTGGTGAAATACTGGGTCTGCAAATCGGCGCCAGGCTTCCTTTACGAGGCCATGGAATGCATGGGCGGCAACGGTTACGTCGAGGAAGGCATTCTGGCGCGGCATTATCGCGAGGCGCCGGTCAATGCGATCTGGGAAGGCTCGGGCAATGTGATGTGTCTCGATGTGTTGCGGGCGCTGTCGCGTGAAGGCGACGCATCGACCGCGGTGCTGCAGGAGCTGATGCTGGAGACGCGCGGACTGCCCGGCGCGGCCGAAGCTGCTGCCTTCATCATCCGCACCTTGCTGCGGCCCGACAGCGAGCGTGTCGCACGGCAGGCGGTGGAATCGCTGGCGTTGCTGGCGGCCTGCGCCGCGCTGAACATGGTGCATCCGCCCCATGCTGAATTGTTTGCGCGGACACGCCTCGATGGTGCGCGCAACGCGATCTACGGCACTGCTGAGTTGACCGAAGCTCAGGGCCGGGGACTGCTCGAGCGGGCGTTGCCGCAGTGAGTGCGCTGGAGACGCCGATCACGCCCGCCGCATCGTCAGACCTGCCGCCCGCGACGAAGCCGCCGCGGGTCTGGAAATTCTGGGGCACCAGCCTCTGGGGGCTGTTCGCTTTTGCAGCGATGTTTGTCGGTCAGTTGACCGTCGTCGCCTATCACCTGCTGATCAAGGATGCGCCGCTCGACGCGATGCTGCTGATCAAGGCCATGAGCAGCGGCACGACCATCGCGGCATCGGTCATCATGGGGCTTCCGGCCGTGTGCCTGGCGCTGTGGCTGGCGACGCACATGGCGCGGCAATCCTTTGCCGACTATTTGGGGCTGCGCGGCACGTCCTGGAAAAATTACGTCATCGGTACGGTGGCGCTGATCGTGCTCGTCGGCGCCTGGGAGCTGGTCGCAAAAGGCATGGGTCGCGACTCCGCGCCGACCTTCATGCTGGAAGTGCTGAAGTCGGCCCGTGCCGACGGCGCGCTGTGGCTGCTCGTGATCGCATTCTGCGTCGGCGCGCCGATGACCGAAGAGTTTTTCGCGCGTGGCTTCCTCTATCGCGGCTGGTCGGAATCGTTTTTGCGGCCGTTTGGCGCCATCGTGGCGTCATCGCTGGTCTGGACGGCGATGCATCTGCAATACGATTGGTTCTTCTTCGTCGAGATTTTCACCATCGGCCTGCTGTTCGGCTATATGCGCTATCGCAGCCACTCGACATGGCTGACGATCTTTCTGCATGGCCTCAACAACCTGGCGGCGACTGTTCAGACGCTGCTGATCGCGAACGGTGTGATATCGCCCTAGAGCATGATCCCGAAAAGTGGGAACCGGTTTTCGGGCAAGATCATGCTCAAAGAAGAAAAATCTATTCTGCCAGTGCAATGAAGATGGGCATGGTCAGGACCGCCAGCGTGGTTTGAACGGTCAGGATCTGCGCCAGGAGGGGCGCGTCGCCGCCCATCTGTCGCGCCAGAATATAGCCGTTCGACGCCGATGGCACCGACGCGCAGCAGACGACCACCGCGAGGTTGGTACCGGACAGGCCGAACGCGATGCCAAGGCCCATGGCGATCAGCGGCATCACGGCGAGTTTCAAGACGACTGTCAGTGCTGCAGCCATGCCGGGCTTGTGCAGGCCTTCGAGTTGCAGACCGGCGCCGACGATCAGCAGGCCCATCGCCAGCGAACAGCGCCCGAGCGCATCGAGGAATTCGTGTGCGGGGCGCGGCACGGGCAATCCGGCCAGGTTGATCGCGAGGCCGATCACGCAGGCCCAGATCAGCGGGTTCTTGGCGATGGTCAGCAGCAGCGCCGGCCAGGACAGCCGTTGCGGCGAGGCGTAATGCGCCAGCACCCAGACCGCTAGAATATTCAGGAGCGGGATCATCGCCACCATGGCGACGGAGGCCAGCGTGATACCAAGATCGCCCCACAGATTGCCGGCGACCGATAGTGCCACGAAGGTCTGCCAACGCGTGGCGCCCTGAAACAGCGAGGTGAAGGCCGGCCCATCGAGGCCGATGGCCCGCGCCAGCAACGGACGCAGCGCCAGACATAGCGCGGACATCAGGATGACGGAGAGCAACAAGGCACCGCCGACACCTGCGATCGGCACCGACGCCAGATTAGCCCGCGCCAGCGTATCGACCAGCAGGGCCGGGAACAGGACGTAATAGACGAGCTGTTCCAGCCCGACCCATTCGATGTTCTGCTTCAGCAGCAGGCGCCGCAGCGCGTAGCCGAGCACGATGAGCAGGAAGACCGGGACGAGAGCGGCAAATACCGTCAGCATGGGGTCAGCGAATATCCGGCGTGCGCAGCAAGGCGGCGAGGCGATCTAGCGCGCCCTGAAGAATGAAGATCGCGGCATGTTCGTCTATGACCTTGGCGCGTTTGGCGCGGCTGACATCATTGGCGATCAGTTCGCGCTCGACCGCCGATGTGGACAACCGTTCGTCCCAGAAGGCGATCGGCAGTTCGGTCAGTTTCGAGAAGTTGCGCGCGAAGGCGCGTGTCGATTGTGCGCGCGGTCCCTCGCTGCCGTCCATATTGATGGGCAGGCCGAGCACGAAGCCACAGATGTTGCGCTCGCCGGCCAGCTTGATCAGGCGCGCAGCATCCGCCTTGAAAGCGGTGCGCTCGACGGTCTCAATGCCGGTGGCGAGACGGCGATCGGGATCGGACACCGCGACACCAATGGTCTTGGTGCCGAGATCGAGACCGATCAGCGCGCCGCGGGCGGGCAGATGTGCGGCGGCTTCGACGAGGGGAAGGATGACTGCAGGCATGGTCCCGCATAACACGCGGAGCCATCAGATCAAACGCTGCGCCGCAATTATCGGCGCGGACGGCGGCTGCGCCATTCCCCGGCGGTCATTTCCCAGATTTCCGAGGGCCAACGGCCGGAGACGTAATCGCGCTCCTCGGTGGCTATCACGCGCATGCCGGACGTTTCCGAAATCCGGCGAGAAGCCGTGTTGGCGATGGCTTTGATGACGCGCAACACGGGCCGCTGCAGCGTATCGAACCAGAAATCTGTCACGGCGTCGCTGGCCTCGGTCATCAGGCCTTGTCCGTGCCAGGCGGGATCTAGCCAGAAGCCGCGGTTGTCGTCGTCACCGTCACGAACATTGATCATACCGATCAGCTGATCCGGTGCGGTCTTCAGGCGGATCGACCAGTGCCATTCGGTGCCACGCTCCATGCCCGGCAGCACGACATCGCGCAGGAAAGTGAAGGCGCCATCAGCCGGGTAGGGCCATGGCACGCGTCTGGCCAGGAAACGCACCACCTCCATCTGCGGGAAAAGCCTTTGCACAGCATCGGCATCATCCAGGCTCAACGGACGCAGGATCAAGCGCGGTGTCGTCAGCTCGGAAATGGCAGCGGTCATCGGTCGCGTTTCACATCGGGAGCGATCTGCGGCAATGTGATATCGCCTTCGCTTCCTCGCCTGCAAGTCACGAGCCCGATCTATGGACGCCCTCAGCCTGTTTGGATTATTCGCGGTCAGCGCCATGCTGGTCTGCTACGCGCTGGAAGCACGCAGTCCGTGGTTCACGCTGGCCTTTGCCGGCGCCTGCGGGCTCGGATCGCTCTATGGCTTCCTGCAGGGCGCCTGGCCGTTCGGACTGGTGGAGGCGATCTGGGCTGGCGTTGCGCTGCGCAAGTGGATGCTCATCCCCCGCGCAACCGCATAGCTCGCGCGGGTGCGGCCGTGTTAGCCTGAGTGTGGCTCGGCAATGATGCGCGTGCCATTTCCTCACGTTTGTCTCAAGATCGTCACTGCTTTGCCGCTGGATTCAGAGGCATTGCCGCAAGATTGTCGCAAGAATCCGGAGATCCCCCATGTGGCCCGACCGCCGACTGATCGACCTTTTCGGCACCGAATTTCCCATCGTGCAGGCGCCGATGGCCGGCGTGCAGGATGCCGACATCATGATCGGCGCAGCAGAGGGCGGCGCGCTGGCCTCGTTGCCGTGCGCAATGATCTCGCCGGAGAAAGCCCGTGAGCAGATCAATATCGTGCGCCAGCGCGTCTCCGCGCCGGTCAACATGAATTACTTCTGCCACACGGCGGTGGACGCTGATCCGGCACGCGAGGCCAACTGGCGCAAGCGGCTGTCGTCCTATTACACCGAACTCGGGCTCGATCCGAATGCAGACATCAATGCGGCCAACCGTGCGCCGTTTGATGAGGCGATGTGCGCGCTGGTGGAAGAGCTGAAGCCCGAAGTGGTCAGCTTTCACTTCGGCCTGCCGGACCCGACGCTCTTGAAGCGCATCAAGGCAGCCGGCTGTCGGGTCATCGCCTCTGCGACCATCGTCAAGGAAGCCGTCTGGCTCGAAGAGCGTGGCGTCGACGCGGTCATTGCGCAGGGGGCGGAGGCCGGCGGTCATCGCGGCATGTTCCTGACCGAAGATATCGCTACCCAGCCCGGCCTGTTCGCGCTGCTGCCGCAGGTGGCGGATGCGGTAAAGGTGCCGGTGATCGCGGCCGGCGGCATCGCCGATGGGCGCGGAATTGCGGCAGCCTTTGCGCTCGGCGCCGCGGGCGTGCAGATCGGCACCGCCTATCTGCGTACGCCGGAATCGAAGGTCAGCGGGCCGGGTCGTGCGGCCCTGGCCGGGGCGTCGGATGCCTCCACCGTCATCACCAATGTCATGACCGGGCGACCCGCCCGGGGTGTCATCAATCGGGTGATGCGCGAGGTCGGGCCGGTCTCGCCCGATGCGCCGGCATTCCCGCATTCGGCGACCGCGCTGGGGCCTCTGAAAGCCGCTGCCGAGAAGCTCGGACGGGCCGATTTTACCAATCTCTGGGCCGGACAGTCGGTGGGAATGGGCAGCGAACGGCCTGCGGCAGAGCTGACACGGTCGCTGGCGGCGGCCGCACTGGCGCGGATGGCTGAATTGCGGGGCTAGGGCGCCAAACAGGGCGGAGGCGTCCGCCGGTTGCGGCGCGAAACCTCCGTCTGCTATACGGCGGGCAGATTTCGCCTGAGGCCCTATATAATGTCCGTCGATGCTGCCACTGTTCGCCGTATCGCGCATCTTGCGCGGATCGCGGTCACTGATGCCGAAGTTCCCCATCTGCAGGGTGAACTGAACGCGATGCTGGCCTTTGTCGAGCAGTTGCAGGAAGTGAATGTCGACGGCGTTGAGCCGATGACCTCGGTGATGCCGATGGAGATGAAGAAGCGCGCCGATGTCGTCAATGACGGCGAGATCGTCGATGCGGTGACGGCGAATGCGCCGGAGTCGGAGGATCATTTCTTCCTGGTGCCGAAAGTCGTCGAATAATCGCGCAAGAACCGTTCGGACGGAAACCGCCATGTGCCTGCTTTGCGACGATGAAAAGTCCTATCAGCTCTATATGGACTACCTCGACGAGATGGAGCGTCAGGGGAAGGTCAAGGACGTAGACGCGGCCATGGATGCCATCCTCGACAAGGTTCAGGCCGCACAGGAGGCGGACGACAAGCGTCGTCGCGATGCACCTGAAAACGACAAGACGCTCTCTCCCTTCTTCTGCAGCCCGGTCAATAAATAGATGACAGATCTGACGTCGCTGACACTCGCCGAGGCGCGTGACGGCCTTGCGACCAAATCCTTCACGTCAGTCGAACTGACCGATGCGCATCTCAAGGCGATGGAAGCCGCGCGCGTACTCAACGCCTATGTGCTGGAGACGCCGGATCAGGCGCGCGCCATGGCGCAGGCGGCCGACGCGAAACTCGCCAAGGGCGAGGGCGGCTGGCTCGGTGGCGTCCCGCTGGGCATCAAGGATATGTTCGCGACCAAGGGCGTGCGCACAACCGCATGTTCGAAGATCCTCGGCAATTTCGTGCCGCCTTATGAGTCGACCGTGACCGCTCAGCTGTGGCGCGACGGCGCCGTGATGCTCGGCAAGCTCAACAATGATGAATTCGCCATGGGCTCGGCGAACGAGACTTCGTTCTTCGGTCCGGTGATCAATCCGTGGCGACGCGAAGGTTCGGACGTCAATCTGGTGCCCGGCGGCTCATCCGGTGGTTCGGCGTCGGCCGTTGCCGCAGGGCTCTGTCTCGGCGCGACCGCGACCGACACCGGCGGTTCGATCCGCCAGCCCGCGGCGTTCGCCGGCATCGTCGGCATGAAGCCGACCTATGGCCGCTGCTCGCGCTGGGGCACGGTCGCTTTCGCGTCCTCGCTCGATCAGGCCGGGCCGATCGCGCGCACCGTGCGCGATACCGCGATCCTGATGCGCTCGATGGCCGGCTACGATCCGAAGGACTCGACGTCCGTGGATCGCGACGTGCCGGACTACGAGGCGGCGATCGGCAAGTCCGTGAAGGGCATGAAGATCGGCATTCCCAAGGAATATCGCATCGACGGCATGCCGGCCGAGATCGAAAAGCTTTGGTCGGAAGGCGCTGCGCAGCTCAAGGCCGCCGGTGCCGAGCTCGTCGACGTGTCGTTGCCGCATACCAAATACGCGCTGCCGGCCTATTACATCGTGGCACCGGCGGAAGCCTCGTCGAACCTCGCGCGCTATGACGGCGTGCGCTACGGCCTGCGCGTGCCCGGCCGCAGCATCAGTGACATGTATGAGAATACCCGCGCAGAAGGCTTTGGTGCGGAAGTGCGCCGCCGCGTGATGATCGGAACCTATGTCCTCTCGGCAGGCTATTACGACGCTTACTATCTCCGCGCGCAAAAAGTCCGCACGCTGATCAAGCGCGACTTCGAGGAGTGCTTCGCTAGGGGTATCCACGCCATCCTGACGCCGGCGACACCGTCCGCGGCATTCGGCATCGGCGAGAAGGGCGGCGCCGATCCGATCGAGATGTATCTCAACGACATCTTCACGGTGACGGTGAACATGGCCGGCCTGCCGGGCATCGCGGTTCCCGCCGGCAAGGATGCGCAGGGATTGCCGCTCGGATTGCAGCTGATCGGTCGCCCGTTCGACGAGGAGACGCTGTTCTCGCTCGGCGAAACCATCGAGCAGGCATCGGGGCGTTTCACGCCGCCCAAGTGGTGGGCCTGACATCATCCGCGTGGAGTTCTTGTGTGACGCGTATTCTTCACGCGAACCAGTGGCCACTTCGCTCGAGAACACTTTAGGGTGTTGCGCGTTTGACATTGCGTTTTGCGCTGCACTTGGCCATGCTTTGTCCATGAGCATGGACCGTGCATGAGCACCGACGACGGGCTTCCGCCTTCCCAACAGGTCGATCAGATTCTGGGTTCCCCGAAGCTTGCGCAGGCGATCGAGAATGATCGCTACAAGCATCTGCTGGATCATGTTCCCGTTGCGCTCGCCATCTCGCGCGGATTGGGCAGCGATCAGCAGGTTGTCTACATCAACAAGGCCTTCGAGCAATTGATGGCAATGGCGCCGGCCGATGTCGAAGGCCAGAGCTGGACCTGCCTCGACGGCTTTCTCAACGAAGATAATCAGAGCCAGACACTCGGCGAGGCAATCCGCGACGGCGAGGACTTCATCGGCGTGTTCCGGCCGTCGGTGCCGGTCGATCGGCTGGTGATCGTGCAGGCCTATGCCTCGGTGATCGAGAGTGACGACGGCGTCGAGAATTTCCGGATCGCCGCGCTGGTCGATGTCGGCGGCCGCGAGCGTGCGCAGATCGAGCAATTCGAGAACCAGATTCGCGACCGCGACATGCTGATGCGCGAGCTGCAGCACCGGGTGAAGAACAATCTGCAGCTCATCACCGCGCTGGTGCGGCTCGAAGCCCGCTCGGCAGTGGAAGGCGAGGCGGTTGCGCTCGGCAGGCTGGCGAGCCGAATTGATGCGCTGACAGTGCTGTACCGGACGCTGTCCGACGAGAACGCCGCAGCCGATATCGATCTCGGACAGTATCTATCGGACATCGCCAATGCGGTGATGGCTGCTAGCGCGACGGCGGATATCACGCTTGATGTGCAGGTCGGCTATTGCCCGATGTCGATCAATATCGCGATGCCGGCGGGACTGTTGGTCAACGAGATGCTGACCAACGCGCTGAAATACGCCTTCATCGGCCGTGCCGGCGGTCAGATCAAACTGATCTGCAAGCTGGAAGGCGGCCACATCACGGTGGTTGTCGCCGATGACGGCGTCGGTCTTGGCGAAGGTCAGGAATGGCCGTCGCCGCGCAAGCTCGGCGCGCTGATCCTGCAGACGCTCAAAGAGAATGCGCCGAACGTGAAGTTCAACGCCGAGAGCATTCGCGGGCAGGGCAGCTGGTTCACGCTGGTATTTGATGCCGCGCCGGGCACGCAGCTGAACTGAGGATTGGCGCCGCGCCATTTTGGCGCGCACCTTGTTTCACCATTCATTAGCCACGTTGCTGGCGCGATTGGTGCCGGATCGTCAGTTTGCATCGAATTGCAACGCTTTACGGTAATATCTGATTGAGATTCCGGATTGGGGACCGTCCGGACACGGTCCGTGCCTTTTGGTGCGGCCGTCTTGTGGGATCGGTAGAGAAGTGATGAGTGCGTTGCGTTCGATCGGTGTCGTGGTCACGACCTGTGCGCTGCTGCTGGGCTGTACGTCGGTCTACAACCTTCCCGCCAACGTGCCGCTGGCCGGCGCCTCCCTCGATCCCAATCTCGACGCGGTTTTCAAGGATGCTGCCGAGCAGGACGACCTGCTGATCGGATTTTCGTTCTCAGGCGGCGGCACGCGCGCTGCGGCGTTTTCGTTCGGTGTCCTGGAAGAACTGGGCAGCATCCGCATGCGCGGTGCATCCGACACTATGCTGGAACGCATCGATTTTCTGTCCGGCGTCTCCGGCGGATCGGTGACCGCCGCCTATTTCGGCCTCAAGAAGCGCGCCGCGCTGTCGGACTTCCGTGAACGTTTCCTGCTGCAGAATGCCGAGGCCGGACTGACCACGCAGTTGTCGCTAGGTACTATCGGCCGTGCCTTGGGCGGCGGCATCAATGACTCCAAGGGCTTCACCAGTTGGCTCGACGCCAACCTGTTCCAAAATGCGACTTTTGGCAGCCTGCGAAATAGCGGTTCGCCACGGGTCTGGATCAACGCCTCGGATATCTATAACCGCGTGCCGTTCGTGTTCGACAACACGGCCTTCGCCGCGATCTGCAGCGATCTCAGCAAGTATCCGCTGTCGGGCGCCGTGGCTGCGTCGGCCGCGGTGCCGCTCGCCTTTGCGCCGGCCGTGGTTCAGGCCTTCCCCGGCACATGCAACGAGCCGCTACCGCCCTGGGTCGCGCGCGCAGCCGCGAACCGCAATGCGTCGCCGATGTTGAGTGCCTATTCCAAGGCAGTGATGCGTTACCGCGACGGCGCGGTGCCTTACATCAAGCTGATGGATGGCGGGCTGGTCGACAATTACGGCGTCTCTGCGCTGACCATCGTGCGCGAATCCTCCGAGACACCCTATGGCCCGATGACGCCGCAGCAGGCGGTACGGCTGCGCCGCGGGATATTTATGGTGGTGGATTCCAAAGTCGGTCTCTCCGGCAACTGGATCAATACGGTGGAAGGGCCTGAAGGCGTCGATCTGATCAAGGCTGCGGTGGACACCACTATGGATGCGAGCATCGGCTCCAGCTACACCGCATTCGACCGGACCATGAAGGACTGGCAGTCGTCGCTGATCAAGTGGCGCTGCGGCCTGTCGGCAGCGGATCGTGCTCGCTATGGCGTGCGGGCGGGGTGGCGCTGCAACGATCTGCAGTTCTTCGTTGGCCGGCTCGGCTTCGATCAGCTCGACCCCGCCCGCGCCGCCGTGCTTGAAGCCGTTCCGACGCGTTTCCAGCTACCGCAGGGGCAGGTCGATGACTTGATCCTCGCCGGTCGCGAGACGTTGCGTGCCAGCTCCGTGTTCAGGGCCTTCGCTTCGGGCATCTGATCGATAGGGGCAAATGCCCTGGAAGCGACGCTGGAAAGCCTCTCTGGGGGTTTTCCCGCGCCTCGTGTCGCGGTAGAAACCGCTCCATGAACGCACCTGTCAAACCTTCGAAGCTCATCAAGGGCGCCACCGGCGACTGGGAAATGGTCATCGGTCTGGAGATCCACGCCCAGGTCAATTCGCACGCCAAGCTGTTCTCCGGCTCGTCCACGGAGTTCGGCGGTTCGCCGAACAGCCATGTGTCCCTCGTCGATGCGGCGATGCCGGGCATGCTGCCGGTCATCAACGAGGAGTGCGTGAAGCAAGCGGTCCGTACCGGGCTCGGCCTGAAGGCGCAGATCAACCGGCGCTCGACCTTCGACCGCAAGAACTACTTCTATCCGGACCTGCCGCAGGGCTACCAGATCAGCCAGTACAAGTCGCCGATCGTCGGCGAGGGCGAGGTCACGATCGAGCTTGCGGACGGCGAGACCGCGATCGTGGGCATCGAGCGCCTGCATCTCGAACAGGACGCCGGCAAGCTGGTGCATGACCAGAGCCCGACGCAGACCTTCGTCGATCTCAATCGCTCCGGTGTGGCGCTGATGGAGATCGTTTCCAAGCCCGACATGCGCTCAAGCGAACAGGCGCAGGCCTATGTGTCGAAGCTGCGCACCATCCTGCGTTATCTTGGCACCTGCGACGGCGACATGGAGAAGGGCAACCTGCGCGCCGACTGCAACGTCTCGGTCCGCAAGCCGGGCGATCCCCTGGGAACCCGCTGCGAGATCAAGAACGTCAACTCGATCCGCTTTATCGGCCAGGCCATCGACTATGAAGCGCGTCGCCAGATCGGAATCCTGGAGGATGGCGGTTCGATCGAACAGGAGACCCGGCTGTACGACCCGAACAAGGGCGAGACACGGTCGATGCGGTCGAAGGAAGAGGCGCATGACTACCGCTACTTCCCGGATCCCGACCTGCTGCCGCTGGAATTCAGCGAGGACTATGTCGCCGTGCTGAGAGCCGAGCTGCCGGAACTGCCGGACGAGAAGAAGGCACGTTTCATCAGCGCGTTCGGCCTGTCGGCCTATGACGCCGCTGTGCTGGTGGTCGAGCGCGAGAGCGCTGAGTTCTTCGAGACGACGCTCGCCGGGCTTGCCGACAAAGCGCGCGACGGCAAGCTCGCCGCCAACTGGGTGATCAATGAACTGTTCGGCCGCCTCAACAAGAAAGGCCAGGACATCGCGTCGTCACCGGTGTCGGCGGCGCAGATGGCCGCCATCGTCGATCTGATCGGCGCAGGCGTGATCTCGGGCAAGATCGCCAAGGACCTGTTCGAGATCGTCTGGACGGAAGGCGGTGACCCGCGCGCGCTCGTCGAAGAGCGCGGCATGAAGCAGGTGACGGATACTGGCGCCATCGAGAAGGTGGTCGACGACATCATCGCCGCCAATCCGGACAAGGTCGCGCAGGCGCAGGCCAAGCCGGCGCTGATGGGCTGGTTCGTCGGTCAGGTGATGAAGTCCTCGGGCGGCAAAGCCAATCCGCAGGTCGTCAATGACCTCCTCAAGAGCAAGCTCGGCATCTGACGATCGCCATTCGATCACGACGGCGCCGCCTCGCGCGGCGCCGTTTTCGTTTTGGTGGACCTCGCTGGCGCGTCGTAACCTGCGCGATGAACGGTCGCGCGCGCGGAATCAGATCGCGAATCGGCGTGGTGTCAGCCGACAAAAAGTGCGGTTGTGGCCAGCACCGATAAGTCGCGAACGCGTTTTCTGAAAAAATATTTTCATTGCCAAAAATACCGACTCAGAGTCCTTCGCGCCCGTTTTCAGCGCCCGACTCACGCGTGGGAGCGGCAAAAGTTTGTGTAGTTGTTTGATAGTACGAATTGCGGGCGCCCGGAAAAAATAAGTACTTTCTGCAATCTTGACATTTGTGGACGCAGCGTTTTCGGGCGTTTCTCGCGCCGCCTTGCGTGCCAGATTTCAAGTTGTGACTGGGCCCGTGGGGGAAGTGGCGCGTTGCGCTCATCAACACTTCCTTAAGCGGGAGACTGTTCTTTTGAAATCGTTGGTGTATTCGGGATGAAGTGCATTTCGATTCCCGAGTGCACGCAGCGATCAAGTCATCTCTTTATTGGAGGGCAACATGGCCAAGAAAGCTACGAAGAAGGCAGTCAAGAAGACCGTCAAGAAGGCAGCGAAGAGCGCTGTGAAGAAGACCGCGAAGAAGACCAAGAAGGTCGCCAAGAAGAAGTAACTTCTTCTGCCACGATCGACGCCGGTGGCAACGCCGGCGACGTCACGAGAGCCTCGACGACAATTTGCTTCTCGAAGCGGATATTGATCGCAGCTCTGGTCGACGAAAGAGGGTGTCGGCGAGACATCAGGTCAAACGGCTGGACCGTCACTCCGGGGCAGAGCTTGCTCTTCCCGCGAACCGGTCCGGCAAAGAAGCCGGTCATTCCGTGATTGGCGTTCTTTATTCGGTGCGGATCATTGGTCCGCAGTTTCATCGGTGGCTCCGGCCACATGAGATATGATCCTGACGTGTTGCCGACGCCCTCGTTTTTGCCGGTGCGGTTCATCCCCGGCGCTTTGAATTTTCCGATCCCGAATAGCTTTTGATCTGCTCGCTGTGACGTATTTCGCATCGGCGTCGTCGCATGCGCGGAGCAGGCCCTTTAACATCCCTGGTCGCCGACGCTGCCGAGATGGTTACGGCATCCCCAAACAGCAGGGTAAACCGAATTCCGCAAAAATGCAGAAAACCCGCATAAATGCTGGGTTTTTGGCCGCGTACGGGCCGATTCAGGCTTCGGCTCTTCAGATTTCGTTCATCCCGATACTTAAACTGCTCTTCAAATTTGATCGGTCATATTGATCCCAACAAGCCGGCAAACGGCGGTTGGGATTGCATCAAATAACGGACAGGAGCCGCGCTCGGTTGGGGCGGCAAAAGCAAAAAAAGGAATGACCGATGTTTCAGGGGCAGATCGATTTTGAAGCTGCGATGCCGATCGCAGAGACCGC